>NZ_JBHXUW010000069.1:0-39800 GCF_042672475.1 Streptomyces sp. NPDC127177
GTGGTGGGGCAGGTCGCGGTGGTGGTGCGGGAGGACCAGCCGGGGGTGAAGCGGCTGGTCGCGTATGTGGTGCCGGCCGCGGGTGCGGTGCTGGAGGTCGAAGCGCTGCGGGCACACGTCGCATCCGCGCTCCCGGACTACATGGTGCCGTCGGCCTTCGTGGTTCTGGACGCGTTGCCGTTGACGGTGAACGGGAAGCTCGACCGGAAGGCTCTGCCCGCACCCGAACGCGACGTCACCACGGGCAGCCGGGGCCCACGGTCCGTACAGGAGGAGGTGCTCTGCGGCGTCTTCGCCGAGGTGCTCAACGTGGACCGGGTCGGGATCGACGACAGCTTCTTCGAACTCGGCGGCGACAGCATCACCTCGATCCAGTTGGTGAGCCGCATTCGCAGCGTCCTCGGCGTCAAACTGAGCAACCGGGGCATCTTCGAGACACCCACGGTCGCCCAGCTGATGGACAAGCTCGGAACCGGCACCGACAGTGACGGCTTCGAGGTGCTGATGCCGCTGCGTGCCGGGGGGGAGCGGCCTCCGCTCTTCTGCGTGCACGGCGCGGGAGGACTCTCCTGGCCCTACTCGTCCCTGCTCAAGCACATCCCTGCCGAGTTCCCCGTCTACGGACTCCAGGCCCGCGGCCTGGACGGCAAGGGAGGGATCGCGACGAGTGTCGCGGAGATGGCGGCGGACTACGTGGAGCAGATCCGCACGGTCCAGCCGTCGGGCCCGTACCACCTCGTCGGCTGGTCGTTCGGCGGGCTGGTGGCGCACGAGATCGCCACCCTCCTGTCCGAGGCGGGGGAGAAGGTGGCGCTGCTCGCCAACCTCGACCAGACGCCGTACGACCAGTCCTGGGAGGACGACGACTACGCGCTTCCCACGGAGCGGGACGTACTGGAGACCCTGCTCGACTTCGTGGGCTACGACCTGGCCGACGTCCCGCAGGGCCCGCTCGACCACCAGTGGGTGATGGAGGTCATTCGTGGCCGGGACAGCGCCCTGGGCAGCCTGGAGGAACGCCACATCACGGCGTTCATGCAGGTGGGCATCAACAACCACGAGCTCAGCGCCGAGTACCGGCCGCGGCGCTTCGACGGCGACCTGTTGCTGTTCGTGTCCACCGTCGGTACGGACGCCCCGTCCGGCAAGGCGACCGACTCGGTCGGATCGTGGCGGCCGCATGTGGCGGGCGCGGTCAGTACCCACCTGGTCGACGCACACCACAGCCACCTGCTGCAGCCGGAACCGGCCGCCGAGATAGGCCGGGTCCTTCACCAGAAGCTCATCGAACTCGCCTGACACAGGCGCGAGTCCGAACAAATCGACGCAACGAAATGGAGCGTGCCGTCATGGAAACGGCAATATCGGCAGAGGGCCTTCGCAAGCGCTACGGCGACCACCAGGCGCTGAGCGGCATCGACCTCTCCGTCCCGGCTGGAACGGTCCTCGGAGTGCTCGGCCCCAACGGCGCCGGCAAGACGACGACCGTGCGGATCCTGTCCACCCTGCTGGACCCGGACGAGGGCCGGGCCACCGTGGCCGGATACGACCTGGCCACACAGGCGCTGGAAATCCGCCGGAGCATCGGTCTGACCGGGCAGTACGCGGCCGTCGACGAGCGGCTGACCGGGCGCGAGAACATCGAGCTCATCGGGGTGCTCCTGCACCTCGGACGCCGCGCGGCCAAGGTCCGGGCGACCGAACTGCTTGAGCAGTTCGGTCTCACCGACGCCGCCGGCCGGATGGCCAAGACGTACTCCGGTGGTATGCGCCGGCGGCTCGACCTCGCCGCGAGCCTGGTCGCGCGGCCACCGGTGCTCTTCCTGGACGAGCCGACGACCGGCCTCGACCTCACGAGCCGGCTCGCCCTGTGGGACATGATCCGGGAGCAGGTGGTGGCCGGGACGACCGTGCTGCTCACCACGCAGTACCTGGAGGAGGCCGACCTGCTCGCCGACCGCATCGCGGTCATCGACAAGGGCATGGTCATCGCCGACGGAACCCCCGACGAGCTCAAGCGCAAGGTCGGCGGCGAGCGCCTGGAGGTGTCCGTGGCCGACGCGGCGGACCTGCCGGCGGTGGTGCGTGCACTGTCCGCCGTGTCACCCACCGACCCCGTCTTCGACGAACAGGGCCGCACGGTGTCCGTGCCGCTCACCGGCGGCGTGGCGACCATCGCCACCGCCGCGGCCGGACTGGAGGCGCTGGGTATCGAGCCGGAGGACTTCGCTGTGCGTCGCTCCTCCCTCGACGACGTGTTCCTCGCCCTGACCGGCCACACGGGCGGGCCTGCCGCCGACACCCCGGACGCCGCGGACGGGGCCACCACCGCGGGCAGCACGACGCAGAAGGAGAAGGAGCCGGCATGACCGAGGCACTGAGCGACTCATTCGCCCTCGCGGGCCGTCAGATGCGGCACATCCGCCGCATGCCCGAGCAGCTGCTCGGCATCACGGTCATGCCGGTGGCGTTCGTCATGGTCTTCGGCTACCTCTTCGGCAGCGCGATGCAGGTGCCGGGCCAGGGCGGCTACAAGGAATACATCATGGCCGGCATCTTCGCGCAGGTGATGCTCGCCAACATCACCACCACCGCAGTCGGTGTGGTGAACGACCTCAACAACGGTCTGGTGGACCGTTTCCGCGCACTGCCCATCGCCCGTTCGTCCGTGCTCATCGGCCGCACCGTGGCGGACGCCGTGCTGGTCACCTGGACCTGCGCGGTGATGGCACTCGTCGGCTACCTGATCGGCTGGCGTGCGCACAACGGCGTCCTGAAGACCCTCGCCGGGTTCGGCCTGCTGCTCCTCATGGGCTTCGCGATGTCGTGGCTGGGCGCCCTGATCGGGCTCACCCTGCGCAACGTGGAGGCGGTCAGCGCCCTGGCCGGCGTCATCATGATGCCGCTCGCGTTCCTCTCCAACGCCTTCGTACCGCTGGACGGGCTCCCTGGCTGGCTGCGAGCGATCGCGGAGTGGAACCCGGTGAGTTCGGTGGTGTCGGCCGGCCGGGAACTGTTCGGCAACGAACAGGGGGTCGCCGGATCGGCGCTACCGGCCCAGCACCCGATCCCGGCCGCGCTGGTCGTGCTGACGGTCCTGCTCGTCGTGGTGATACCGCTCGCCGTGAGGGCGTACCAGAAGGCGGCCGCACAGCACTGAACCGACAGTGGCCCCCGGTACCCGAGGTCTTCGTGCCTCGGGTGCCGGGGGCCACTGTCGTCAGCGTTCGCGCGGAGCGCCGATCATGAGGAAGAGCACCCGCATCACGAGCACACAGCTGAGCACCAGAAGGTTGTAGCCGAAGAGCTCGAAGAGCCCCAGGCCCTCACTGATCCGGGGCCCGCCGGAGGTGCGCAGCAGTTGCACACCGACCAGCCCGATGATGCCGCCCAGGAATGTCAGCAGCACCTCGTGCACCAGGGAGCGGACGAAACGCCGGTCGGCCGGCTCTCCGAACACCCGCACTCCTACGACAAGTTGGCCGCTCTCCACGGCGCTGCCTATGCGCTCGACGCGCCGGGGCAGCCGGCGCAGCATCGGCAGGACGCTGATGAGTTCCTCGGCCAGTGTCCGCCCCAGCGCCTCGGGCTTGAGCTTCTGCAGATGGTCGGTGACCGCGAAGGAGCGGGCCTCCGCGACGATGTCGAAGCCGGGCACGAGCCGGTCCAGAGAGCCCTCCATGGTGGCCAGCGCGCGGAAGACGGCAGCGATCTCCGGCGGCACGCTGATCCCGTACCGGGCCACGATCGAGAACAGCTCGGCGAACATCTCCCGGTCCGGTTTGACGCCCGGGGCGAAGTGGCGGGCGAGGAACTGCCCGAGAGCACGCTCAAGTTGCCGCTCGTCGATGTGCTCAGGGTGTGTCACCAGGGCCAGCAGGCTGTCGCAGAGGCCGGGCGGGTCGCCTCGGTGCAGTGCGAGAAGCATGCCGCGCAGGGTGGAGCGGAGCGACCGGTCGATGCGTCCCACCGAACCGAAGTCCAGCATGCCGAGCCGGCCGTTCTCCAGCAGCAGCAGATTGCCGGGGTGCGGGTCTGCGTGGAAGACCCCGCTGGTCATGATCTGGCCCAGCAGGCATTCGAGCATCGTCCGGGCCAGCGCGTCCCGGTCCAGGCCCCGTTCGTCGAGCACACCCGAGACACTGTGCAGCGGTGTGCCCTCCAGCCACTCGGTCACCAGCACGCCCCGGCTGCACAGTTCCTCGTGGACCCCGGGCACGCGGATGACCGAGTCGCCGTCGGTCGCCCGGGCCAACGTGATCGCCTCGATCGCGGCGGCCACCGACAGCGTGTTGCGTGCTTCGATCCGGAAGTCCAGCTCCTCCTGGAGCGAGACGGCGAACCCCTGCGCCAGGGCCTTGGCCCCGACATTGCGGCCCCAGTCGGAGTGCTGCTCCAGCTTGGCGGCGAACCGGTAGAGAATGTCCAGGTCGTCCACGACAATGGAACGTGCCCCGGGCCGCTGCACCTTGACCGCCACCTGTTCGCCGGTGTGCAGCCGTGCTCGGTGCACCTGGGCGATCGAACCCGCGGCGATCGTGTTGTGGTCGAACGCGGCGAACACCTCGTCCACCGGTGCGCCCAGTTCCTGGGTCAGGACCTCTTCCACGGCGGGCCAGGGATCCGATGCCGCCTGGTCCTGGAGCTTGCTGAGCTCCTCGATGAACTCGGGGGGCATCAGGTCGTGGCGGGTGGACATCACCTGGCCGAGCTTGACGAAGGTGGCGCCCGCCTCCTCCAGGGCCTCGCGCAGCGCCGGCGCCAGCAGGACCCGAGCGGCGGGGGCCCCGGGCCCCCGCCGCGACTTGCCGCTGAAGAACCGGCCGAGCCCGTGACGGACGAATATCCGGCTGAGCCGGGCGTACCGGCGTGTGCGGGCGAAGCGGCGGCGCACCGCCTCCGGCAGCCGCGCCAGGCCGGGCAGTGTCCGGCCCGGGGCCAGCACCTCTGTCACGGCCAGGAAACCCATGGCCACCAGCAGCGACACCCCGATCTCCAGGCTTATCAGGGCCAGTGGATGCACACCGCGCAGGGGCCTGCTGATCAGGGTGCCGGTGGCGAGACCCACGCCGGCGGTGAGCACGGCGCGTCCCTTGCCGATACTGATGCCGAGCAGGCGCCGGGCGCCCGAGGCGAGACCGGTGAGGAAGACGGTGAGGGACAGCGCGGCCAGGAGGACGAGTACCGCGGGGTTCACCGGTCCTGCCTGCGCCGCAGGTGGTAGGAGACGGTGACGGCGGCGAGCAGCGGGCCCCACAGCAGCAGCGGGGCGTAGCACCAGCCCATGAAGGCGCGGTGGCCGCCGGTGAGCGTGTCCTGGTCGACGCTGTCCCAGATCATCAGCTGACTGAACGTCACCAGGGTCATGATCAGTGCGCCGATGGCGGCCGGCACGACCGCGGCCATCGGGCGGACGGGTCTGCCGCCGATGAAGGGGACCCAACCAGGTACGACAAGGCCCCAGTTGCTGATCAGCCCGAGGGTGAGCAGAGCCACCCCCTCCTGGGCGAGGGTGATCAGCGGCAGGACGAAGTAGCCCGAACCCGGGATGCCGTAGTCGGAGCGGAGCACCGCGTCGCTGTAGCCGACCGGCAGACCCACGGTCATCGAGAGGCGCCAGAGCGATGACGGCAGGGCGGCCAGGGGGACGGCGTGTGCCGCCCAGCGGGCCCAACGGGGCGGAGGGGGAGTGGTGATGGTCGGCGGCTGAGCCTTGGCGCTGCTGGTTTCCGTAGCCATGGAAGGGAGACTGCCCGTCATCTCGTATCTGGTGCAACCGGCCGACGCCCGGCGTGCCTGTCACCCCTGGGGGGCGGCAGGCACGCCGGGCAGTGCCGGTCGAGTGGTCATGAGCACGACCCGTCGGGCCGCCGAACGGGTCAGACGGAAGCGGAGGTTGCCGGTTCCGGTGTCCCGGAGTCGGCCGTGCCTTCCGTGCTGTCGTGACCGGTCGACCCGTTGCCCCGGCCACCCGGCCACCAGGCCCGGTCGCCCAGCATGGTCGTCACCGCGGGAACCAGCAACAGCGCCATGACGAAAGCGGTCAGCAGGATGCCGAACGCGACGGCGAAGCCCATCTGCTGGAGCATGCTGTTCTCGGCGAGGAGCAGTACACCGAAGGTCCCGGCCAGGATGACGGCAGCCGCCCCGATCGTGGACGCGGAGTGGATGATGGCCTGCCGTACGGCCTCCGCCGGGGTGTTGCCCGCCCGGATCTCCTCGCGCAGCCGGGCCACCATGAGGATGTTGTAGTCGGTGCCGATCGCCACGACGAAGAGGTACATGATCACCGGCAGGGTGAAGAGCAGGCCCTGCTCACCCTTGATGCTCTGGAACAGCCACACCGTGGAGCCGAGCGTCGCGGTGAAGCCCAGACCGACGGAGAGCATCAGGTACCAGGGGGCGACAGCGCTCCGGAGCAGGAGCCCCAGGATGATCATGATGGCGACGCCGGCGGCTGGGAAGACCACCGAGTAGTCCCGGTTGGTCGCGTGCTGGATGTCGGCGAGAACCGCCGAGGTGCCACCCACGAGCACCCGCGTGCCCTTCGGCGCGGCGTCGTGGGCGGTGTCGCGGAGCTTCCCCGAGACCAACTCGATGGCTTCCTCGCCGGCCGGCTTGTACTTCAGCACCACACCGATCTGGGCTGCGGCGCCCTTGGACCCGAGTGCGGCCGGCGTGACCTGGCCGAGTCCGGCCGCGCCGAGCTTCTTCGCGTACGCGTCGACCTGCGTCTGCTCGAGCGGGCCGCCGTCCTGCGACTCGACGATGACCCAGGTCGGGTCGGTCTGGCCGGCTGAGAAGCCGCGCTGCAGATCCTCCATGGCCCGGACGGACTCCAGGTCCTTGGGCAGCGAGCCGGTGCTGTCGAATTCGGGGGTGAAACTGAAGACGCCGACCGCGAGTACGGCGAGCAGCCCGCCGGACGCGGCGGCCACGACACCGGGGCGGCGGGCGGTGAGTGACCCGACACGCTGGGCGAGGCCGTGCTTCGGCTGCTTCTTCCAGGCCTTGGACGGCCAGAACGCCTTGGCCCCCAGCAGGGAGAAGACGGCCGGCACCAGGGTCAGAGCGGCGACGAGCGTGACGGCCACCGCGATCGCCAGCGCCGGGCCCATGGCGCGCAGCATCCCGAGACTGGACAGCAGCAGCGCGAGGAAGGCGATGATCACCGCGCCGGCCGCGGAGGCGATGGTTTCGCCGACGCGGGCCACGGCCTCGCTCATGGCCTCCTTGGGGGGCCGGCCCTGTCGCAGGAACTCCCGGTAGCGGAAGAGCAGGAACAGGATGTAGTCGGTGCCGACGCCGAACAGCACCACGATGAGGATGGAGCTGATCGAGGCGTCGGCCTGGAAGCCGCCCAGCTCGGACGTGGCCGAGATCAGCCCGACGGCCACTCCGAAGACGAGGCCGATGATCAGCACCGGCAGGATCGCGATCAGGGGGCTGCGGAAGATGAGCGCGAGCAGCACCACGATCAGCAGCAGGGTCGCCATCATGATCATGGAGTCGGTGTCGCCGGAGGACTCCTGGGTGTCCAGCGCGGTCGCCGCCGCGCCGGTCACGCCCATCCGGAGCGAGGTGCCGTCGAGCAGCGGCTTCGCCTTCTGACGCAGGTCCTTCACCGAGTCGATCAGTTCGGCGTCGTACGGGTCCTTCGTGGTGGCGAAAATGCTCGCCAGCGCGATCTCACCGCCGGCGGACACCGACTTCGGGCTGGTCTCCACCTTCTTGATCTTCTTGAGGCCCGCGTCGTCCAGGGCCGCCGAGATCCTGGACACATCGGCCTTGTCCGCCGTGGTGAGTTCGGCGTTGTCCGAGCGCCGGAACACCGCGATGGAAGCCGGCTGGTCCTGCTGCGGGAACGCCCGCTCCTGGACCTTGGCCGCCTGCACCGACTCGTAGTGGGACGGAAGGAACTCCGCCTGATCGCTCACGGCCTTGAGCGGTGGCGCCAGCGAGGCTGCCGCAATCGCGGCGACCAGCCAGGCGAGGATGGTCAACCAGGGGTGTTTGACGGCGGACCGCCCGATCCTTCCGAACATGGTGCTCCTTCGAGGAAATGCCAGGGCCCCGCAAGTGTCGGCTTCTGTCGGCTCCCGCGTACGGAGTGGCAGCGCTATCTGGCATCAACATGCCGTGAGCGCAAGCCGGTCCGCCCCGGTCCACTCGCTGTCGCGTGCGAATGACGCGTGGTCCACTGCCGGTTGGAGGTTTCGGGGATCTTTCGAGGAAGTTCCTCCGTCCATTCACACAGTTTGGACGAGCAGGTATTTCCGGGTGACTGTTCCGGCCGGACCGGAGGAAAGGATTGGCACGAAGCTGACAATCCAGCGCCGGGCAAAGGTCCGCGTACTCCTGGCACCTTCATGTCAGCGCCGTTGTCCGGTGGCTGACCTGGACAGAAAGTAGTGCCCGATGCTCGGACCATTTGTTCCGCCGGTGCGATGGAGGATTTCTCGTGGAGGTTCATCACATGCGCGAAGTCCCCGCACACGCGCCGGAGCATCGTTCCGAGGACCTGATCGGCCGGATCGTCCCGGACGATCCCGAATTCCGGTTCCGAATCACCGCTGCCCTGGCAGATGCGGAGAAATGGCTCCAGGACTGCGTGGGCAGCGCACCCGATCCGAGGGTCGCCGCGCTCACCTCCCATCTCGCGGCGGCGGGCGGCAAACGGCTGCGGCCGCTGCTGGTGCTGCTCGGAGCCGAGTTCGGCGAGCCGTGGCGGCACGGAGTCACCGAGGCGGCCGTCCTGTCGGAACTCGTCCACATCTCCTCGCTCCATCACGACGACGTGATGGACGGTGCCGACACCCGGCACGGGGCCCCGAGCGTCCATGCCCGATGGGGTGAGCGGGCCGCCGTGCTGAGCGGTGACTGGCTGCTCGCACGGGCCGCCGGGCTTGCCGCGAGCCTCGGCCCCGAAGCCGTCGCCCTCAACGCGCGTACCGCCGAGCGGCTGGTGGCCGGGCAGCTGCGGGAACTGACGGGCCCGGCGCCCGGCCAGGACCCCGTCGCGCACTACTTCCGGGTCGCGGAGGGCAAGACCGCCGCGCTGATGGCGCTGTCCCTGGTGAGCGGAGCCGTTCAGGCGGGCACACCCGCCCCCTGCGTGCCCGCCCTCACCGAGTACGCGGAGCAGCTCGGCATCGCCTTCCAGATCGCCGACGACCTGCTGGACCTGACATCCCTTGCCGAGCTCACCGGCAAGGACCTGGGCAGGGACCTGCTCACCGGGGTCCCGAGCCTGCCCGTCCTGCTGGCGCTTGCCGGCAGCAGCCCCGGGGACCAGGAGCTGCGCACGCTGCTCGGGGACGGCTCCGTGACCGACCCCGCGGACCACCGTCGCGCCCTGGAGCTCTTCGGCCGCTCTCCCGCGATCGGGGAGGCACGGACGATGGTGCGGCAACGGCTGGACCGCGCCCGTGCCGCGCTGGAGGCGCTGCCGGACCTGCCGGCGCGACGCGCCCTCACCGAGCTCTGCGACGTCGTCGCCGAGAGCCGGGTCTGAACGCGCCCCGGAGTGGCACCCGGACGCCGGGGTGGTGCGGCACCGAACGGCACGAGGAGGGATGGTCATGACGATGAACGAGGGGCCCGGGCGCGCCCGGACCCGGCTCCGGGCACCGGCTCGCCATGCCGGGCGCGGAGCCGGCTGCCAACGTTGTCCTCCGCTGCCGGACCATGCTTCCGATGTCCCGGACACCGTGCGGGAGCAGCTGGCCGAGGAGTACGGGGGCCGAGCTCAGGTACCTCTGCCGCACCGCCGTGCACGCACGCGTCGATGACGTCATCGATCCCGCGGACGCCCGGCCCGCGCTCGTCGGCGGCCGTGACGCTCCTTGCCGAACCCGCCGGTCCGACCTCCCGCAAACCGGGCGACCCGCCCCGTGAGGAGTCCTGATGTCCGTACTCGCACTCGCAGGACCGCTGGGCCCCACCCTGCTCAGGGTGATCAGCGGCAGCCCCGGACCGGACGAAATCGCCGCCGCCACCGCGCTCCTGGGCTCCCTGGCCGCCTTGGCCGCCCCCGAGAACGCGCAGGAGGCGGCCCGCCGTGGCCCCACGGCCCGGTGCCGGCCGGATCCGGCACTCCGGCCCCCGGGGTCCTGGACGGCCCGTCGGTGAGACGGACCGGTGGCCCGGACAGCGGCTTGCTGACGCCGTCGTCGCAGAGGACTGTGCCCTGCTAGTCAGCGAGGACAACGACGAAACCGGTCGCACAGACAAGGCTGCGGCGTCTATCAGGAGGCAGTCCGTGCGTCAGGTGGTGTTCCGGATCCTGGGGCCGTTGAACGTCAGCGCCGACGGTCGTCCGGTCGTGCTCCAGGGGGGCCGCCAGCGCACCATCATGTCGATGCTGCTGCTTGCGCCCGACCGAGTGGTGTCCGTCGACGCCCTCGCCGACGCGGTCTGGCGCGGGAACCCGCCCGTGACCGCCCGCAATCAGATCGCCATCTGTGTGTCCGCGCTCCGCAAGACGATCAAGAACGCCGTCGGCGTCGAGGACCTCTTGGTCACGAGCCACCCCGGGTACGTGCTCCACGCGGGTGAACACCGCATCGACGCGGTCGAGTTCGAGGACCGGGCGGCCAGGGGGAGGGAAGCGGCCCGCCTGGGCCGGATCGAGGAGGCCCGCGACCACTTCGAGGTGGCCCTCGCCATGTGGCGGGGCCCCGCGCTCGAAGGCGTCCTGGCCGAGCGTGTGGAGGCGGAGGCCGCACGGCTCACCGAGATGCGCCTGGACGTCTACGAGGAGCAGGCCGGACTCCGACTCCAGCTCGGGCAGCACCGGGAGCTGATCGGTGAGCTCAGCGGGTTCGTGCGCGAACACCCGCTCCGGGAGCAGGTCAAGGCACACCTGATGCTCGCTCAGTACCGCTCCGGCCGCCGCGCCGAAGCGCTGGAGACCTACCGCGAGGGACAGCGGATACTCGCCGGCGAACTCGGTATCGCTCCCGGCCCCGCGCTGCAGGAACTGCATGAGCAGATCCTCGCCGACTCCCCGGAGCTCGGCCTGCCGGCCGAGATCTCGGTGCTCGCGTCCCCGACTGCCGTGCCGGCCCATCTGCCGCCCAGCGTCGCCTCCTTCACCGGACGTCGCACCGAACTGGCCTCGCTGGACCGGCTGCTGGAGCACCTGAACGGCAGCGCGCTGCCGGTCGGCTCCATCACCGGCACCGGCGGCGTCGGCAAGACCGCCCTCGCCGTGCAGTGGGCCCATCAGGTCGCCGCCCGCTTCCCCGACGGTCAGCTCTTCGCCGACATGCGTGGCTACGACGGGGAGGAGCTGCCCCGCAGGCCCGGCGCCGTACTCGACACGTTCCTGCGCGCGCTCGGTGTGCCGGGGTCACAGATCCCCGCCGAGCTGGCCGAGCGCACCGCTCTCTTCCGGAGCGTCCTCGACGGCCGACGGGTGCTTGTCGTGCTTGACAACGCGCTCTCCTTCCAGCAGATACAGCCCCTGCTGCCGGGCAACGGGCGCTCCTGTGTGCTCGTCACCAGCCGGGACAGCATGGGCAGCGCGTTGGCCGGGGACTACTGCTTCGTGCCCATGCAGCTCGGCTCGCTCGAACAGGACGAGGCCATCGCGCTCCTGTCCGGTGTCGCAGGGGACGCCCGGTTCAGCCGTGACCCGGTGGGTGCCGCACGCCTCAGCGAACTCTGCGACAGACTGCCGCTCGCCCTGCGGATAGCCGCTGCCCGGCTCGCCGCCAAGCCGCACTGGTCGGTCCGCACCCTGGTTGCCCGACTGGAGGACCAGCACCGCAGACTCGACGAACTGACTCTGGACGAGCGCGGCGTCCGGGCCGGGCTGCGGCTCAGCTACCGAGACCTGCCCCCTGACACCGCACGCATGTTCCGGCTGTTGGGCGTCCTTGGCGTCCCGGACTTCGCCGCCTGGGCGGGGGCGGCGCTCCTCGGCATCGACCCGGTCGACGCCGAGGACCTCATCGAACAGCTGGTCGACGCGCAGCTGCTGGAACCGCTGCGCGGTGCCAACGGCCTTGTCCGCTACCGCTTCCAGGACCTGCTGAGACTCTTCGCCCGCGAATGCGCCGAGGCGGAGGACAGCGAGACGGACCGGCTCGCGGCGACCGGGCGGGCCCGGGGAGCCTGGCTGGGGCTTGCCGACGAGGCGCACCGCCGTGTCTACGGGGGTGACCGCACCGTCATCCACGGACCGGCGCAGCCGCACCCGCTGCCGGGCGACCTCGTCGAGGACCTGCTGAGCAATCCCATGGAATGGTTCGAGAGCGAACGTGTCTCGATCACCGCCCTGGTGGAACACGCGGTGATGTACGACGCGTCCGCGTACGCCTGGGACCTGGCCATGACCAGCGTGGAACTCTTCCGGAACCGTAACCACCTCCAGGACCGGCGCCATCGCGGGGAACGCGCGCTCGAAGCGGCGGTACGGTGCGGCGACGCCATGGGGGAGGCGGTCGTGCTGCACTCGCTCGGCACTCCGGGAATCGACCAGTGGTCGTACGACCCGGCGCACGCACGACTGCCCCTGGCCCTGCGGCTGACGGCCCGGGCCGAGGCGCAGAGCACCCTCGGACTGGCCGAGGCCCTGCTGCACGAAGGGGACGGACAACAGGTGCGGGCCGCGGCCCGGCGCGCGCCCGAACTCGTCAGGGGCAGTGGTGACCGCCGGGGCGAGGCTCACGCATCGCGCATGCTGGGGGCGGCGCTGTGGTGCCGTGGGAAGGCGCAGGAGACCGAGGCGCTCCTGCGGCGTGCGCCCACGACCTCGGCCCCGGTGCCCGACCGTTACCTCGAGGCGCGGGCCGCGCTCGTACTCGGCTGCGTTCAGGCGCTGCGTGCGGACCGGGCCGGCGCGGCGGACAGTTTCAGGGCCGCGCAGGCGCTCTTCGGCGAAGTGGGGACGCCGACGTGGCAAAAACGCTGCGCACAACTGCTGTTGCTGGTCGAGGACGGCAGGACCATCGTCACGCACGAGCTGTTCGCACTGGTCAGGCCCTGATCCGGGCGGGACGCCCCGGATGCGCGGCGGCCGGCCACGGCCTGTTCGCGCGCGGTCACGCCCGGCACGGTAGGGCCGGCGTCCGGATGCCGCTGGACGATCGTTCCGCGCGGTACCCGGTTCACTCCCCGGCACCTTCTTCTCGATGCCTTTCCGGATCGATTTCGAGCTCGCGAAATCGAATGAAAAGTCCAGCTCGGTAGAGTCCCTGAACAGATGGCCCGGTGACCGGAGCGGGCTCGCCGAACGGGGCAGCGCTCATGGACCTCAGGATCCTCGGACCTGTCGCGGCCGAACACGACGGCCATGCGATCACGCTCGACGGACGCAAGCAGCGCACCACCCTGGCCACGCTCCTGCTCGCCGACGGACGGGTCGTGCCCGACGACCGGATGACGGCCGTCCTGTGGGGCGGTGAGCCCCCCATCACCAGTACCAGACAGCTCTACACCTACGTGTCCCGGCTGCGCGTACGCCTCGGCGCCGGTGTCTGCCTGAAGCGGCAGGGGCCCGGCTACCGGATGGACATCACCGACGCCTCTCTCGACTGGTCGGAGTTCCAGCGACTCGCGGGCGCGGGGCGCGCCGAACTGCTGGCCCGGCGTTACGAAGAGGCCGAACGCCTGCTGGCGCGGGCCCTCGCGCTGTGGCGGGGGCCCGCCCTGACCGGGGTCACCGAACGCCTGCTGATCGCCGAAGGGCCCCTCATGGAGGAGGCCAGGCTCACGGCTCTGGAGGACCACGGGGAAGCGGCGCTGGCCCTCGGCCGCTACCGGGACATGGTCCCCGGGCTCACCAGACAGGTCACGGCGGAGCCGGTTCGCGAACGGTTACGCGGCCAGCTGATGACCGCGCTGTTCCGCAGCGGCCGCCGGGCCGACGCGCTCGCCGTCTACGAGGAGGGCCGCCGGGCCCTCGATGTCGAACTCGGCATCACTCCGAGCCCGTTGCTCCGGTCCCTCCACCAGGAGGTGCTGACGGACATGCTCGAACCGGCCGCCGTGCCGGAACGCGACGCCTGCACCGTCCCGGTGCCTCACACCGCTCCCGCCGGCCATCAGGCCGAGCCCGGCCGGCCGGCCGTCCCCCCGTCGGTCGCGCATGGGGACGGGTCCGGCCGCGGGGTGCCGGTCCCGGCGACCCTGCCGGCCGCTCCCGCGGACTTCACCGGCAGGGCGACGGAGACCGCAGAGGTCGTCGCCGCACTCCGTGGTCAGCAGGACGTCGTGGTCACCGGTGCGACGGGTACCGGGAAGTCCGCCCTGGCGCTGTGGGCGGCCGACCGCTGCCGTGAGGACTTTCCCCAGGGCCGGTTGTACGCGGACCTGCGCACGGCGGAGGGCGGCCCCCGCGAACCGGCGGAGGTGCTGGGCTGGTTCCTCCAGGCCCTGGGCGTCGGACCCGACCGGATGCCCGCCGCGGCCGACGAGCGGATCCAGCTCTACCGGACGCTGGTAGCCGGCCGTGGGCTGCTCGTGATCCTCGACAACGCGTTCGACGATACGCAGGTGCGTCCGCTGCTCCCGGGCGGCGGCGGGTGCCGCACCGTCGTCACCGGCGTCCGCTCCCACCTGGCCTCACTCGAAGGAATCCGGCTGGTGCGGCTCGGCGTCCTGCCGCCCGCCGATGCGGGACGGCTGCTCGCCGCTGTCGCGGGACCCGGTCGCTTCGCCGCGTCGCCCGAGGCCGCCGCACGCATCGCCGAGTCGTGTGACCGGCTGCCGATCGCCCTGCGCATCGCGGCAGCGCGCCTGGCGACCCGCCCGCACTGGCCGGCCGAGCTGCTCGCCGACCGGCTGGCGCGGCCCGAACGACGGCTGACCGAACTGCGGCTGGGCAGCCTGGACGTACAGGCGGGGCTGCGCAGCGTGGTGGACCGGCTCGATCCGGCCGCCGCGACGGCGCTGCGGGTCGTGGCCGCGGCCGGTCTGTCGCGGCTGACCGCGCGGGACTGCGCCGCGCTCCTCGACACCAGGCCGGACGTGGCGGAGGAACTGCTGGAAATGCTGGTCGACGCCCAACTGTTGGAGGCGTGGAGCCTGCACGGCGACGGGGGCCTGTGCTACCGCCTCCTGCCGCTCGTCCAGCTCTTCGCACGCACCCTGCGCGCGCCCGAACTCGTCGTCCGCTGAGCCTTCTTCCGCTCCCGCGGTCCCTCGTGCTTCCGGCTCACCGGCGGGCCGGGACAACGACCGGCCGGTAAGCCGCCGCACGTGCCCGGTCAGCCGCAGCCGCCCGCGTGCCCCTCGTCGAGTCCGTAGATCGCCGTACCGGTGGGGTGGCCCTGCGTGGCCAGCACGCTGAGGGCGTCGAGATAGTCCGCCATCAGTTCCGGCCACGGAGTGGAACTGTCCCGCAGCAGCAGCTCCTGGCTGAGGTTCTCCTGCTGCTCTAGCTCCGTCAGGACCTCCAACGGGTGTTGGACCCTGGGCGTGCCGGTAGCCGCGTCGAACATTGTTCCTCCTGTAGATGAGCTCGGGCCCGTTTCGGGTCCCGCGTCCACAGGTTCGGCCTTCTCGGTATATGCAGCACCCAGTGGATGTGCAGCCGCCGGTACAGATCGGATACAGAGGCGCCGTACGAGCAGGACGGACAGGCTCGTTCCGTGGACAGCGGCCACCGTACTGCCCACGATGGAGCGGTACGGCGGCGGCTGTCCACATGGCCGCTCCCCGCCCGGAACCGCCCGAGCCCCGTCAGCTCTGGCGGTGGCGGCTGCGCTGTGCGATCCGAACGCCTTCCTCGCTGACCCTGTGGATCAGCCGGTGCGCCTCACTGATGCGGCGTCAGTGTGCGAACGCCTTCCGGAGCCGTTCCGCGGCGTCCGCCAGCACCTCGGTGCGTTTGCAGAACGCGAACCGAACATAGGGGGCGCCCGCCTCCATGTGGTCGTAGAAGACCGAGGTGGGGATCGCGACCACACCCGCACGCTGCGGGAGCGACCGGCAGAAGGCGGCACCGTCGTTCTCGCCGAGCGGGCGGATGTCGGCCGTGACGAAGTACGTCCCGGCCGGCCGGAACACCTGGAAACCCGCATCGGTGAGGCCGGTACACAGCAGATCCCGCTTGCCCCGCAGATCCTCGCGGAACTCGGTGAAATACGTGTCGGGCAGCCGGAGAGCCTCCGCGACGGCGTACTGGAAGGGGCCGGAGGCGACATAGGTCAGGAACTGCTTCGCCGAGCGGACGGCGGTCACCAGCTCGGGGCTCGCGGTGATCCAGCCGACCTTCCAGCCCGTGAACGAGAACGTCTTGCCGGCCGAGCTGATGGTGACCGTGCGCTCGCGCATGCCGGGGAAGCCGGCCAGCGGCAGGTGCTCGCCCTCGAAGACCAGGTGTTCGTAGACCTCGTCGGTGACGACGAGGAGGTCGCGCTCGCAGGCCAGTTCGGCGATCGCGGAGAGTTCGTCCCGGGTCAGGACCGTTCCCGTGGGGTTGTGCGGGGTGTTGAGGAGCAGCAGCCGGGTCCGGGGTGTGACGGCGGCGCGCAGCTCGTCGAGGTCGAGCCGGTAGCTGCCGTCCGAGGGTTCGGGGCGCAGGGTGACGGGGACGCGGGTGGCTCCCGCCATGGCGATGCAGGCGGCGTACGAGTCGTAGTACGGCTCCAGCGCGATGACCTCGTCGCCGGGCTCCAGGAGGGCCAGCATCGAGGCGGCGATGGCTTCGGTGGCGCCCGCCGTGACCAGGACCTCGGTGTCGGGGTCGTACGTCAGGGCGTAGCGCCGCTGCTGGTGGTCGGTGATCGCGGTGCGCAGTTCGGGGACGCCGGGTCCCGGTGGGTACTGGTTGCCGTGGCCGGCCCGCAGGGCGCGGACCGCGGCCTCGCGGACCTCCTCGGGTCCGTCGGTGTCCGGGAACCCCTGGCCGAGGTTGATGGCGCCGGTGCGGACGGCCAGCGCGGACATCTCCGCGAAGATCGTCGTGCCGAACTCGGCGAGGCGGCGGTTGAGCAGCGGTCGTCCCTGTGTCATGACCGCCATCCTGCGCGGAAGCTCTGGAGTTGCTCAAGTCTGCTTTGGCCGCGCGGAGGCGGGGGCATCCCTCCTGCACGCAGGAACCAGTGCGGAGCGGGGGACTCGCTTCGGGGGACGGAAGGGCGTGAGGTCCGTGAAGGAAGTGCTCGTGGCGGTGCTCGCAGTGGTGGCCATCGGAGTGTTCGTGTCCGCGGTGGTGGCCACCGGCAGTCGTAGCAAGGGCAGTGGCCGGCGCAGTGGTGCGGTCGGCGGTGCGGCGGGCGGCAGCTGGTGGGCGGGGGACGGGGGCGGTAGCGGCGGGGGTCACTCGGGAGGTCATTCCGGGGGCCACTCGGGCGGTCACTCCGGCGGTCACTCGTGCGGCGGGGGCCATTCGTGCGGCGGGGGTTCCTCCTGCGGTGGCGGGGGCGGATGCGGCGGAGGCAGCTGACACGGGGCAGCTGGTCCGCGACCGGGAGCACGTACGGCGGCCCGGTGCCGGCGGAGGTGTCCGGTGGGAGGGGTGGATTCCGGTAATCCGCTCTAACTCCCGCCGGGCACCTTTTTGTTGGGCCTTGCGGCGAGTCGCTGGTGAACAGATGAACCGGAAGGCCCCCGAGGGGATGGAAACCACTCCAAGTTGGGTAAAAACACTGCGAGTGCGGCTTAGTTCGTGATTCCCTCGTTGGAGAGAACATTCAGCCCTCGGACCCCAGTTGGACCTGATCGGGCGCTTCCCACCTCCCACGTGCACCACTTGGGGGCGCCCCCATGTCCATGTGTCCATGCGTGTTTGCGGAGCCGACCCATGCTCACGACCCTCCATACGGCCTATTCCGATACCCGTGCCGCCGATCTGGCCTGGGCGCTGGGGCGCGAACCGCTCCCGGCGCTCGCCGTGCTCGATCTGCGTCTCGCCGGTGCCCAACTGCAGTTGCGCCTGCTCGGCGCCTCCCACCAGGTGCTCCTGGAGGAGGACCGGGGCAGCTGCTCCGAAACCGTCGCCTGCATGCCGGGCAGCAGCACCCCCCTGCCCCTCGGTGTCTCCAAGCGGCTCGGTGACTGGGAGTACGAGTTCGCCGCCCGCGTCGAGACGCTCGGGGCGGGCTCCTTCGCGGGACGCGCGCAGGAGCTCCTGGCGCTTGTCGCCGACCATCCCCACGGTCTGGCCGGGACGTTCCCGGGCAGCCCGCACGCCTTCACCGCCATGCTGGCCCAGCGGACCGAGGGCCAGGTGCGGTGGCGCACCTGGCACGCGTATCCGCAGGAGGGGCAGCTGGTGGTGACGCGCACCCGGGTGGGTGTGCGGATGCCGGCCGCCGTGCTGTGACGCGGGCCAACTCCGTTGCGGGTACGCCACTTACACCCTTGTGGGTGACAAGCGGCGACGTGCCAGTGACGTAGCGTTCGCGGCATGATCGACCAGCAGGTGTCGCTGCGAGGGGGCGCGGCGCGGCTTCCCGTAAGGCCGAGGACCGGCCGGTACCTCGTGCTGGCCGCGGTCTTCGTCTGCGCCGCCTGCGGTCTGGTGTACGAGCTGGAGCTGGTCGCGCTCGCCTCGTACCTGATCGGTGACTCCGTCACCCAGGCCTCCGTCGTGCTCTCCGTGATGGTCTTCGCCATGGGGATCGGCTCACTTCTCGCGAAACGTTTATGCAGCCGGGCCGCGGTCGGGTTCGGACTGATCGAGGCGGCGCTCGCGCTGGTCGGCGGCTCCTCCGCGCTGGTGCTCTACGCGACGTTCGCCTGGATCGGGGAGTCGCGGTACGCGCTGGTGGGCTTCTCGCTGGCCATCGGCGTCCTGATCGGTGCGGAGATCCCGCTGCTGATGACGCTGATCCAGCGGGTCGACCGGCAGGACGCGGGCGGGGCCGTCGCCGACCTCTTCGCGGCGGACTACGTGGGAGCGCTCGTCGGCGGGCTGGCGTTCCCCTTCCTGCTGCTGCCGATGCTCGGGCAGCTCACCGGGGCGCTGTTCACCGGTGCGATCAACGCGGCGGCGGGCGGCGCGCTGGTGCTGTGGGTGTTCCGGCGGGACCTCACCTGCCGTTCCCGGTGGCTGCTCATCGCCGCCAACGTGGCGGTGATCGCGGTGCTGGCCACGGCCGCGGTGCTGGCCGACGACTTCGAGCGCGCGGCGCGGCGCGCGGTGTACGGGGACCGGGTGCGGGTCGCGATGCAGAGCGACGTCCAGGAGGTCGTGCTGACGGGTGCGGGCCGCAGCTCGCTGGACCTCTATCTGGACGGGCGGCTGCGGGTCAGCTCGCGCGACGAGTACCGCTACCACGAGGCGCTGGTGCATCCGGTGATGAACGGGCCGCACGCCCGGGTGCTGGTCCTGGGCGGCGGCGACGGTCTGGCGGCCCGCGAGGTGCTGCGCTACCCGGGCGTGCGGAGCGTCACGGTGGTGGAGCTGGACCCCGCCGTCACCCGGTTGGCCCGTACCGACCACGCGCTCTCGGCACTGAACGCGCACGCCTACCGGGACCCGCGGCTGACGGCCGTCACCGGGGACGCGTTCAGCTGGCTGCGGGCGCCGCACGGCCGCTTCGACGCGGTGATCTCGGACCTGCCGGATCCGGGGATCTCGGCCAGTACGAAGCTCTACTCGGCGGAGTTCTACGGCCTGGTCGCCGAGGCCCTCGCGCCGGGCGGCCGGCTGGTGGTGCACGGGGGGCCGCCGCTCGGCCGGCCGCACACGTACTGGACGGTCGAGGCGTCCATGAGGGCGGGCGGGCTGGGCACCCGCCCCTACCGGATCAGCGGGCGGTACGCCGGTTTCATGGCGGGCCCCGACCGGGACCGTGCGAGGGGCCGGGACGAGAAGGCGCACGGCTGGGGATTCGTGCTGGCCGGGCCGGGCCGGGCCCCGGCCCTCGGCCTGGACCCGGAGGCGCCGGAGCTGAAGTCCCTGACCGTCCCGGCGCTCCGGGAGGCGGGACGGCTGGCGGAGGCGGGCCGGCTGCCGGGGCAGCGGCCCTCGACGCTGGTGCACCCGAGGTACTGGGACGAGCCGTGACGGGAGGCGGTGCGGGGGTGGGCGTGACCGGTGGTGGCGGGTGGCTCCGGCGGAGCCGAAGCGCTGACGTGATGGCCGGGGCTGAGTAGGCTCGGTTTCCATGGAGCATGAGGTGTTCGTTCCGGTTCCGGTCCCAGTCCTACGGCGGACGCTGGGCGACCCCGCCCGGGTCGCGCGATGTGTGCCGGGCCTCCAGCAGGACGCCGACGCGTCCGCGGGCCCGCTGTCCGGCCGGCTCAAGGTGCGGATCGGCGGCCACACCATCACCTACCGGGGTGCGCTGCGGCTCACCGAGCCGGCGGACGGCCCGGAGGGGGACGCCGTCTACGGCCTCTCCGTGGCGGGCGACGGTGTGGAGGCCCGCGGCACGGGTTCGGTGAAGCTGGCCCTGTCCCTCCGTCTGGCGGAACGGGACGGCGGCACGGCGATCACGTTCGAGGGGACGGCCGGCGGTGACGGCCGACTGCTGGAGCTGGACGCGGCGACCGCGCTCGCGGCCGCCCACCGCCTGCTGGACCGGTTCGCGCACCAACTGGTGACGGAGGCGCTCACCGAGCCGGAGCCCGGGGGCGGGGACGAGGGCGAGGGTGAGCACGGGAGCGCGGACGGGGCCACGGACGGCGGTACCGGTGCTGGTGACGGTGCCACTGCCGCTGACGGCGAGGCCGGTGCTCCGGGCTCCGGGGTCACCCCTTCCGAGGAGCGGTCCGTCGGGGACGCGGTGGAGAAGGCGATCGAGGAGGCCGCCGAGGAGGCCGACACGACCGGTGCCGGGACCGGTGCCGGGGCCGGCCCCGGGGAGGTGCCGCCCACGCACGACGCCGCCGCCGACGAGGCCCCGGCCGGGGAGCAGCCGCCGGACAAGGCGTCCGTCTTCGACACCCCGGTACCGCCGTCGTCGCTTGACGCGGTGTCCGGCATCGAGTTCACCGTGCCGGACGGGCCGCCGGCCGAGGCCGCGCACGCCCGGCGCACCATGATCGGGCGCAGTGCCGAAGAGGTGGACCACGCCCCGCCGCGCGGCCGGTACGCCCCGGTGCCGTCACCCGATTCGAGCGGTGCGGGCGCGACTCTCCGATGGGTGGCCCCGGCGGCGGCCCTCGCCATCGCCTCCGCCGTGGTGGTGGGCCGGGCGCTGCGGCGCCGGAGGTAGTGACGGCCAGTAGGGTCGTCGTGTGAGCAGCAGCGAGAAGAGCGTCCGGCTGTCCGTCGGCGACACAGAGTTGACCGTGAACCCCGCCAACGGCTGCCGTATCAGCAGTCTGCGGATCGGTGGTACCGAACTGCTGCGGCAGGGGGAGCGCTACGGCTGCTTCCCGATGGTGCCGTGGTGCGGGCGTACGGCGAACGGGGAGTTCCGCAACGGCGGGGTCCTGCACCGGATGCCGCTGACCGCCCCGCCGCACGCCATCCACGGCACGGGCCGTGACACGGCCTGGCAGACCGCGCGGGAGAGCGAGAGCGGGACGGAGGCCGCGTTCTACTACGACCTGGCCGACCCCTGGCCGTACCCGGGGCGGGTGACGCAGACCTTCGAACTCGCCGAGGACTCCCTCACGTTGGCGTTCGGTGTCGAGACGTACGGCGACTCCTTTCCGGCGCAGGCCGGCTGGCACCCCTGGTTCCTTCGCAACCTCGGCGGTGAGGACGTCCGGATCGACTTCGACGCCGCCTGGCAGGAGGAGCGGGGCGAGGACCATCTGCCGACCGGCCGCCGGATCCCGCCACTGCCGGGCCCGTGGGACGACGCCTTCGGGATGCCCGACGGTGTCGATGTGACCCTCACCTGGCCGGAGCAGCTGGAGCTGACGGTGAAGAGCCGGACCGAGTGGGTGGTGGTCTACGACGAGCAGGCCGAGGCGGTCTGTGTGGAGCCGCAGTCGGGCCCGCCGAACGGGCTCAACACCGCACCGCGCTACGTCACCCCGATCGAGCCGCTGGAGATCGCGACGACCTGGAGCTGGCGCAGGCTCTGAGGGCGGTCCTGGACCGGGGCCGGTCCGGGCCCCGGGTGGGTCCCGGGTGCGGGCCGCTGCCGGAGGCGGGGCGCCTTATCCTCGTAGCCATGACAGACGTACGCGCTGAGCTGCTGCAGCAGATCAAGGACAAGGCCGTTGTTCACGGCAAGGTGACGCTCTCCTCCGGTCTGGAGGCCGACTGGTACATCGACCTGCGTCGCATCACGCTGGACGGCAAGGCTGCTCCGATGGTCGGCCAGGTCATGCTCGACGCGACCGCGGAGCTGGACTACGACTGTGTGGGCGGGCTGACGCTGGGTGCCGACCCCGTCGCCACCTCGATGCTGCACGCCTCCGCCGCCCGCGGTCAGGAGCTGGACGCGTTCGTCGTCCGCAAGGCGCAGAAGGCCCACGGGATGCAGCGCCGGATCGAGGGCGCAGAGGTCAAGGGCCGCCGGTGCCTGGTCGTCGAGGACACCTCGACGACCGGTGGCTCACCGCTCACCGCCGTCGAGGCCGTGCGTGAGGCGGGTGGCGAGGTCGTCGCCGTCGCCGTGATCGTGGAGCGGGGCGCGGCTCCGGCCATCGCCGAGGCGGGTCTCCCGTATGTGCATGTGTACTCGGTCCCGGACCTCGACCTGTCCTGACCAGCGGTTTCCTTCGAGGGTGGCCGGTTTCACGTGAAACCGGCCACCCTCGTCGCGTGTCCGCAGCCGGAGGCCCCGAAGGATGGGGGAGCACACCGGGTGGAGCCGAGGCCAGAGTCTGGGAAGATGGGGGCGACGATGACGTCGCCCCCAGGTCAGGGAACCAGCAACGCACACCCGCACATCCCAAGGAGCGGACAGATGCCCATCGCAACCCCCGAGGTCTACGCCGAGATGCTCGACCGGGCGAAGGCAGGCAAGTTCGCCTACCCGGCCATCAACGTGACCTCGACCCAGACCCTGCACGCTGCGCTGCGCGGTTTCGCGGAGGCCGAGAGCGACGGCATCATCCAGATGTCCACCGGTGGGGCGGAGTTCCTGGGCGGCCAGTACAACAAGGACATGGTCACGGGCGCCGTCGCCCTGGCCGAGTTCGCGCACATCGTCGCCGCCAAGTACGACATCACGGTCGCGCTGCACACCGACCACTGCCCCAAGGACAAGCTGGACACGTACGTCCGTCCGCTGATCGAGGTCTCCGCGGAGCGCGTCGCCAAGGGTCTGAACCCGCTGTTCCAGTCCCACATGTGGGACGGTTCCGCCGAGACGCTGGCCGACAACCTCTCCATCGGCCAGGAGCTGCTCGCCAAGGCCGCCGCCGCCAAGATCATTCTTGAGGTCGAGATCACCCCGACCGGCGGTGAGGAGGACGGCGTCACGCACGAGATCAACGACGAGCTGTACACGACCGTCGACGACGCGCTGCGCACCGCCGAAGCCCTCGGCCTGGGCGAGAAGGGCCGCTACCTGCTGGCCGCGTCCTTCGGCAACGTGCACGGCGTCTACAAGCCGGGCAACGTCGTGCTCCGCCCCGAGCTCCTCAAGGACCTCCAGGTCGGCGTCGCCGACAAGTACGGCAAGCCGGCCGGCAGCCAGCCGTTCGACTTCGTCTTCCACGGCGGCTCCGGCTCCACCGCCGAGGAGATCGCCACCGCGCTGGAGAACGGTGTCGTGAAGATGAACCTCGACACCGACACCCAGTACGCCTTCACCCGTCCGGTCGCGGACCACATGTTCCGCAACTACGACGGTGTGCTGAAGGTCGACGGCGAGGTCGGCAACAAGAAGACCTACGACCCGCGCACCTGGGGCAAGGCCGCCGAGGCTGGTATGGCCAAGCGCGTCACGGAGGCCTGCGCCAACCTGCGGTCCACCGGTACGAAGCTGAAGTAGTCCGTCACGGATGTGTGGGTGGGCCCGGTATCCCTTGGGATGCCGGGCCCATGGCATGTCCGCACGGCAGGAACGACGATCTGAGGGAACAGCTGTGAGCACGTCCTACGACTTCGACACCGTCATCGACCGCCGTGGCACCTGGTGCGTCCAGTGGGACGGGGTCGCGGACCGGTTCGGGGTGGACGGGCTGCTGCCGTTCACCATCTCCGACATGGACTTCGCGACGGCCCCCGAGGTGCTGGCCGCGCTGCGGACCCGTCTCGACCACGGCGTGTTCGGCTACACCGACTGGGACCACGAGGACTTCAGGTCGGCGATCGCCCACTGGTACGCGACCCGGTACGGCACCACGATCGACACCGGCCGGCTGGTCTACGGTCCGTCGGTGCTCAGCCAGTTGTCACAGCTGTTGCAGATGTGGACGTCGGACGGGGACGGTGTCGTCGTCCACACCCCCACCTACGACGGCTTCCGCAAGGCGATCACCGGCCTCGGGCGGGAGCTGCGCGGGGTGGCGCTCGGTGACACGGCCGCGCTGGAACGGGAGCTCGCCCGCGCGGACAGCAAGGTCCTGCTGGTGTGCTCGCCGCACAACCCCACGGGGCGGGTGTGGACGGAGGCCGAGCTCGCGGAGATGGCCTCGCTCGCCGCGCGGCACGGGGTCGCGGTGATCAGCGACGAGATCCACGCGGACTTCGTGCACGGCGGGCGCCGGCACGTGCCGTGGACGCGGGTGGCGGGCGAAGGGAGCTGGGCGCTCATCACCTCGGCGTCCAAGTCGTTCAACTTCCCCGCCCTGACGGGCTCGTACGGGCTCATCGGGCGGGCGGACGACCGGACGGAGTTCCTGCGCCGGATGGAGACCGCGGAGGGGCTCGCCTCCCCTGCCGTGCTCTCGCTGACCGCGCACATCGCCGCTTACCGGGAGGGCGGGGCGTGGCTGGACGCGGTGCGGTCCTACGTCACCGGGAATCTGGCCTTCGTCGCGGAACGTCTGAACACGGCGTTCCCCGGGCTGGAATGGGAGCTGCCGCAGGCCGGCTACCTGGCCTGGATCGATCTGCGCAGGGCGGGCGTCGATGACGACGAGGCCCTCCAGCGCGTGCTGATCGAACGGGAGCGGGTCGCGGTGATGCCGGGGAGCGTGTACGGGGCGGAGGGCTTCGTGCGGCTGAACGTGGGGTGTGCGCGGAGCAAGGTGGAGGCGGGGGTGGCGGCGTTGATCCGGGGGGTGGAGGCGGTACGGGGCGCCGGCGCGTAGCCGCGGGCCGTTTCTTCGGGGGCTCTGCCCCCGGACCCCCGCTCCTCAATCGCCGGAGGGGCTCAAGTGTTCCCGCCGGAGAGACTCAAGTGTGGCGCCGGAGAGAGACTCAAGTGTGCCGCCGGACGGGCTTCGACGTGTCCTGCTGGCCTCGTGGCTCGGTGGCGTCGATGCTGAGGCCATGGAGAAGTCAGAGGGGGACGGGCCCGGGATTCGGGTTGCTTCCGCCACCGGGCGCTGGGTGGTTCTCACGACCGTGCTCGGGTCGAGCATGGCCATGCTCGACTCCACCGTCATCAACGTCGCGCTGCCCCGCATCGGTGAGGATCTGGGCACCGACCTCGCCGCGCTCCAATGGACCGTCAACGCCTACATGCTGACTCTCGCCGGGCTGATCCTGCTCGGCGGGGCACTCGGGGACCGGTACGGGCGGCGCCGGGTCTTCGTCGTCGGGGTCGTGTGGTTCGCCCTCGCCTCGCTGCTCTGCGGCATCGCGCCGAACGCCTTCGTGCTCATCGCGGCCCGCGCGCTCCAGGGCGTCGGCGGGGCGCTCCTCACCCCTGGCTCGCTGGCCCTGATCCAGGCGAGTTTCCATCCGGACGACCGGGCCCGCGCGGTCGGGCTGTGGTCCGGGTTCGGCGGGGTCGGGGCAGCCGTCGGGCCCTTCGTGGGCGGGTGGCTCGTCGACGGGCCCGGCTGGCGGTGGGTGTTCCTGCTCAACCTGCCGCTCGCCGCCGTCTGCGTCCCCGTCGCCCTGCGTCACGTACCGGAGTCCCGTGACCCGTACGCCCGAGGACGCTTCGACGTGACCGGGGCGGCGCTCGGCGCGCTCGCGCTCGCGCTGATCACGTACGCGCTGATCGAGGCCCCGGGGCTCGGTGCCTCCCCGGTCGTGGTCGGGGCGGCGGTGGGCGGAGTGCTGCTCGGAGCCGCGTTCGTCCAGGTCGAGCGGCACAGGGCGCACCCCATGCTGCCGCCGTCCGTGTTCGCGTCCCGGCAGTTCACCACCGTCAACATCGTCACCCTCTGTGTGTACGCGGCGCTCGGCGGCTACTTCTTCCTCTCCGCGATCCAGCTCCAGGTCGTGGCGGGGTACTCCGCGCTCGGCGCCGGTACCGCGCTGCTGCCGACGACCGTCCTGATGCTGCTGTTCTCGGCCAGATCGGGCGAGCTGGGCCAGCGCATCGGCCCCAGGATCCCGCTCACCGCCGGCCCGCTGATCGCCGCCACGGGGATGCTGCTGATGCTGCGCGTGGGTCCGGGGTCGAACTCCGTCACCGGGTACCTCACCGACGTGCTCCCGGCCGTCGCCGTCCTCGGCGTCGGGCTGGTCACCCTGGTGGCCCCGCTCACCGCGACCGTCCTGGCCTCCGTGGACACCGGCCGGGCCGGTCTCGCCAGCGGGATCAACAACGCGGCGGCCCGCGCCGCCGGGCTGATCGCGGTCGCCGCACTGCCGCTGCTCGCCGGAATGGGGCCCGAGGCCTACCGGGACGCCGGGGAGTTCGCCGTGACGTTCCGGCGCGCCATGCCGATGTGCGCCGGGCTGCTGGTGCTGGGCGCCCTGATCGCCTGGTCGACCGTCCGTACGCCCCCGGCGGCCGTGCAGGACACCGCGCGGCCGGAGTGCGCCGTCCACTGCGGCGTCGCCGCCCCGCCACTGGAGCCGGCCCCGGAGGCGGCACGGCAGGCGGAGACGCCATGAGCCCCCGGCGGGCATTGTGCGCACCTGGTGCCCGGCGCCGCCGGTGCCAGGCACACTTGGACCCATGTCGATCCACGAGAACCTGCTCGGGGGCCCCGCCCCGACCCATCTGCCCGACGATCCGGGACCGCGCGAACTGCTCGCGGCGGACACCGCGCCCGCCGATGTCGCGGCGAAGTACCCGACCTCCTCCCTGGCCTGGGCCCAGCTCGCCGACGAGGCGTTCGAGGGCGGCCGGGTCATCGAGTCGTACGCCTACGCCCGCACCGGCTACCACCGCGGCCTGGACGCGCTGCGCCGGGCCGGCTGGAAGGGCCACGGCCCCGTCCCCTTCGAGCACGAGCCGAACCGCGGCTTCCTGCGCGCCCTGCACGCCCTGGCGCGCGCCGCGCAGTCGATCGGTGAGCAGGAGGAGTACGAGCGCTGCTCCGCGTTCCTCCGCGACTCCTCGCCCACCGCCGCCGAGACCCTCGGATAGCCGACGCACATCCCACCGGCCCCGCAGACGTGCACCTCCGTCTGCGGGGTCTGCGCGTCCCCCGGGGTGCCGTTTAGGATGCGAGCAGGGGACCGGAGCTCCACCACCTCACGGAAGGGGCGGACCGCTACCCGGAAGCTCGTGTCGAGGAGACAGCGATGTCGACTATTCACCCCGACCCCGAAGCCACCGGTGCGCAGACCCCGCACCTCGACTTCGCGGGAACGACTCCGTACGAGGACTACGTCCAGGCGGATGTCCTGACCCACCTCCAGCACCTCCGCTCGGACGACCCCGGCGAGATGGTCTTCCTGGTCACGACCCAGGTCATGGAGCTGTGGTTCACCGTCATCGTCCATGAGTGGGAGACCGCGGCGCACGCCATGCGCGAGGACCGGCTGCCGGTCGCGCAGGACGCGCTGAAGCGGTCCCTGCGCGAGCTGGAGGCGCTGAACGCGTCCTGGACACCGCTCGCCCAGCTCACCCCCGCCCAGTTCAACTCCTACCGGTCCTCGCTCGGCGAGGGCTCCGGTTTCCAGTCTGCGATGTACCGGCGGATGGAGTTCCTGCTCGGCGACAAGTCCGCCTCCATGCTCGTGCCGCACCGGGGCGCGCCCCGCGTCCACGCCGAGCTGGAGAAGGCGCTCGGGGAGCCCGGTCTGTACGACGAGGCGCTCGCCCTGCTCGCCCGGCGCGGCCACGCGATCCCGGAGACGGTGCTGGGCCGGGACCTGAGCCAGAAGTACGAGCCGTCGCCCGAGGTCGAGGCCGTCTGGACCGCGATCTACGCCAACCCCGACCAGAACGACGAACTGGTCCGGCTCGGCGAGGTCCTCACCGACGTCGGCGAGCTGGTGTGGCGCTGGCGCAACGACCACCTCGTCGCCACCCGGCGGGCCATGGGCTCCAAGACCGGGACCGGCGGTTCGGCCGGGGTCGCCTGGCTGGAGAAGCGGGCCACGAAGAACGTGTTCCCGGAGCTCTGGACGGCCCGTAGCCATGTCTGATCTCCAGGAGCGCGCACAGGCGCTCGACACCGCCGACGAACTGGCCCCGCTGCGGAAGCTGTTCACGCTCGACGACACCGTCTACCTGGACGGGAACTCGCTGGGCGCGCTGCCCCGCCACGTGCCTGCCCGGCTGCAGGAGGTCCTCACCCGTGAGTGGGGCGAACTGCGCATCCGGTCCTGGGACGAGAGCGGCTGGTGGACCGCGCCCGAGCGGATCGGTGACCGGATCGCCCCGCTCGTCGGGGCCGCCGCGGGGCAGATCGTGGTCGGTGACTCCACCAGTGTGAACGTCTTCAAGGCAGTCGTCGCGGCGACCAGGCTGGCGCCGGAGGGCCGCGACGAGATCCTGGTCGACGCGAACACGTTCCCCACCGACGGGTACATCGCCGAATCGGCGGCCCGGATGACGGGCCATCGGATCGTCCCGGTGACCCCCGCCGGTGTGCCGGACGCCCTCGGTCCGGGTACCGCGGCCGTCCTGCTCAACCACGTCGACTACCGCACCGGCAGGCTCCACGACCTGCCCGGCCTCACCGCCGCCGTGCACGCGGCGGGCGCCGTCGCCGTCTGGGACCTGTGCCACAGCGCGGGCGCGCTGCCCGTGGGCCTGGACGCGCACGGGGTGGACCTGGCGGTCGGCTGCACGTACAAGTACCTCAACGGCGGCCCCGGTTCGCCCGCGTACCTGTACGTCGCCGAGCGGCACCAGGCGGTCTTCGACTCGCCCCTGCCGGGGTGGACCTCGCACGCCGACCCGTTCGCGATGACCCCCGGGTACGCGGCCGCCGATGGTGCCGTACGGGGCCGGGTCGGCACTCCCGACATCCTGTCGATGCTGGCGCTGGAAGCGTCCCTCGACGTCTGGGACGGTGTCGGCATCGAGGCGGTACGGGCCAAGTCCCTCGCGCTGACGGACTTCTTCCTGGAGTGCGTCCAGGAGTACGCCCCCGAGGGGCGGGTCGTCCCGGTCACCCCGGCCGCCCACCGGGAGCGGGGCAGTCAGGTCGCGCTGCGCTGCGAGGACGCCGGACCGGTGATGAGCGCGCTCATCGCACGCGGGGTCGTCGGGGATCTGCGCCGCCCGGACGTGCTGCGGTTCGGATTCACACCGCTGTACGTGGGTTTCGCCGACGCGGAACGTGCGGCGCGGGTGCTCGCGGACGTGCTGGCCGCTCCGGCGGCGTAGGCTGCCGGGTCAGTCCGGCGACCGGCTCGCCCCGGTCGCCGGACGGTCTTCGTGCCGTATCCGCACACATCCACCCGCAGGGATTCCCGGCGGGCGGACAACGCTGCGTTACTGGTACCGTCCGGGCAGGTCAGGCCAGTTGAGCAGATGTCAGGGACGGTTGGAGCAGCATGTCGGATTCCGCCGCGCGCGATCGGGACGCAGCCGAGACCGAGTCCGCGTTCTCGCATCCGGTCCTCGCCCCCGATGCCTCCGCCGCCTACGGCAGCCACCCGGACCAGACGATCGACTTCTACGCCCCGCACGGCGGGCGCACCGGCGCCCCGGTCGTGGTCGTCCTGCACGGCGGGGCGTGGCGCGCGCCCTACGACCGGCTCCACATGTCCCCGTTCGCGGGCTTCCTGGCCCGGCGCGGGTTCGCCGTGGCCAGCGTGGAGTACCGGCGCGGCAGCGAGCTCCCGCAGCAGCGCGGATCGGGTCCGGTCGCCGGGCGCTGGCCGGAGACCTTCGACGATGTCGCGGCGGCGATGGACGCGCTGCCGGAGCTGCTGGCGCGGGAGCTGCCCGCGGCGGACGCCCGGCGGATCGTCGTCACCGGGCACTCGGCGGGCGGACAGCTGGCGCTGTGGGCGGCCGCCCGGCACGTGCTGCCGGAAGGGTCGCCGTGGCGGCTGCCGAGGCCGCCCGCGCTGCGCGGTGTGGTGGCCCTCGCACCGATCGCGGACTTCGCCTCGGCGATCGAGCTGGATGTGTGCTCCGGGGCGATCGGGCAGTTCCTGGGCCGCGAGGAGGACTTCGCCGAGCGCAGCGCGCACGCCGACCCGTCGCTGCTGCTGCCCACCGGCATCGCCACCGCAGTGGTGCAGGGCACCACGGACCTCACGGTTCCGCAGGCGGTCGTGGAGGCGTTCGTCGACGCGGCGGCGAAGGAGGGGGAGACCGTGGGGCTGACCCTGCTGCCGGACGTCGGGCACTTCCCGCTGATCGATCCGGCGGCCGACGCGTGCGCCGTGGTGGCCGAGGAGATCGCCCAGCTCGCCTGGTGACGCCTGCGGCACGGGGCGAGGGGGGACCCGGGTAGTACTTGCGACGGACGCCCCGGGATCCGTATCACTGCTGACGACCCCGCCTGCCGCGCCGCCTACCGTGGAAGCGTGACCGAGACCAAGACCAGAAGCCCGGAGCGCCGCCTGGCCGCACAGGCGATGGACGGCCTGCGCCAGGACCTCATCCATGACGCCTTCGCCTACCGCCCGCTGCCGCCCATGCAGACCGGCGGGACCCTGACCAGGTGGCTTCCCAAGTGGTTCCGGGACCGCGCGATCTGGGCTCCGCACGCGACGGTGCTGGCGGCCGCCCTGCTCATCCTCATGATGGGGTTCGCCACCACCGGGAACGCCGCCGTCCTCACGTCCGGGCTGCTGCCTGCCATCTGTGTCGCGATGACGCTGGTCAGGCCCATCGGGGCGTTCTGGATGTCGCTGGCGCTGGCCCCGGTGCTGGTGTTCGTCAGCGGCAACGACTGGCCGTGGGAGGCGGGCACCTCCTTCGCGCACCTGGTGGTGCTGGCCGTCGTCGCGGTGCGGACCAGGCCGCGCGTCGCCGCCTGGATGTGGGCCCTGACCGTGCTGCTCAGCCTGGTCATCGAGAACGTGTCCGGCCGGGACTCCTCGGCGACCACCGGGGGCATAGCAGTGAGCTCCGCGGTCGTCCTGCTCCTGGTGAGCCTGGTGCAGATCCGCCAGGAGGCCGAGCGCGAGGTCACCGTGCAGCGCACCGTGACCGCCGTCGAGCGCGACCGGCGCACGCTGCTCGAGGAGCGCACCACCATCGCCCGCGAGCTGCACGACGTGGTCGCCCACCACATGTCGGTCGTCGCGATCCAGGCCGAGGCCGCCCCCTACCGGGTGGAGAATCCGCCGCCCGAGCTGGAACAGGCCTTCATCACCATCCGGGAGAACGCCGTGGCCGCGCTGACCGAGCTGCGCCGGGTGCTCGGTGTCGTACGGGCCGAGGACTACGAGGCACCGGACGCTCCGCAGCCCACCCTCGCCGAGCTCGACGGGCTGCTCGCCAACGTCGGCGAGGCGGGTCTGCCGACGGAGAAGACGGTGACCGGCGCGGTGCGCGAACTGCCGCAGGGCGTCGAGCTGTCGGCGTACCGGATCATTCAGGAAGCCCTCAGCAACAGCCTGCGGCACGCTCCCGGGGCGAGCGCCAGGGTGGAGATCGGCTATGTGCTGGGCGGGTTGGGACTGCGGGTGGTCAACGGCCCGCCGACCGGTCCGGTGAAGCCATCGCCGGGCGCCGGACACGGGATCACCGGGATGCGGGAGCGGGTCGCGATGCTGAACGGCGAGATGACCGCCGAGCGGACCACGGAGGGCGGCTACGAGGTCACGGCCTTCATCCCCGTCCAGCCCGCCCCCTCCGACGCCCCTGTGGAGCAGGCATGACGACCGCCGCGGGTACACCGATCCGGGTGCTGATCGTCGACGACCAGATGATGGTCCGCGAGGGTTTCTCGGTGCTGCTCAACGCCATGCCCGGCATCGAGGTGATCGGCGAGGCGGTCAACGGCCGGCAGGCCGTCTCCCAGGTCGCGGCGCTCCGCCCCGACGTGGTGCTGATGGACATCCGGATGCCGGAGCTCAACGGCATCGAGGCGACCCGCGAGATCGTCGCCGCCGACGGAGACGCCAAGGTGCTGGTGCTGACCACCTTCGACCTCGACGAATACGTCTACCAGGCGCTGCGCGCGGGCGCCTCCGGTTTCCTCCTCAAGGACGCGTCGGCGAGGCAGCTCGCGGACGGCGTAAGGGTGGTGGCCTCCGGTGAGGCGCTGCTCGCGCCCACCGTCACCAAGCGCCTGATCAACGAGTTCTCCAAACTCGCGGCGGCGCCGCGCCCGCCCGCCCTGGCCCGGGTCGGCGATCTCACCGAGCGTGAGACGGAGGTGCTGGTCCTCATCGCGCAGGGCCTGTCGAACGCGGAGATCGCCTCGCACCTGGTGGTCGCCGAGTCCACCATCAAGACCCATGTGAGCCGCATCCTGGTCAAGCTGGGCCTGCGCGACCGCACTCAGGCGGCCGTCTTCGCCTATGAGGCCAGACTGGTCACGCCCTCCTGAGACCAGGGGCCGCGGGCCCGCGGCGGGCGCCGGTCCGTGCCGGGTCCCGGCAGGGCTGGTCCGTGGGCGGACCGCCGGTTAGCGTCTGTGCATGTACCCGTCGTCGAGTCCGTCCTCTGGCCCCGCCGCCTCGTTCGACCCCTGGTCGGCGGCGTTCGTCGCCGACCCGTATCCGGCCTATGCCGAGCTGCGGGCCAACGGCCGGGCGCACTACTTCGAGCGCAGCGACCAGTGGCTCGTCCCGCACCACGCCGACGTGTCCGCGCTGCTGCGGGACCGGCGGCTGGGGCGGACGTATCTGCACCGGTTCACGCACGAGGAGTTCGGCCGGACTCCGCCGCCCGCCGAGCACGAGCCGTTCGAGACGCTCAACGGGCAGGGGCTGCTGGACCTGGAGCCGCCGGACCACACACGGATCCGGCGGCTGGTCTCCAAGGCCTTCACCCCGCGTACCGTCGAGCAGCTCGTGCCGACCGTGCGGCGGCTGGCGGCCGGGCTCGTCGACGACTTCGTGGCGCGGGGCGGTGGTGATCTGCTCACGGCGGTCGCCGAGCCGCTGCCCGTCGCCGTGATCGCCGAGATGCTCGGCATCCCGGAGTCCGACCGTGCGCCGCTGCGACCGTGGTCGGCCGCGATCTGCGGCATGTTCGAGCTCAACCCGTCCGAGGAGACCGCCCGCGCCGCGGTGCGCGCCTCCCTGGACTTCTCCGCGTATCTGCGTGGGCTGATCGCCGAGCGCCGGAGGAACCCGGGCACGGACCTGATCTCCGCGCTCATCGCCGCCCATGACGAGGGCGAGCGGCTGACCGAACAGGAGATGGTCTCCACCTGCGTCCTGCTGCTGAACGCGGGGCACGAGGCCACCGTCAACACCACCGTGAACGGCTGGTGGACACTGCTGCGCCACCCCGGGCAGCTGGCCGCACTGCGCGCCGACCACGGGCTGCTGCCGTCCGCGGTGGAGGAGCTGATGCGGTACGACACCCCGCTCCAGATGTTCGAGCGCTGGGTCCTGGACGACATCGAGATCGGCGGCAGGGTCATTCCGCGCGGATCCGAGGTGGCGCTGCTCTTCGGCTCGGCCAACCGCGACCCGGCCCGCTTCGACGACCCGGACACCCTGGACCTCTCCCGGCAGGAGAACCCGCACATCACCTTCGGCGCGGGCATCCACTTCTGTCTTGGCGCCCCGCTGGCCCGGGTGGAGCTCGCCGCCTCCTTCGACGAGCTGCTGCGCAGGGCCCCCGGCATGCGGCTGGTCGCGGAGCCGGAGTGGAACCCGGGGTACGTGATCCGGGGACTGAAGGAGCTGCGCGTCGAGGTGTGACCACGGGCGCCCGCTCGGTGGCCGCCTGCGGTACCCCCTGGCCGGGTGCCGCGGGACTGCGGCCGGGCCCGCCCCCTCGTCCGGGCCCGGCCGGTCCCTCGCCGGGTCAGTTCAGGATGTCCCGCCGCCGCAGCGCCGCGAGGCCGCCGGCCGTCAGCACCACCGTCAGGGCGGTGAACAGAGCCACCGGACCCCACTCCATCCCGGCCGCCCCCGGCAGCTTCGGCAGATGCGTGAACGGAGACAGATCCATCACCGGCCGCGGCAGATCCAGGGCTGGGCCTATCCAGCCCAGCGCCAGACAGAGCCCCACCACGCCCCAGGCCGCCGCGGCGGCCTTCGGCAGCGCCCCGTACAGCAGTACCGTCACCCCGCCGAGCAGCCAGACCGCGGGCAGTTGCACCAGGGCGGCGCCGAGCACGGCCGGGAGCTCGTGCCCGTACCCCGCGGCCAGGCCGAGGCCGCCGGCCACCATGATCAGGGCCGCGCCGCCGAAGGCGATGAGCAGATGGCCGGCGGCCCAGCCGATCCGGCCGACCCCGCCCGCCAGCACCGGTTCGGCCCGGCCGGCGGACTCCTCCCCGTACAGCCGAAGGACCGAGGAGACGATGTACAGCGCCGCGACCGTGCCGAGCACGGAGACCATCGAGGCGAGGAACGCGTCGGTCAGACCCGCCTGTCCGCCCATCCGCTCGAAGATCTCCCTGGTCTTCGCGTTGTCCCCCACGAGGTCGGCCGCTCCGCCGGTCAGCCCGCCGAAGACGAGGCCGACCGCGGCGAACGACACCGTCCACCCCAGCAGCGCGCCGCGCTGGAGCCGCACGGCGAGCCCGTACGCGGTGGAGATCCGGCCCCGGGCCCGTCCCGGCCGCGTGGCCAGGAAGCTCATGCCCACATCGCGCCGTTCGGCCAGCGTGTACGCCAGGGCGCACTGCACCGCCGCGGCGCCGGCGATCACCAGGAGCACCCACCACCGCTCGTCCGCGTACGGCCGGGCGTTCTCCGCCCAGCCGATGGGGGAGAGCCAGTTGAAGACGGACGAGCCGTCGGCCGTCGCGGAGTCGCCCGCCGCCTTCAGGACGAACGCGGCGCCGATCGCCGCCGCCGTCAGCCCCTTCGCGAGCCGGGCGCTCTCGGTGAACTGCGCGGCGATAGCGGCGGTGCAGGCGAACAGCACACCGACCCCGGCGACCGCCAGGGCGAGCGCCACCGAGCCGGCACCGCCCGCCCCCGATCCGGCCATCCCGGCCATGATCACCAGGGCCAGCGCGGTGTTGGCCATCAGCGCGGCCAGCAGCGCCGCGGTCAGCGGGGCGCGGCGCCCCACCATGGCCGAGGAGAGCATCTCCTGACGGCCCGTCTCCTCTTCCTCCCTGGTGTGCCGCACGACGAGGACCAGGCTCATCACCCCGGCCAGCGCGGCGCCGAAGGCGATCATGCGCCAGCTGACGAGTCCTCCGACGGAATCGCTGAACACCGGCCCGTACATGGCCCGCAGGGAGCTGTTGCCGTTCATCGACGCGGCGAGCTCGCTGCGCTGGGCGGCCGTCCCGTACAGGGAGGAGATGGACCTCCCGACGGAGGAGAACGAGCCGCCGAGGACGATCACCCAGAGCGGCATGATGATCCGGTCGCGCCGCAGGGCGAGCCTCAGGAGGGGCCAGGTCCCCGCGAGTTGTCCAGGGCCGGTCCGGCGCCCGGCGCGGGCCGGTGCGGTCATGGTCACGGCAGTCATCGCGCGGCCACCTCCGCGATCTGGCCGGTGTCCGCCGCGTAGTGCCGGAGGAACAGCTCCTCCAGCGTCGGCGGGGTGCTGCTCAGCGAGCGGACCCCGGACGACGAGAGCGATCTCAGGACGGCGTCCAGCTTGTCCGTGTCGACCTGGAGCGTGACCTGGCGCCCCCGGACGTCGAGATCGTGCACCCCGGGAAGGGCTGCCAACCCGTGGGGCTCGGCGGTCAGCTCGGCGCGGATGTTGGTACGCGTCAGATGGCGCATGGCGGACAGCGAGCCCGTCTCCACCGTCCGCCCCTGGCGGATGATGCTGACCCGGTCGCAGAGCGATTCGACCTCGCTGAGGATGTGGCTGGAGAGCAGGACCGTCCGCCCGCGGTCGCGCTCCTCGGCCACACAGCTCTGGAAGACCTCCTCCATCAACGGGTCGAGCCCGCTGGTCGGTTCGTCCAGGATCAGCAGGTCCACGTCGGAGGCGAAGGCGGCGATCAGGGCGACCTTCTGCCGGTTGCCCTTGGAGTACGTACGCCCCTTCTTGGCCGGATCGAGCTCGAACCGCTCCACGAGGTCGGCCCGGCGGGCGGCGTCCAGGCCCCCGCGCAGCCGCCCGTACAGATCGATGACCTCGCCGCCGGAGAGGTTGCGCCACAGCGTCACGTCACCGGGGACGTACGCCACCCGGCGGTGCAGTGCGACCGCGTCGTGCCACGGATCGCGGCCGAGCAGCTGGGCCGCGCCGGAATCGGCCCGCAGCAGGCCCAGCAGGACCCGGATGGTGGTGGACTTCCCGGACCCGTTGGGCCCGAGGAAGCCGTGGACCTCACCGGACTCGACGGTCAGGTCGAGCCCGTCCAGCGCATGCGTCCGGCCGAACGACTTGTGCAGTCCGGCCACGGTGATTGCCTTCGTCATGATTTTGAACGTACGCTACTTTCACAAACTTGTGAAGTTAAGGAAACGTATAAACTCGAAGGTATGACGGGGCCGGTGATCAGCCGGGGCCGCAGGGGAGACGATGGGGCGATGAGCAGCGAATCCGGAGAGAGCGCAGGGCAGCGGCAGGACGCGGGCGGGGCGCGCGGGCAGCGGGACCCGGAGGCGGTCTCGCGCTTCGTCGAGCGGTTCGCGTCCGAGATGACCGAGGCGGGCATGCAGCGGATGGCCTCCCGCGTCTTCGCCGCCCTGCTCGCCGACGACGACGCCTCGATGACCTCGGCCGAGCTCGCCCTGGCACTGCAGATCAGCCCGGCCGCCGTGTCCGGCGCGGTGAACTACCTCACCCAGGTCAGCATGGTCGGCCGGGAGCGCGAACCGGGCTCGCGCCGTGACCGCTACCGCCTGCACAACGAGATCTGGTACACCACGTTCGCCAGCCGCGACCGGGTGCTCACCCGGTGGGAGCAGACCCTCAGGGACGGCGCCCGCACGCTCGGCGAGCACACCCCGGCCGGTGCCCGGATCGCCGAGACGGCGGCGTTCTTCGAGTTCCTCCAGTCGGAGCTGGAGAGCCTGATGGGCCGCTGGCAGGAGCACCGCAAGACGCTCGACCTGCCGTCGGCCGACGAGTCCGCGGGCCCCTGAGGGACAACCGGAGTCCTGAGGGCAGCCGGTGTCCAGAGCCGGTGTCCTGAGGGCAGCCGGTGTCCAGAGCGGGTGCCGGAGTCCTGAGGGGTGTCCGGCGTCCGGAGCGGGGGTCCTGAGGGGCAGCCTGAGCGGGCGCCGGCTACCCCGCCGCTATCGGCAGCATCAGCCCCCAGGCACCCGCCCGTACCGTCCAGGTCCGCGTCCGGACCGGCCCGCCGACCTGTATGTCGGCGCGGTAGCGGAAGTCGGCGCCGGAGACCGTGACGGCCTTGGCCGCGCTGGTGACCGGATCGCTGTCCGGCGAGCGGATCGTCACCTCCGCCAGGCCGTCTTCGCCGCAGCCCGAGGTCACCGTGACCGATTCCACCGGGCGGTCCAGATCGTTCAGCAGGACGCCGTCCGCCTCGATCCGCAGCCGGTGCGTGCGCAGCGGTACGGGCGGTGCGGGGGGCGCGGGATGCACCAGGGTGCGGACCAGGGAGCGGCAGGTGTCCCAGACGGCGGTGACGCCCGAGTGGTGGCCGTCCGTGCCCGGTGCGCTGCTCAGAGCCGGGATGCGCAGCGCGCCCAGGACCACCCCGTCGCTGTCGTCGACCAGCAGGTCCAGCCGGCGCACCGCGCCGTCCAGCGCGGTGCGGGCCGCCGCCACCGCACCCGTCGGCACGCCGAGTGAATGGGCGAGTTCCAGCGCCGCCGCCGCACCGACCGGAATCAGCGACAGGGCGCTCCCGGCCGGTTCTCGCTCCCGGTGCAGCTGGGCCACGGCACGCCGCAGCGCCCGGTCGTCACCTATCACCACCGGCCGCCGGGCGCCCCTGCGGGACAGGGCGCGGGCGAACTCCTCGGGCCCGTCGGGAAGACAGATCTTGGCGCGTGAGCCGGCACTCAGTACGTCCTTGGCGATCCGGACGGACTCGCCGTCCGTCCGGCGGGCGACCGGATCGATCACCACCAGCAGATGGGGCGCACCGTTACCGGGGGGCTGGGCAGCCGACACCTCGGTCCTTCCTCGGGTAGCATCTTGGTGCAAGAGCCCCTTGCGCTATTGCGCCAGGGGCTTGGTCTATTCCGGGGCACCCGGTTCGACGGTTCAGGCCTTGTCGTACAACGTCGTACGGCATGTACGGCGTTTACGTACGCCCCCTGACCTTGGACATGCCCCGCCCGGAAGGGGTGTACGCCTGTGCCCGCACTTGTGCTGCTCGGTGCTCAGTGGGGTGACGAGGGCAAGGGGAAGGCCACCGACCTCCTCGGTGGATCCGTGGACTATGTGGTGCGCTACCAGGGCGGCAACAATGCCGGCCACACGGTGGTCGTCGGCGACCAGAAGTACGCACTGCATCTCCTCCCCTCCGGAATCCTGTCGCCGGGGTGTACCCCGGTCATCGGGAACGGTGTCGTGGTCGACCCGGCCGTCCTGCTCTCCGAGCTGAGTGGGCTGAACGACCGCGGCGTGGACACGTCCAAGCTGCTGATCAGCGGTAACGCTCATTTGATCACCCCGTACAACGTCACCGTCGACAAGGTGACGGAACGGTTCCTCGGGAAGCGCAAGATCGGCACGACCGGGCGCGGTATCGGCCCGACGTACGCCGACAAGATCAACCGGGTCGGCATCCGCGTCCAGGACCTCTACGACGAGTCGATCCTGGAGCAGAAGGTCGAGGCGGCCCTGGAACAGAAGAACCAGCTTCTGGCCAAGGTCTTCAACCGGCGCGCCATCGAGGCCCCCAAGGTCGTCGAGGACATGCTCCAGTACGCGGAGCAGATCAAGCCCTTCGTCGCCGACACCTCGCTGATCCTGAACGACGCCATCGACGCGGGCAAGGTCGTCCTCTTCGAGGGCGGTCAGGGCACGCTCCTCGACGTCGACCACGGCACGTACCCCTTCGTCACCTCGTCGAACCCGACCGCGGGCGGCGCCTGCACCGGTTCCGGTGTGGGACCGACGAAGATCAGCCGGGTCATCGGCATCCTCAAGGCCTATACGACGCGCGTCGGCGCCGGTCCGTTCCCGACGGAGCTGCTCGACGAGGACGGCGAGGCGCTGCGCCGGATCGGTGGCGAGCGCGGTGTCACCACCGGCCGTGACCGCCGCTGCGGCTGGTTCGACGCCCCGATCGCGCGGTACGCGACCCGGGTCAACGGTCTGACGGACTTCTTCCTCACCAAGCTCGACGTCCTCACCGGCTGGGAGCAGATCCCGGTCTGCGTCGCGTACGAGATCGACGGCAAGCGCGTCGAGGAACTCCCGTACAACCAGACCGACTTCCACCATGCGAAGCCGGTCTACGAGATGCTGCCCGGCTGGTCCGAGGACATCACCAAGGCGAAGACCTTCGCCGACCTGCCGAAGAACGCGCAGGGGTACGTGAAGGCGCTGGAGGAGATGTCCGGCGCCCCGATCTCCGCGATCGGCGTCGGCCCCGGCCGGACCGAGACGATCGAGATCAACTCGTTCCTGTAGGTCAGTGGGTCGGTAGGCCGGCGGGTTCGCGGGCCTGTGCGGAACAGGTCGGCGGGTCCGCGGGTCCGCCGACCTGTGCGGAACGCGGCGGCGGCCGGCGGGGATCACCCG
>NZ_JBHXUW010000070.1:0-39574 GCF_042672475.1 Streptomyces sp. NPDC127177
TACGTCAGGCCCCCTGGCGACGCGCGTAGAACTCGGGCACTATCTCCCTGCCCGAGTAGCCGAACTCGTTGTCGTACCAGAGGTAGAGGATCGCGTTGTCGCCGTCGACCTGGGTGGGGCCGGCGTCGACGATGGAGGCGTGGCGCGAGCCGATGAAGTCGCTGGAGACCGCGTCCGGGGCGGTGGTGAAGTCGATCTGGCGCTTGAGCGGCGAGGTCAGCGACACCTCGCGGAGGTGGTCGAGGACCTCGGTGCGGGTGGTCTCGCGCCCGAGCTTCAGGCTGAGGATCGCGATCGAGACGTCCGGCACCGGGACCCGGATCGAGCTGCCGGTGATCGTCGCGTCGAGATCGGGCAGCGCCTTGGCCACGGCGGAGGCCGCACCGGTCTCGGTGATGACCATGTTGAGGGGCGCCGAGCGGCCGCGTCGGTCGGAGCTGTGGTAATTGTCCAGCAGGTTCTGGTCGTTGGTGAACGAGTGGATCGTCTCCACGTGGCCGCGCAGGACGCCGTACTCGTCCGCCATCGCCTTGAGCGGCGGGACGATCGCGTTGGTGGTGCACGAGGCGCAGGAGATGATCTGTTCGTCCGGCTTGATCATGTCGTGGTTGACGCCATGGACGACGTTGGGGACGTCGCCCTTGCCCGGTGCGGTGAGGACGACCTTCGCGACCCCGGGGCGCAGGTGCTGCGACAGCCCTTCGCGGTCGCGCCACCGGCCGGTGTTGTCGATGAGGACGGCGTCCTTGATCCCGTACGCGGTGTAGTCCACGGTCGTCGGGTCGTCGGAGTAGATCACCTTGATCTCGTTGCCGTTGGCGATGATCTTGTTGTTCGCCTCGTCGACGGTGATCGTGCCCTGGAACTGACCGTGGATGGAGTCGCGGCGCAGCAGTGAGGCGCGCTTGACGATGTCCTGGCCGGCCGCCTTGCGGACGACGATGGCGCGCAGCCGCAGGCCGTTGCCGGAGCCCGCCTTCTCGATGAGCAGCCGGGCCAGGAGACGGCCGATGCGGCCGAATCCGTAGAGGACGACATCGCGCGGTTCGCGGCGCTCGATCTTGTCGGCGCCCGTGGCGCCTGCGACGGCTCCGGCGGTGAACTCCGCCGCGGACAGCCCTCGGTCGTCGCTCCGGTACATCGCGGCGAGCATCCCGATGTCGATCTGGGACGGGCCGAGGTCGAGGGTGGTGAGCGCCTGAAGGAACGGCAGCGTCTCGGTGACCGAGAGCTCCTCGCCGGCGATCTGCCGGGCGAACCGGTGGGTCTTGAGGATGCTGACCACCGACTTGTTCACCAGGGAGCGGCTGTGCAGCAGGACGGTGACGTCCCGCTCCCGGTGCAGCTTCCCGATGATCGGGATCATCGACTCCGCGATCTCCTCGCGGTTCTTCCAGTTGGTGAACGAGTCGTCATTGACAGTCACAGGTTTATCTTTCGAGCTAGGAGGCGCTCATATGGTAACCCGCTGTTCTTTTGATCATCGAGAGGGTGCCGTCAGCGGCCGCACCCGCTCTCGCCCCCGTACACACAGCGGACATGAAGTCGTCACGGAGGAGGCGGAATGCGCGCCCGCCCTCGCCTGGTTCTTGTGTGACATGACTGTTGGAGTAGCTATCAGTGCCACGGGCACCGGCAACCAGATCGATGAGAGCGTGCGCCTCACGGCGGAGGCAGCGGCGGCGGGGCTGCGGTCCGCCTGGTTCGGGCAGACCTTCGGAGCGGACTCCCCCCAGCTCGCGGCGATCGTCGGGCGGGAGGTGCCCGGCATCGACGTGGGGACGTCCGCGATCCCGGTGTTCGGCCGCCACCCGCTGATCGTGTCCAGTCAGGCCCAGACCGCGCAGGCCGCCACGCACGGCCGCTACCACCTGGGACTCGCGCTCGGCACCAAGTTGCTGACCGAGGGAGGTTTCGGCATCCCCTACGAGCGCCCCATCGCCCGGCTGCGGGAGTTCCTCACCGCACTGCGACAGCTCACCGAGACCGGCACCGCCGACTTCCACGGCGAGCTGATCACCGCGGCGACACCGGTGCCCGCACGCGTCCCCGGGGCGGAGGCGGGAGTGCCCTTGCTCGTCGCCGCGATGGGCCCGCAGGCACTGCGCGTCAGCGGCGAGCTCGCCGACGGGATCCTGCCCTACCTCGCCGGCCCCCGGGCCCTGGCCGAGCACATCGTCCCGGCGGTCACCGCGGCCGCGCGGGAAGCGGGACGCCCCGCGCCCCGCATCGTGGCGCTCGTCCACGGCGTGGTCACAAGCGACCCCGACGCCGCACGCGCGACGGCCACCGAACAGCTCGCGTTCTACGAGCAGATCCCGTCCTACGCACGGGTCGTGGAACTGTCCGGCGGCAAGCGCGCCGCCGACGTGGCCGTGATCGGCGACGAGCGGACGGTGGCCGACGAGGTGCGCCGCTACCGGGACGCCGGGGCGACGGAGGTGGTGTTCTCGGGGACGGATCTGGCCGGGGACGCCGACCGGCGCCGGACCTGGGAGCTCCTGGGAGAGCTGGCCGGCTGAGGAACCGTTGGGCGCCGGCCCCGAGTTGTACCGCCGGCGTACCCAGCGAGCTCACTCTTTGTCCTGACGTATATACGTACTGAGCTTGGGTCCAACGTGCGGCATACTGATTCCGTGGCGCAACGTTCTGAGGAGCCCGACATGGAGTCGATCACCAGGCTGATCACCATCGACCGAAGCAGCCCGGTGCCGCTGTACTTCCAGGTCGCTCAGCAGCTCCAGCACCTCATCGAATCCGGCACGCTGGCTCCCGGTACGCGACTGGAGAACGAGATCGCCCTGGCCGACCAGTTCGGGCTGTCCCGCCCGACCATGCGCCAGGCGATGCAACACCTCGTGGACAAAGGGCTGCTCGCACGCAAGCGGGGGGTGGGCACCCAGGTCGTCAACAACCGGGTACGCAGGCAGATCGAGCTGACCAGCCTGTTCGAGGACCTGAGACGAGACGGGCGGCGACCGCGCACCGAGTTGCTGTCCATGCGGACCGCACCCGCCCCCGCCGAGGCCGCCGCGGCTCTCAAGCTCGAGCCCGGCGCGGACACCCTGGCCCTGCGCAGACTGCGCTACGCGGACGACGAACCCATAGCGGTCATGGAGAACCACCTGCCGCCCGGTCTGTTGGGGCTGACCGAGGAGGACCTCACCCAGCACGGCCTCTACGAACTGCTCAGGCGTGCGGGCATCTCCCTGCGGACCGCCGACCAGACCATCGGAGCACGCCGCGCCACCGCGGCGGAGTCCCGGTTGCTGGACGAGCCCCGCGGCGGCACCCTGCTCACCATGGAGCGCACGGTCCTCGGCGACGCGGGCCGCCCGGTGGAGTTCGGCTCCCACCTGTACCGGGCGTCCCGGTACTCGTTCGAGATGACGCTGACCGCGCGCTGACCGCACGCTGAGCGCGTCACCACCCCCGGGCCGGCGAAGCATCGCGGCCGGACGTCACTCCCGCGGCAGGCGCAGCCCCGCGACGAGGATCTCGACCAGTCGGCGCGCGTCGTACCGCGGATTGCCACCGGCCCCCGCGCAGAGCCCTCCGACACCACGCATGAACGCGTAGGCGTCCAGATCCGCGCGGATCTCGCCCGCCCGGACCGCCGCGTCGAGCAGCCCCCCGCACACGGGGACGAGCCGCTCGACGAAGTAGGAGTGCAGAGGATCGAAACAGGGGTCGTCCGACTGCAACACCCCGGCGAGCCCCTGCTTGGTGACCAGGAAGTCGACAAAGAGGTCGACCCACCGCCCCAGCGCGGCATGCGGCGTGCCGGAGTCCGCCAACAGGGCCGGGCCGGCCTCGGCGAGGGCCTCGACCTGGTGCCGGTAGACGGCGACGATGAGATCCGCCCGGGTCGGGAAGTGGCGGTAGATCGTCGCCGTCCCGACGCCGGCCCTGGCCGCGATGTCCCGGATCGGTGCCTCCACGCCCGATTCAACGAAGACCGCGGCGGCCGAGCCGAGCAGGACCTCCTGATTCCGGCGCGCGTCCGCACGCTTGGGCCGGGGCGCACGCCCCGCGTCCCGATCGACGTCGTTCACCACATCGCCCCTTCCCTGCCCGGGATTGCTAAACGGGACAGTGTCCCGTATTTTCTGAATCGGGACAGCGTCCCGTTTACCCATCATGGCAGACCGGGGAGTCCCGGTCGGCGAGGAGCGACACAATGTCGACATATCTACTGGTTCATGGCGCCTGGCACAGCGGGCAGTCCTGGGAGCGGGTGGTGCCACTGCTGACCTCGGCCGGGCACCGGGCGCTCGCACCGTCGCTGACCGGCTACGGCGACAGAGCACATCTGCTCAGCCCCGAGGTGGGCCTCGACACCCACGTCGACGACATCGTCGGGTTGATCATCGAGGAGGACCTCACCGACGTGGTGCTGGTGGGACACAGCTACGCCGGGCTGGTCATCTCGTCCGTCGCCAACCGGGTCCCGGACCGGATCGCCCACCTCGTCTACCTGGACGCGATGGTCCCCGAGCACGGCGAGACCGCGGTCGACGCCCAGCCGATCACCCAGGTCATGATCGACGACGCCGCGAAGTCCGACACACCCTGGCGGATTCCGCCGTTGCCCGAATTCCCGGCCCCCGTCGGGCTCTTCGGCGTCACCGACCCGGCCGACGTCGCCCGGCTGCGCGCGATGCTGTCGGACCAGCCGGTGCTCTGCCTCCAGCAACCGGTCCAGCTGGACAACCCCGCCGTTCACGCGATCCAGCGGACCCACATCCACTGCACGGCCGGGGTGCCCGAAGGAATCACCCGCCGCCCCATCCCTCCGATCCAGCCCAACGGCACAGCGGCGCAGGTGTGGGAGCTGCCGACCGGCCACGACTGCATGATCACCATGCCGCGCGAGCTCACGGATCTACTGCTCAAGCTGAGCTGAGCTAAGCGGTCGCGGCCGGGCTCGGGACCTTCAGCGGTCCCGGCGGGGGTCGCGACCCTCAGCGGTCCCGGCGGGGGTCGCGACCCTCAGCGGTCCCGGCGGGCGTTGAGCCGGGCGGCCTGGCGCGTCAGGTGGTCGCGCTCGGCGAGGTCGGGAGCCTTTCGGGCCGCCTCCGCGTACAGCCGTGCCGCCGTCGCCAGGTCCCCGTCGCGCTCGTGGAGGTAGGCCGCCACCGCGGTGTGGCGGGGCAGCGAGTCCGCCAGCACCGCGAGCGCCGCCAAACCGGCGCGTGGTCCGTCGGCCTCGCCCACGGCGACGGCACGGTTGAGCCGGACGACCGGGCTGTCGGTCAGGCCGGCCAGCTCGTCGTACCACTCGAGGATCTGCACCCAGTCGGTCTCCCCGGCGGTCGGTGCGTCGGCATGGAGCGCCGCGATGGCGGCCTGTGCCTGGAACTCCCCCAGCCTGTCCCGGGCCAGGGCGGCCTGCAGGATCTCGACACCCTCGGCGATCGCCCGGGTGTCCCACCGGCCACGGTCCTGTTCGGCCAGCGGCACGAGGCTGCCGTCGGAGGCCGTCCGGGCGGCTCGCCGCGCGTGGTGGAGCAGCATCAGGGCGAGCAGACCGGAGACCTCCGGGTGGTCGATCGTGGCCGCGAGCTGCCGGGTGAGCCGGATGGCCTCGGCCGCCAGGTCGACGTCACCGGAGTAGCCCTCGTTGAAGACGAGGTAGAGCACGCGCACCACGGTCGCGACGTCGCCCGGCCGGTCGAACCGGACTCCCGAGACGGTGCGTTTGGCCCGGCTGATGCGCTGCGCCATGGTCGGCTCGGGCACCAGGTAGGCGGCGGCGATCTGGCGGGTGGTCAGCCCGCCGACGGCGCGCAGTGTGAGCGCGACGGCGGAGGACGGCGTCAACGACGGGTGGGCGCACAGGAAGTAGAGCCGGAGCGTGTCGTCCGCCTCGGGTGCGGGCCCGGGCACCGGCTCCTCGTCGACGCGGTCCTCACGTCGGCGGCGGGCGGCGTCCGCCCGGGTGGCGTCGAGGAACCGGCGCCAGGCCACGGTGCCCAGCCACCCCTTCGGGTCGCGCGGCGGTTCGGCCGGCCAGACCCGTACCGCTTCGACCAGGGCGTCCTGTACGGCGTCCTCGGCCGCCGCGAAATCTGCTCCGCGGCGGACGAGGATTCCGAGCACGCTCGGCGTGAGGCTCCTGAGCAGCACATCGTCCACGGGAGAGGTCACTCCGTGACGGTCGGCATCGCCTTCAGGAACGGGCGCAGCTCCAGCCATTCGTGGATCGGCTTCCCGCCCGCCCCGGGGGCCGCCGACAGCTCCCCGGCGAGCTCGACAGCCCGCTCGTGGCTGTCGACGTCGATCACCATCCAGCCGGCGATGACGTCCTTGGTCTCCGCGAACGGCCCGTCGGTGACGGGCGGACGCCCCTCGCCGTCGTACCGGACGAACATCCCCTCCGGGGAGAGCGCCTGGCTGTCGACGAACTCGCCGGTTTCCTCGAGCCGTGCCGCGAAGTCGTTCATGTACCGCACGTGGTCCGAGACCTCCTGCGGCGTCCAGCGGTCCATGGGCACGTCGTTCACCGCTTCCGGCGCGCCGCGGTAGTGCTTCAGCAGCAGGTACTTGGCCATGGTCTTCTCCTCGGTGCTGGTGCGGACCATTCTGGTCGCGTTCACACCGGGGACGGAGCCGGTCACGGGTTCTCGACATCATCGTCCGAGGTTTTTTCTGTCCCGTCCGGTGGGCGCCGGCGCATCGGAAAACGACTCAGGGCCTTGCTCCACCGAAGTGAAACAAGGCCCTGATCCGGGCCGGAAGCCCGTGTACATCGTCGGGACGACAGGATTTGAACCTGCGACCCCTTGACCCCCAGTCAAGTGCGCTACCAAGCTGCGCCACGTCCCGATACCCGCCTGACCTGGGGCTTCCCCCTGGCCGAACGCGCATGAGAACAATACCGCACTTCAACGGGTGGTTACGAACGCCTTTGGTACTTGACCTCAACCATGCTTGATGTTGAACGCTGAGGCACATGACGAAAACGACCACCGCCGCCGCGCCCGCGTACCGAGATCTGCACCGGCTGATGAGCCTGATGACCGGTGACGAGAAGCACGGCCCGGCCGCCACCTCGACTCTCGACGCCCTGTGGGTGCTGTACGACCGGGTACTGCGGGTGACTCCGGAGACGGCCGACGCACCCGACCGCGACCGCTTCCTCCTGTCCAAGGGGCACGGGCCGATGGCGTACTACGCCGTCCTCGCCGCGCACGGATTCTTCGGCGAGGAGCTGCTGACCGGCTTCGGCTCGTACGACTCCCCGCTCGGCCACCACCCGGACCGGCTGCTGGTGCCCGGCGCCGAGATCGGCAGCGGCTCACTGGGGCACGGGCTGCCGCTGGCCGTCGGGACGGCGCTGGGGCTGCGGGCCCAGGGGCTGACCGGCCCCGCCGTGTGGGTGCTGACCGGGGACGCGGAGCTGGACGAGGGCAGCAACCACGAGGCCATCGCCTACGCGGGCCCGGCGGGTCTCGACCGCCTGCACACCGTGGTGATCGACAACGAGTCGGCGTCGTACGGCCGCCCCGGCGGTATCGCCGCCCGGTTCGCGACCGCGGGCTGGTCGGTCGCCTCCGTGGACGGGCGGGACCACGAGGAGCTGTACGACGCCTTCACCGCCCCGCACCCCGGCCGGCCCCGGGCCGTGGTGGCCCGCGTCGCCCCCAAGCGCTGAGCCCCCGCGTCGGCGACCCACCGGAACAGCAACAGCCAGAGCGAACAGACAGAAGGAAGAGGAAGAACTCCATGGACACGATGCGGGACCGATTCATCTCGACCACCACACGCCTGCTCGACGAGGATCCGCGGCTGGCACTCGTGCTGGCCGAGATCAGCCGGGACGGCTTCGACCGGGCCCAGCGGACCCATCCCGACCGCGTCGTCAATGTCGGCATCCGGGAGCAGCTGCTCATCGGGGCCGGGGCCGGAATGGCGCTCACCGGACTGCGGCCGATCGTGCACACCTTCGCCAGCTTCCTGGTGGAGCGCCCCTTCGAGCAGGTGAAGCTGGACTTCGGCCATCAGGGCGTGGGAGGCGTACTGGTCAGCGCCGGCGGCTCGTACGACTGGCCGGCCGGCGGCTTCACCCACATGTCACCCGGAGACGTAGCGCTGCTGGACACCCTCGACGGCTGGACGGTGCACGTTCCGGGACACCCCGACGAGGCCGAGGCGCTGGTGCGGGAGGCCGCCGCCGGGGACGGCCGGGTCTATGTGCGGCTGTCGATGCAGTCGAACGACCGGGCGCGCCGGGTCGGCGGGGCGGGCGGGTTCACCACGGTGCGCGAGGGGGCGGGCGGTGTGGTGATCGCCGTCGGCCCGATGCTCGACAACGTGCTCGCCGCGACCGAGGGGCTCGACACGACCGTGCTGTACGCGACGACCGTCCGGCCGTTCGACGGGGACGGCCTGCGCCGCGCCGTGGACGGCCGGCCGGCCGCCGATGTCGTGATCGTCGAGCCCTATCTGGCGGGCACCTCGACGGCCGCCGCCAACGACGCGCTGACCGCGCTCCCCCACCGCGTCCTGGGACTCGGCGTGGCCCGCGAGGAACTGCGCAGGTACGGGCGGATGGACGAGCACCTCGCCGCCCACGGCCTGGACCCGCAGGGCCTGCGCCGGCGGATCGGGGCGTTCCTCGGCAGGTGAGCCGGCGGGCTCGCTCAGTGGGCGGCCAGTAGCTCGCCGTACCAGGCGAGTGTGGCGTCGACCGTGGCGGAGAGCGGGTTCGGGACGAGGCCGTACGCCTTCTCGATGGCCGAGGAGTCGACGATCTGCGCTTCCGTGTGCTGGTAGAACATCTCGGCGTACTCCGCCATGAACACCTCGTCGAACGCTCCGAACGGCCGGGGTTCGGCGACGGTGGTCAGAGTCAGCGGACGGCCGACGCGCTCCTCGATCATGGACAGGATCTGCCGGGTGGTGAGCGCCGGCGCCGTCGGCAGGTGCCAGACCCGGCCGTCGCCGTCCGGGTTCTCACCGAGCGTCGCGAGGCCCGCGGCCACATCGCCGATGTAGGTGTAGCTGTGCGGCAGGTCTATGTCACCGAACGCCGGGACCTCTCCCCCGGTCAGCGCGGCCGGGAAAACCGCGCCGCCCAGCGTGGAGTTGAGGACACCCGGCCCCACGAAGTCGGCCGACCGGCCCAGCACGACCCGCAGCCGGCCCTCGGCGTGGGCGGCGAGGTAGCGGGAGTCGAGCTCGGCGCGCATCAGCCCCTTGCGGGTCGTGGCGTTCCACGGGGTGTCCTCGGTCATGACCGCCCCGTGCGTCTCGCCGTACGGGTAGAGCGTGTCGAGCACGACGAGGCGCGCACCCTGCGCCTCGGCCGCGGCCAGCACGGCCAGCTGGATCCGCGGCATGACCTCGACCTGGAGGTGGTAGGCCACGTTCACGCAGTGGTGGACGACGGCCGCACCCTCGACCGCCGCGCGGGCGCCCTCCTCCGTGGCGACATCGGCGGCGAACCGGTCGACACCTTCGAGTACCGGCCCGCCGCCCGCCCGGTCGACGAGCCGGACGGGGTGCCCGCGGCGGGCGAGTTCGACGGCGAGCGCGGTGCCCGCCGGGCCCGCTCCGAGAACTACCTGAAGGTCACGTGCTGCGGTCATCGCGTACTCCCCTGTGTTGCGGACGGCAGCCCGGAGCGGTTGGACGCGCCGGGCCGCTATGGCGTTTCACTTCTGTTAGAGACAGTAACTCTCGCGATACTCCATCGCAAGCCTGACTGTTAGACTCCGTAACTGAAGTGAGCTTGCCTAGCGAAAGGGGCCCGGGATGGCCGAGGCACAGCAGGGGCCGCGGGCCCGGTACCGGGAGCGGACCCGGGCGGAGATCAAGGAAGCGGCCCTGCGCCAGCTGGCCGACGGCGGTGTCGCGGCGCTCGCGCTCACCCGTATCGCCAAGGAGATGGGCCTGTCGGGTCCGGCGCTCTACCGCTACTTCGCGAGCCGCGACGACCTGCTGCACGCCCTGATCCGGGACGCGTACGACGACGCCGCGGCGGCCATCGGAGCGGCGGCGGCCCGTTCGACGGCGGCCTCACAGAGCCCGCGTGAGCGGCTGCACTCCCTCGCGGTGGCCTACCGGGCCTGGGCGGTCGACGAGCCGCACCGCTATCTCCTGATCCAGGGCGCGCCGGTGCCGGGGTATGTCGCCCCCGCCGACACGCTGGACCGGGCGCGCGCGGTGCTCGGGCCGTTCCTTCCGGTGTTCGCGGGCGGGGCCCCCGGGGCCGGCGCGGCCCCAGTGGTGGCCCAGATGAAGGAGTGGCTGGGCACGGACCCGGGCGTGGCCGGCTGGGTGGCCGAGTACGCGGCGGACGCCGCCGACGACACGGCGGACGCGGCGGGGGCGCTGGCCGGCGCGCTCCTCGCCTGGGCGCAGTTGCACGGATCGGTGGGGTTGGAGGTGGCGGGGCAGTTCGCCGGGATGGGACACACCGGGGACACCCTCCTGGCCACGCAGGTCGGGATGCTGGCGGACACCTTCGGGCTGGGGTGATCACCCGGCGCCCCTCGCCCCGTGCGGCGACGGCGAGGGCCTCGGCGGGCAGCCGGTCCAGGCCGGTGAGGTTCTCCGTCATGACGGATCCGGTGCCGACGGGGGCGGGGGCGGCGGTGTCCGTCCAGTTGGCGCGGGCGGTGTTCTGCATTCCGTGATCCGGGGCCCGCGGCCCTGACCTCAGATCCCGATGCTGTTGTCCTCCCGCCGATGGATGTGCCCGACCAGTTCCTGTGCCAGGGACTTGATCGTGTCGAGCCCTGCCCGCCCCCACGGGCGGGGCACGGTGTCCACGGCGCAGACGGCGCCCAGCGCGATCCCCGTACGGTCGATGAGGGGCGCCCCCAGGTAGGAGCGGATGCCTATGTCGTCGACGACCGGGTTGCCGGCGAAGCGCGGGTAGTCGCAGACGTCCTCCAGGACCAGCGCCCTGCGCCGCACCACGACGTGCGGGCAGTAGCCGTGGTCGAGGGCGACGTACCGGCCGCTGCGGCCGCTGCCCGCCGCCGTCGCTCCCAGGTCGGAGCCCTTGCGGGTGCCCGCGGGGGTGTGCAGCCCGGCGTAGAACTGCCGGTTCCCGTCGATGAAGTTGACCATCGAGAAGGGCACCTCGGTCACTTCGGCCACCCGGTCGGCGAAGGCGTCGAAGTTGTCGAACGAGGCGTCGGACCGCTCCCCCAGGCCGAGGCTGCGCAGCCGCTGGGTCCGGACGGGTGCGTCGCCGTCCACGGGGGTCAGCAGCATCCGCCCGATGGCGTGCGGGATCACGTACGGACTCCGTAGCTTCCGTGGGCGGAGAGCGGGGCCGGTTCGGCGGTGGCGTTGATGAGGTGCTGGACGAGGGTGACCAGGGCGCCGGTGCCCGAGCTGGCGATCCGGGCGTCGCACAGGACGACCGGCACCTCGGGTGTCAGGTCGAGCGCGGCCCGCACCTCGTCGGGGCCGTAGCGGAAGGCGCCGTCGAACTCGTTGACGGCGACGATGAACCCGATCCCGCGCCGTTCGAAGAAGTCGACGGCGGCGAAGCACTCCTCCAGTCTCCGGGTGTCGGCGATGACCACCGCGCCCAGGGCGCCCTGGGAGAGCTCGTCCCACATGAACCAGAAGCGTTCCTGCCCCGGGGTGCCGAACAGATAGAGCACGTGCTGCTCGTCCAGCGTGATGCGTCCGAAGTCCATGGCCACCGTGGTGGAGGTCTTCGACTCGATGCCTTCGAGGCTGTCGGTCGCCGCGCTGACCTGGGTCAGCAACTCCTCCGTGCTGAGCGGCGCGATTTCGCTGACCGCGCCGACGAAGGTCGTCTTGCCCACACCGAACCCGCCCGCCACCAGCACCTTGAGCGCGACGGGGAAGCCCTCGGGGGCGGCGGCCTCCTCCGGATACCCGGTGCCGGGGGCGTCCGCGTAGCCGACGTTTCCGGGGCTCGCGGTCCCCGTGTACGGGGCGGAGCTGTCGAAACCGTCAGAGCTGTCGTCGTAAGCCATCGAGCACTGCCTCCAGCAGGGATCGGTCAGTGGGCATGTCATGGAAGGCGGGCGGGTGCGCGGTGACCGCTCCGCAGTCGACCAGGTCGGAGAGGAGCACCTTGGTGACGACCGCGGGCAGCCGCAGATGTGCCGCGATCTCGGCCACCGATGTGGGACCGCCGCACAGTCCCAGCGCCACCGAGTGCTCGGGGCCGAGGTGGACCTGTGGGACGGTCCCGGTGGCCATGACCAGGGACAGCAGGTCGAGCACGGTCGTGGGCCGGGTACGGCCGTTGCTCACCGTGTACGGGCGGATGAGACGGCCCGCCGCGTCGTCGAGCAACGGCGCGTCCTGCGTGGTCGACACGCTCACAGCCCCGTGGCGCCCGGCATCCCGGCCGCTTGTCTGGTCGGGGTCATCAGATAGGGCCGCACGCTCTTGACCAGCATGGTCATCTCGTAGCCCAGCACGGCGGCGTCGGCGCTGCGCCCGGCGAGCACGGCGAGACAGGTGCCGGAACCGGCGGTGGCGACGAAGAGCAGCGTCGAGTCGAGCTCGACCACCACCTGGCGGACCTCGCCGTTGTCGCCGAACCGCGCACCGGCGCTGCGGCCGAGAGAGTACAGGCCGGCGGCCAGGGCCGCCATGTGGTCGGCACTGTCGGCGTCCAAGCCATGGAGGGATTTCACCAGCCCGTCGGCGGAGAGGAGGACCGCGCTGCGGGTGTACGGCACGCGCTGTACCAGCCCGCTCAGCAGCCAGTCGAGGTCCGAGACCTGACCGGACGGCATATCGCTCGCCATGGTGCATCTACTCCTTGGAGGTGTTCGCTTCGAGTGGGTCTTGATCGCTGTGGTACGAGCCGGCCCCGAGGAGCTCCCCGGGGGCTGTGGAGCCGCGGACCGGGAGCGGATCCAGTGGCGTCCGGGCCCCGGCGCCCGCCGAGGCGTCCGTCCCGAACGCGGAACCCGGCCCGGGCTCGGATCCGGGATCCGGACCCGGCTCGGGCTCCGATTCGCTACGGGCCTCGGCGAGATCGATGCCACGCCGGAAGGCGGCGACCAGCCCCGGGTCGTGCAGGGCGGGCTCCTCATCGGTGCGCGGGGCGGGAGCCTCCCTGAGCTGTGGGACCAGGTGTTCCTGGTTGGCGCGCCGGGGAAGCTGCGGCCGCCCCATCGTGCCGCGCACGACCCCGGGCTCCGGGGAGAGCGCAGGCACGGGTTCGTCGACCGGCCGGACCTCGGAACGCGCCTCTGCGGGTGCGGGCCGGTCGAGCCGTTCGGCGCGCAGCGGCAGCGGCGGGGCCTCACCCTGACGCCGTGTCTGCTGCGGCGGCTGGTGCATCCGCAGCTGCTGGCTCGGTACGTACGGCCGGCGCTCGGGCTCCGGAGCGGGTGCCGCTCCGGGGGCGAGGTCCCGGTGTGCGGGGGGCTCGTCCAGGGGCGGCGGGCGGTGTACGGGACCGGGCGGCGGGGACGGTGCGCCGCCGGCCTCGGCGGAGGCGCCGTCCTCGGCCCCGAGCAGGGACTGCGGAAGGACGAGCACGGCCTGCGTGCCGCCGTAGATGTTGCTCTGCAGACGCACGGCGATGCCGTGCCTGCGGGCCAGCGAGGCCACCACGAACAGTCCGATCCGGCCGTCCTGGAGGAGCCGGGCGACATTGACCTGATCAGGGTCGGCGAGCAGGGCGTTCATCCGCTTCTGCTCGTTGCCCGGCATGCCGAGGCCCCGGTCCTCCACCTCCAGGGCGAGACCGGCGGTGACGTGCTGGGCGCGCAGCAGCACCTGGGTCTGCGGGGCGGAGAACACCGTGGCGTTCTCGACCAGTTCGGCCAGGAGGTGGATCACGTCGGCCACGGCGTGGCCGCGCAGGGTGCCGTCGATCGGGGGCACGAGCTTGACCCGCGGATACTGCTCGACCTCGGCGATCGCCGAGCGCAGCACCTCCGTCATGGTGACCGGGTTGCTCCACTGCCGCCGGGAGACCGCGCCGCCCAGGACGGCGAGGTTCTCGGCGTGGCGGCGGATGCGGGTGGCGAGGTGGTCGACGTGGAAGAGCCCCTTGAGCAGGTCCGGGTCCTCGACCTTGTGCTCCAGCTCGTCGAGCAGCTGGATCTCGCGATGTACGAGCGACTGGAGCCGGCGGGCGAGGTTGACGAAGACCTCGACCTTCTGGTCCTCGCCGGTGTGCTCGGAGAGCCGTGACGCCTGGACGACGGCGGCCACGGCCGCCTCCTGCTGGCGGCCGAGTTCCTGTGCCAGGAGCTCGAAGGCGTCGCTGCCGGGGGCGGTGGACTGCGGGGGCCTGCGCGCGGGCACGGGTTCGCCGTTGCGGAGCTGTTCCACCACCCGTTGCAGTTCGGCCTGGCCCTGGGCGCTGGCCCGGCGCAGCGCGAGGCAGCGGCCGAGAACGGTGGTGGCGACGCGGTTGGCGGCGAGGAAGGCCGCCGCGACGGCGGCGGCCGCCAGTGCTCCGGCGGCGCCGAACGCGGTCCAGAGCTCCGTGGACGGCGCGGTGCCGGTGGAGCGGACCGTGAGGATGACGGCCGCGGCACCGGTCAGCAGTACGGCGACGGCCGGCAGCACGGCGGTGCGCAGGAGTTGGGGGCGTATACGCGCCTCGGGGGACGGCTGGGCAGCGCGCGGCCTGGCCGCGGCCGAGTGGGAACGGGCGCCCGGTCGGCCGTGCCGCCCGCCCTCTCGGCGTTCCGGTCGCGCGTCGGGTGCGCGAAGTTGAGACATCAGCGTCCTCGGTACGTGGGGCCCCAGGAATCGGTATCCATGTGGTGGCACCTACGGTGGTCGGTCGTTCTCGGATCATCGGCCGGGCGGGCCCCGGAGAAATATGAGCCCACCGTTGATCACCGGACACACACGGTAGTCGCCCGGGACGAGGGCGCGGCGGGCAGTTGTGGAAGTTGCCCGCCATCCGTCCCGCTCTGGTATGACCTCTCGCACGAGCGACCGATTACGAGCGGTCGTCGGGCACGCGAGAAGCCCCCTCGACGGGTGTCGAGGGGGCTTCTCGCGTCGTTCCGTCGCGATTCTTCGCCGGCGGTCCCCGCTACGCCTTCCGGAGCCGGCCGATGATGCCGTCGAGGTCACGGCGGACCATGTAGTCGCGGATCATGTGCCCGCCGGGCTCCTCGTACCACTCGTGCGCGATGCCCGCGCCGGAGAGGAGGGCCCGGAACTCCCGCTGTCCGGCCAGCACCTGGGTCTCGTTGACCGTGTCGAACCAGTTGACCGGGTCGGGGCTGGTGCCCGCGACCAGGAAGATCCGCTTGTTGCGGTAGCTCTCGACCCGCTCGACCGGATTGTCCGCGGTGACCCTGGCCTCGTCCCACAGCGGTATGCCGTACACCGTGCCGCCGCCCAGGTCCAGCGCGGCCGAGGAGGCGTTGGCCCAGTGGGCGACCAGTCCGGCGTCGCGGCGCAGGCTGGCCGGACCGGAGTGGGCGCTCACCGACGCGAAGTGACCGTAGTACTTGGCCGCGTACTTCAGGGCGCCGAAGCCGCCCATCGAGAACCCGGACACGGCTCGGCCGTCGTACTCGGCGTAGGTACGGAAGTTCGCGTCGATCCAGGGGATCAGCTGGTTGATGTGGAAGGTCTCCCAGTTCCGGGGACCGGTGTTGGAGCTGACCGGGTTGGAGTACCAGCCGGCGTGCCCCCCGTCGGGCATCACCACGATGACCGGCTTCCCTGCCGTCCAGTCCCGGATGCCCGCACGGTCGAAGGTGATGAAGTCCTGGTCCGTACCGCCTCCGTGGAACAGGTAGAGGACCGGGTAGGTGCGCCCGCCGGTGTGGTAGTCGTCCGGGAGCAGGACGTTGACGCCGGGGTTCCAGCCGATGGCGTCGGTCGCGAACCGGTAGTACCACATACGCGGATCGGCCTCGTTGTGCTCCACGATGCGCAGCCCGAAGCCGTCGCCCGCCGCGCCGGCGGGCGACGCGGCCGCGAGCATGCCCCCGGCGCCCAGCGCCAGCCCGGCGGTGATGCCGCCGGCGGCCTTGATGACGTTTCTACGGGTGGGACGGTGACTGCTCAACACGGCCTCCTGGTGGTGACGGGGTACGTCGTCATGCCGAGTAGCCCTTCGGCGGGATCAGCGTGGCGAGCTGGTCGAAGGAGATCCAGTAGATCTGGTTCCCGCTGAAGGAGGCGGGGTCGGCTATGAGGACGGTGCGGTCCACGTCGTCGTAGCCGAAGACGGTGAAGTAGTGATAGATCGTCTGGTCCGACGGGTAGCCGGGCGGCTGGTTGCCGGGCGGGGCGACGATATTGGTGACCAGCGGGTAGTTGCGGTCGATGTCGAAGACGATGTCGTTCCACAGCAGGTCCCGCTGGGCCTGGGTGGGCGGGTCGTTCGGCATCTCCTTGGTCTCGTACCAGCCTCCGCCGAGGTTGGCGTTGAGTACTCCGGTGACCTGCCCGATGTGGTCGGTGCCGGCCTCCGTCGTGCCGAGCTGCCCGGCGAGAACTCCCTGGCTGGGCGGGGCGATACGGGCGGAGAGCGCGATGCGGGTGGCGGCCGGACCGCACCAGTAGCCGGTCTCCTGGACCTGGTAGTCGATCTCCAGCCAGTGCCCGCTGCTGGTGCTGCCGGCATCGACCTTCAGCCGGGTGCCGGGCTGGTTGTGCCCGCTGACGACGGCCGTACCCGCCTTCGTCCCGTGGGCGAGCACGGAAACGGACGGAACGTGTGGTGCGGCCGACGCCTGGGCCATGGCGGGGTGGAGCAGGACGCCGACGGTGGCGACGGCGATCGCGGTGGACACAAGTCTCCTGCGCATAGAGGCTCCTGAGGGTGGGGGACGGGCCTTGCGGGAAGAAACGCCTTCGGTGAGCACCCGGTCGTGTGCGCCACGACGCGGCGCGCACGACCGGGTGCCGAAATCAGCGTGGTTCCTCGCCCACGAAGGGCGCAAGGAACGAAAGTTCAGGCTTACCGCAGGGACCGGGGCAGGGCCCCACCGCTACGGTCACACCGGGCCCGTGCCTCCCGCCTTCCGGTTACCGCCGCGCCCGTTCCTCGGCCGCCAGCAGGGCCCGGCCCTCGGCGGTCGCGACGTGGAAGGACCTGCCGGCCTCGCGCACGGTGGTGACCAGGCCCGCCGCGCGCAGCACGTTCAGGTGCTGGCTGACGGCGGGGTGGGTCACGTCCAGGAGGCGGGCGGCCTCGACGGTGGAGCAGCCGGTGCGGGTCGCGCGCAGGAGGCCGGCGCGGGTCCGGCCGAGCAGCGGACCCAGCGGCCCGGCCCCCTGGGCCGGGCGGGCGGGGTCGGGTCCGGCCCAGTCCGTGGTGTGGTGGATCGGGTAGACGAGTACGGGCGGCAGGTCCCCGTCGGCCAGCGTGATCGGCGTGGGCCAGCAGAAGAACGACGGCTGCAGCACGAGTCCCCTTCCGCGCAGCCGCAGTTGCTGGTCGACCGGGTACGTCACCTCCAGCACGGGCGGGCGCCAGCGGAACTGTGGTCCGAGGCCGGCCAGCAGTCCCTCGGTACCACCGTCGAGGAGACTGCGCAGACGCAGGGCGCGGTCGGCGTCTATGTGGGCGTGGACGCGATGCCAGTAAGGAGCGAGCGCCTCCAGCTGGTAGGTGCGCAGGGCGTCACCGAGCTGCCGGAGGGTGTCGGCATCACCTCCGGCCAGGGAGCTCACCCAGCCGGGGAGTTGGAGCGAGGCCGCCAGTTGTGTCAGATCGGTCCGCAGCCGGGGGCGCGGGGTGCTCATCAGGGTGTCGACGGCTGCCTGCAGCGTCGCCCGGTCACCGGAGGTCGGGGTGAGGAAGTCCGGTGAGTACCCGCGCGGGGGCAGCAGCGAGGAGAGCAGCCGGGGACTGGCGGAGAGCCGCGGCCGCACCCACCGGCGCCAGGCGCCGAACACCCTCTCGCCGTCACGTCGTTGCAGGGTCTGGACGCTGTTGCTGATCTCCCAGAGGAAGTCGGGGCCCGGGGCCACCCGGACGCGCGCCAGATCCTCGGACGTGAAGTACACCCGCAGCATGGTCGCTCCCTCGCCCCCTTGGAAAGTGCGGGTGCACTGCCGCCGGCCACGGTCGCGCCCATCGGAACGGCGCGCCGGTGGAGGGGAGTTGTACCCGGAAGGCGCCGCAGCGTAACTGCTCCCTGTGGGCAGCGTACCGCCGTGCGCGGCTCCGCCGTGCGGTGCCCGGCCGGACCGGCGACCTGCCCTGCGGTCAGGGGCGTCGCCCCACCCAGGTGGTCCGGGTGGTCCGGACCGTGAGGTCGTCGCGCAGCAGGACGCTGCGCGCGTCGTCGTCGTCGGTGAGGGCGTCCAGAGCGGCCAGGTCCTCCGCGGGCAGCTGTCCGTCGAGGTGGGAGCGGAGTTTACGCAGGCACGCCCGGGCGTAGCGGGCCGTGGCGGACGGCAGCGGGGCCGGCAGGTCGATCTCGAAGCGGCGCTCGGCGGCCGGCCCGAAGCCCGCGCGGACCAGGTGGTCCGTCCAGTCGGGGGCCGGCCCTCCGTTCAGGACGGCATGCAGGCGGGCCTCCAGACCGGGCCGGCCCACGCCGATGTCGTCGGGCAGGAAGCGGGGGAAGAAGTCCATCTCGGTGACGGCCAGGAGACCACCGGGCCGCAGCGCGCCGTACACGTCGGACAGCACCCGGTCGGGGTCGGCCATGTGGTGCAGGGAGGCGGCCGCCCAGACCAGGTCACTGGCGCCGAGCGCCGGCCAGCCCTCGTCGAGGTCCGCCCGAACGCCCCGGACCCGGCCGGCGAGGCCGAGCGCGGCCGCCTTCTCCGTCAGCCGGTGGAGCATCTGCGGCGAGAGGTCCAGGGCCGTGACCTCGGCGTGCGGGAAGCGTCGGGCCAGCGCGAACGCGCCGGTCCCGGTTCCGCTGCCGAGGTCGACGATGCGGCCGGGTTCCCGGTCGGACAGTTCACCCAGCCACGCGGTGAGCTCCGTCAGATGGCTCCGCAGGACCTCGGCGTCGAGCTCCAGGATCTCGGCCATGGCGACGGTGTCCGCGGCGGCCCCGGCGTGGGGACCGCCCTCGTGCGGGTGGGAGTCGTTGGTGTGTGCGCTGTTCACGCCCGTGGTGTTCATACCTCGACGATAGGCCGGTATTGCGCACAACGAGTATGCTCTTGCGTATGACGCAAGAAAGCGATCTGGACAGCGCGGTGCGGATGCGCATCAGGAGCCTGCGGCAGGCACGCGGCTGGTCGCTCGACAGCCTCGCCGAGCGCGCCTTCCTCAGCCCCTCGACCCTGAGCCGCATCGAGACCGGCCACCGGCGCATCAGCCTCGACCAGCTCACAGCGCTGGCCCGGGCCCTCGGCACCTCGCTCGACCAGCTGGTGGAGTCCGTCAATGACGAGGACGTCGTGATCAGGCCGCAGCGGGACGAACAGCGCGGGCTGACCACGTGGGTACTGAACCGCGGATCCGGCCCGGACGGCACCACCGTCGCCAAGATGCGCATCACCGAGGAGGCGCGGGGCCCGGGGGCCGACCGGCTCGGGGTCCACCCCGGCAAGGACTGGTTCACCGTGCTTTCTGGGACCGTCACACTGATCCTCGGCGAGCGCGCCATCCGGGTCGAAACGGGCCAGGCGGCCGAGTTCTCCACCATGGTCCCGCACGCCATCAAGGCGCACGGCGGGCCGGCGGAGATCCTGTGCATCCTCGATCACGACGGACAGCGCACGCACCTCCACCCCTCGGCCTGAACCCGGCCGCCGTACATCCGGACGTCCGCGAGCAGGTACGCGGGGAGGCGGAGGGGGCGCCGCAAGAGCGGGCGCCCCCTCCCGTCAGGCCTGGGCTGCCCGGTCGCGGTCGGGTGCGGGCGCCGTGACCCCCGCGCCGGGAAGCGGTACGTGGACCGGGGGCCAGTTGCCCCATCCGGGTGCGGGCTCCGCGGCCACCGAACGCCACCAGGGATCGACCGCCGGCGGATCGGCGGGTTCGAACGGCCGGCCCGGGTGCGGAGCCACCATCGTCACGCCGACGAACTGTGTGGCGCGCATCGACCACTCGGCGGGTTCGGCCCACGGGTGAAGCGCGAGGTTGAACGTCCCCCAGTGGATCGGCAGCAGCACGCCCGCCGCCGGGTCGTTGCCCTGGAGGTCGAGATGTGCCTGGACCCCTTCGTCGGGGCTCATGTGGATGTCCGGCCACGCACCGGGTTCCGGCTTGCCGTTCGTGTGATCCTTCGGCCAGTACTGGCTGTACGCACCGATCTGGATCATGGTGGCGTCGAACGGCCCGTGCTCGGCGCCGATCTCCTTGAAGCCGGGGAAATAGCCCGTGTCACCACTGTGGTAGATCCGGTGCTCGGGTCCCGCGACGACCCAGGAGGCCCAGAGGGTGTGCTGCTGGTTGCGCAGGCCGCGGCCGCAGAAGTGCCGGGCCGGGGTGGCCGTGAGCCTGATTCCGGCGACCTCCGTGGTCTCGTTCCAGTCGAGCTCACGGATCCGGTCCGGGAGCACTCCCCAGCGCTCCAGGTGCGCCCCGACACCGAGTGGCACGGCGAAGGCCGTGTCCGTGCGCGCCAGGGCGCGGATGGTCGGGAGGTCGAGGTGGTCGTAGTGGTCGTGGGAGATCACCACGACGTCGACGGAGCCGAGCGCGGCGAGCGGCAGCGGCGCGGGGTGCAGACGCTTGGGTCCGGCGAACGCGAAGGGCGAACAGCGGTCACCCCAGACCGGGTCGAACAGCACCCGCCGCCCGTCGATCTCGGCGAGCACACTGGAGTGCCCCATCCAGGTCAGCCGCAGCCCCGAGACGGGCGGCTCGGCGAGGTCGGCCAGCGTGGTGGCGTGGACGGGCACATCACCGGTCGGCGATCTGAGCGCCCGCTCCTCCTTGCGGAGGTAGGTCCTCGCGAACTCCAGAGCGGACCCGGACGGTCTGATCCGTGCGCCCACCGGATTCTGGAAGACGCCGTCGACGAAGTTCGGGGAACGCCGGATGCGCTCCATACGGGCGCCGGCCGGGTCCGCCCCGAAGTCGGCGGACCGCAGCGCACGCAGCCGGGTGCGGAGCGGAAGCTTGGAGTCAGCGCCGGTCACAAGATCTCCTGAGGGAGTCGGTATTGTCTCATTATGGTCGTGGGGGACGACAGTGCGAGAGCAGAGCACCCAACGGGGTGGTCGCCCGCGGGGGCCACATCAGCCACGCGGCTGCCCGTACACGTGCTCGACGTGGAGCCGCAGCACGACCCGGCGGTCCCTGACCATGGCCCTGCGGTATTCGTCCCAGTCCGGGTGCTCGCCCTGGACGTCACGGTAGAGCGCGACCAGCTCCGCCACGGTGGCGTCCTCGGGGTCCTCCGCCACCGGGGTGAGGTCGGCGGTGCCGTCGGCGACGGTCCAGGCCCAGCGGTCCTCGCTGGTGACGTGGTAGCTGGCCCGAGGGTCCCGGCGCAGGTTGCGGGTCTTCGCGCGGCCTTCGGTGACGGAGACGCGGACGATGCGCTCCTCGGGAGAGTAGAAGTGAGTGACATTGGACAGCTGCGGCCTGCCGTCCCGCTTGAGCGTGACAAGCACGCCGCCGTTGCCTTCGGAGAACAACCGAAGCAGCGCGTCCTGCTGTGCATCGAATCCCGTCATGCCGAATCCAACGTCCGGGTCGTGTGCAGGATTCCGCATCCGGCCCGCCGCTTCGTCCGGCCGCGTCCGTGCGCCGGGGGCGGTCCGGCACCGGCGGCGTTGACAGCGCCTTCCCCGGCTCCCGATACTGACTCGCGATTCAGTAAAAACTTACGGAACCCGATGCGAACCGATGAGAGCCGATTCGGTGAACCGAGGAGGACCCCCGATGACGACGCCCCCGGGGCCCGCGCCCGCCCCGTTGATCTCCCTGACCTGGACGGATCACGTCACCGGCCACCGGGGCCACCTGGTCGTGGACCGGCTGGTGCGCGGTGTCTCCAGCGGCGGGCTGCGGATGCGGGCCGGCTGCACGCTCGACGAGGTGGCGGGACTGGCCCGCGGCATGACGATGAAGGAAGCCCTCCACTTCGACGCGGACCGCACCGGGGCGCGGTACATACCGCTCGGCGGCGCCAAGGGCGGCATCGACTGCGATCCGCGCGACCCGGCCGCCTACGGCGTCCTGGTCCGCTACCTGCGGGCCATGCGTCCGTACGTCGAGAACGTCTGGACGACCGGCGAGGACCTGGGGCTCAGCCAGGACCTGGTCGACCGGGCGGCCGGCGAAGCGGGTCTCGTCTCCTGCGTCCAGGCGGTCTATCCGCTGCTCGACGACGAGAGGGCGGCCCGGCGACGGCTGGCCGACGCCTTCACCGTCGAGGTCGACGGCATCGGCCTCGACGCGCTGGTCGGCGGCTGCGGGGTCGCCGAGGCGGCGCTCGCCGCACTGGACCGGGCCGGGGTCGCCCACGCCGGCGCCCGGGTCTCCTTGCAGGGGTTCGGCACCATGGGCGGGGCGACGGCCCGGTTCCTGGCCCGGGCCGGACTGCGCGTGGTCGCCGTCGCCGACGTCAAGGGCACGATCACCAATACGGCCGGCCTCGACGTCGAGGCCCTGCTGGCCGCACGGGACTCCTACGGGACGGTGGACCGCGGCGCGCTGCGCGAAACCGACCGCGAACTGCCTGCCGATGCCTGGCTCGGCCAGGATGTCGAGGTACTCGTCCCCGCAGCCGTCTCCTACGCCGTGGACGCGACGAACCAAGCCCGGATCAGGGCTCGTTGGGTGGTCGAGGCGGCCAATATGCCGGTACTGCCGGAGGCCGAGGAGCTGCTCAAGGAGCGCGGGATCACGGTACTGCCCGATGTGGTCGTCAACTCCGGTACCAACGCCTGGTGGTGGTGGACCCTGTTCGGCGACATAGGCCCCGACGCGGACGAGGCCTTCGCGCACACCCGTAGTTCGATGCGCGCCCTGGTCGACCTCGTGCTGACGCGCGCGTCGGCGGACGGCTGCACCCCCCGGGCAGCGGCGCACGCCGTCGTCGCCGACCGGCTGCCGGTGATGGCGGAGCGTTTCGGCTGGTACCGCTGACCGGACGGTGACGGCCGGCCGGCCCCGCGTCGGCCCACGACCTGCCCCGGAACGGGCATTGGCCGGCCGGAACGGGCATTGGTTAGGGTGACGCCGTGGGAAGAGTGCGGTTGAGTGTGACGGAGCGACGCGAGGAGCTGCTGCGCGCAGCCGTCGAGCAGATCGAGGTGCGAGGTGTCGCGGCGGTGCGAATCGCCGATGTGGCCGCCGTACTCGGTGTGAGCAACGCACTCGTGCTCTACCACTTCTCCACCAAGGAGAAACTGGTCGCCGCGGCCTTCGCCCACGCGGCCGAGGCCGATCTCACCCACCTGCGCAAGCTGTTGAGCCGACGCACCACTGCCGTGCGCAGGCTGCGCGCGGCCGTCCGCTGGTACGCCCCGACGGGCCAGGCCAAGGGCTGGCGGCTGTGGATCGAGGGCTGGGCGGCCTCGCTCCGCGACCCCGCGTTGCGCAATGTGGCGGGCGATCTCGACCAGCAGTGGAAGGCGGAGCTGGCCGAGGTCATCGAGGAGGGCGCGGCCGCGGGTGAGTTCCACTGCGACGACCCGATGTCCGTGGCCTGGCGGCTGACCGCGCTGCTCGACGGGCTGGCCGTGCAGATGACGTCGTACGCGGGGCCGCTGTCCCGGGCCACGATGCTGGAGTGGACCGAAGCGGCCCTCGCCCGTGAACTCGGCATTGACCACGAGACATTGACGGCCTGACGGTCCCCGACTCCCCCATTCCTCCCCCTGGCCTCCCCTGGCCGCCTGGCCGCCTGGCCGTCCGACGACCTGACCGGTCGGCCTCAGCCTCTCTCCTCCCGCCTCCCTCGGTGCATCACCCAGGTGAACTCCTCCCCCCGTTCCCGTCCATTGCCTTGTTGCCCCGTCAGGTCTGGTGCAGGGGCTGGTAGGACTCGCTCTGCAACCCGAAGGTCCAGGCGACGCCGGCCTTCGCCGTCCGGGTCGCGGGTGGGACGCGCAGCCAGTACGTCCGGTGCGTACCGTCCGGTTCCGGTGTGGAGTTGACCACCTCGACCATCACCACGTCCTCGTCACCGTCGAGCGCGATCCGCCAGAGGATGCCCGTCTCGTCCCGGTGGACCGGCTCGGCGCCCGACTCGCCGAGGTAGCGGTCGTATCCGTAGAACTCCAGCATCACGCGGCGCAGCTCCGCGTTCTCCTCGGCCCTGATCCTTTCGGGGGTGAGCGAGGCCAGCTCCGCCAGGAAGTCGGCGGGCACCGGCATGCCGCGCCAGGCGTACAGCCCGAAGCCGTCCGGGTAGGAGAGCGCGGGCCCGTCGCCGCTGTCCAGCCGGCCCGCCTCGTCCCGGTGCAGCGCATCGGGACGCTCGCTGATCACCACGGTCCGCTCGTAGGGCCACCACCAGCCGGCGTTCCTGGCCACCGCCGCCAGTCCGTCGAGCCGATCGCCCCGGCCGTCGAACGCGGCGAGCCAGGCCGCGTCGTGCTGCCCCAGGACGGCGTCGAGCAGGAGGAGCCGGACGTCCGGCTCGTCCTCCGGGCTCTCGGCCAGTTCGGCGACGACACCGGCCCGTATCCGGTCGGCGAGCGCCGCGGTCGTCTCCCACAGCTGGGCGCCGGTCGCGGACCAGAGAGCGGACCAGCCGGACGGGCCCAACGCGTCGTAGATCCGGCGTCGTTCCTCCGCCCAGGGCCGGGTCCGTACCTCCTCGCGGACCGAGCGGCCCGCGTCGGTCAGCTTCTTCACGAGCCCGACGGCCTCCCTGGGCGAATCGGCCCAGACGAACTCCTCCGGTTCGGCCAGTCCCGCGCTGCGGTAGGCGAGCCGCACCCCGTCCTCGGCGGCCGCCCGGTCCGCCGCACCCGTCCTCGCCGCCACTGCCCGCCATGAGTCCACGTACTGCATCGGTTTCCCCATCCCCCTGTTCCTGTGTTCCTGTGTTCCGGATACTCACGCACGTCTATGTGTTTCGGGTCTCTCCAGGCTTCTCCGGCCCTCAGTCCGCGACGATGCGGACCGCCCCCGGCGCGTACTCACGCTGGCGCACCACGCGGAACCAGCCCTTCGGCAGCGGGATCACCGCATGCTCCTCGTGCACCACGCGTCCGCCGTCGGGAAGATGGAGCAGCATCGGGCCGAACACCCCGCCTTCCCGGATCAGCCGCCCCGGCCCCGGCACGGCGTGCGCGTGCCCGGTGACCTCACCGAGCGCGAGCACCAGCCGGCCCCGTCCGTCGCGCAGTTCGCCCGGCGCGTCCAGGAGGTTCGGGGGCACCGCCGACTCCTCCAGCGTCATGATCAGCACATCGCCCTGCCGGTACACAGACGTCTCCCCTCCGCGGCGGCACCCGCTGTGCCGACCACGGATAAAACGCTACGGCGGGGGTCTGACAATCGACCGTGCGCGCTGTGGCGGAGCCCGGTCGCCCCCGTTGTCAGTGGGCCTTGATAAACCTTGCGGACATCAAACCGTCGCCGTCATCAGGAGCTCAGGGCCATGTCCGATGTGGACCACCTGCACGAGTTGCTCGGCCTTCCGGCCGTCGATTTCCAGCACGACGGGGGTGACGCCCCCCGGCCGGCCGCCGGCGCGGCGGCCTGGCGCGTCGGGGTCGACCCCTACGAGGACGAGGACCACACCTGGGAGCAGGAGTTCGCCTCGTTCCTGGCGACCGTCGATCCGGCCGGAGTGCGGGCGCTGATCATCGGCCAGTGGGGCGAGTCGTACGAGGAGGACTCGTCGTATCCGATCGGTCTCGTGACGGCTGCCGCCGACCGGCTGACCTCCCTGGAGGCGGTGTTCGTCGGGGATCTGACGATGGAGGAGTCGGAGATATCGTGGATCCAGCAGAGCGATGTCACCGCTCTGCTCGCGGCCTACCCCTCGCTGGTGGAGCTCGGGGTGCGCGGCGGTACGGATCTCGTCTTCCCGCCCGTGCGGCACGAGCGTCTGCGTTCGCTCACGATCGAGACGGGCGGGCTGCCGGTGCAGGTGGTGCGCGGGGTGCTCGACAGCGAGCTGCCCGCGCTGGAGCGGCTCGACCTCTGGCTCGGTGTATCCGCCTACGGAGGCGACACCGATGTGGCGGATCTGGCGCCGCTGCTGGCCGGTACGCGCTTCCCCGCCCTGCACCATCTCGGTCTGCGCAACAGCGAAGTGCAGAACGAGATCGCAGCCGCCGTCGCCTCGGCCCCGCTCGTGGCCCGGCTCCGCACCCTCGATCTGTCCTGCGGAACGCTCGGTGACGAGGGCGCGGCGGCGCTGCTGGAAGGCCAGCCGCTGACCCATCTCGAAGTGCTGGACCTTCACCACCACTTCCTCACCGAACCGGTGGAACGCCGGGTCGCCGAGGCACTGGAGCAGCACGGTGTGCGGGTGGATCTGTCGGACCGCTGCAAGCCGTGGGACGACCGCGGTGCCGCGGGCCGGTACGTCACGGTGTCGGAGTGAGTGGGCGATGACCGACATCGAACACCCCGACACGTTCCACGGTCTGCCGGTCCTCACCCTGCCGCAGCCCGGCGACGGCCCCGCCCTGGCGGCGCTGCCCGAAGCGGGGTCGGTGGCCTGGCGGCTGGACTGCGAGTGGGAGGGACTGGAGTTCCCCGGGCTCTGGCAGCACTTCCTCGACGCGGTCGGCCCCGCCGGGGTCCGGGCCCTGCTGATCGGCCCCTGGTGGACGGACGACTACGGCTCCTTCGCCCCCGTGGCGGAGCTGATCGCCTCGGACGCGGATCGCTTCCCGGCGTTGCGGGCGCTGTTCCTCGCCGATGTCGTCGGTGAGGAGTGCGAGGTGTCCTGGCTGGAGATGTCGGACATCACCGAGCTGGTCGAGGCGTTCCCGCGCATCGAGGAGCTGGTCGTGCGAGGCGGCGGGGATGCCGTTCCCGAGCAGGAGAAGCTGCGCCTGCGCCCGCTGCGGCACCAGGCGCTGAAGTCCCTGAGGTTCGAGTCCGGAGGGCTGCCCGGTCATGTCGTCCGGGCGGTCGGCGCCTGCGAACTGCCCGCCCTGGAGCGGCTCGAGCTGTGGTTCGGCGCCACCTGGTACGGCGGCGACGCCACGGTCGAGGACATGAGGCCCGTCCTGTCGGGCGGCGGCTTTCCCGGGCTGCGCCATCTCGGTCTGCAGAACAGCGAGATCCAGGACGAGATCGCCGCGGCGGTGGCCTCCGCGCCCGTCGTCGCCCAGCTGGAGTCGCTCGCGCTCTCCATGGGAACCCTCAGCGACACGGGCGGCCTGGCCCTTCTCGACGGCCAGCCCCTCACTCATCTGACCTCGCTGGACCTGCACCACCACTACCTCACCGACCCGGTGATCGCCCGTATCCGGGAGCTGTGTGCCCGCGAGGACGTCCAGGTCGATCTGGCCGGGGCGGACTACTGGGATCCCGAGGACGACGAGCCCCGTTATGTCGCGGTCAGCGAGTAGCGCGCCGCGCCTGGCGGTCGTCGGCAACCCCGGCAGCCGCCGGGTCGGGCTCTTTCAGGACGCCGTGCGGGCCGCCGGGCTGGAGCCCGCCCGTACGGTGTCCTGGCTCGACGTGTTGCGGGGCGACGCGGAATTCCTGCCCGGGGAGACCGTGCGCATCGATTCTCCCGGCGAGGACGACGAGGTCGAGCGGCTGCTGCGCGGTGTCGACGATCCGACGAGGGTGGAGGGCTCGGCGATCTGGTACGCGCGGTTCACCTCCGCCGTACGGGACGTGGCACGGGCCGCCGCAACCGCGGGCGCGGTCCTGCTGGACGACCCGGGCGATATCCCGGTGCTGTTCGACAAGCGTCTGTGCCACGGTGTGCTGGACGCCGCGGGCGTACCCGTGCCGGCCTCTGCGACCTCGGGTCCCGCCGCGCCTCCCGTGCGCGGCTGGGCGGATGTGCGTGCGCTGATGGCTGACCACCGCATGCCTCGCATCTTCGTGAAGCCCGCGCACGGATCCTCCGCCTCCGGGGTGATGGCCGTGGAGACCGCCGGTCCTGGCCGGGTCCGGGCGACCACCTCGGTGGAGCGCGACCCTTCGGGCCGGCTCTACAACTCGCTCCGGGTGCGCCGCTGCACCACGGAACGCGAAGTCGCGGCGATCACCGACGCGCTGGCGCCGGACGGGCTGCACATCGAGCGCTGGCTGCCGAAGGCCTCGCAGCGCGGCCGGGTCGCGGATCTGCGGGTCGTGGTGGTCGACGGCCGCGCCACGCACGCGGTCGTGCGCACCAGCCGCTCCCCCATGACCAATCTGCATCTCGGCGGGGCGCGCGGCGACCTGGCGGAGGCGCGGGCCGCCGTCGGTGCGGCGGGCGGCAGTTGGGGATCGGCGCTGGCCGTGTGCGAGGACGCGGCTGCCGCGTTCCCGGACACGCTGTGCGTGGGCGTGGATCTGCTGCCCTCGACCGGCTGGCGGCGCTTCGCCGTCGGTGAGGTCAACGCCTTCGGCGATCTGCTGCCGCGGCTGACCGGTCTGCCGGGCAGCGGTGCCGAGGGCCTGGACACCTACGGGGCGCAGGTCGCCGCCGTACTGAACCGAGCAAGGAAACACCGTGTCGGCGCAACACCCTGAACCGTCTCCCGGCGTCACCGGCGCCGTGGACCCCGATATGAGCGAGGTCGTGGGCAGCCACGATCTGCTGCTCGTCACCCTGGACACCCTGCGGTACGACGTCGCGGCGGAGCTCGCCGCCGCCGGCCGTATCCCGAACCTGGCCCGGCACCTGCCGCCCGGTGGCTGGGAGAAGCGGCATGCCCCGGGGAGCTTCACCTATGCGTCGCACCAGGCGATCTTCGCGGGGTTCCTGCCCACTCCGGCCTCCCCCGGGCCGCACCCCCGGCTGTTCGCCGCGCGGTTCGCGGGCAGTGAGACCACTGCGGAGCGCACCTTCGTCTTCGATACGCCCGACCTGGTGTCCGGTCTCGCCGGCGCCGGCTACCGCACGGTGTGCATCGGCGGGGTGGGGTTCTTCAACCGGCAGGCACCGCTCGGCTCGGTGCTGCCCGGGATGTTCCAGGAGGCGCACTGGGAGCCGGAGTTCGGCGTGGCCTCGCCCACCTCGTTCGAGTCACAGGTGACCCGCGCCGAGCGGGTCGTCGCCCGGCTTCCCGCGGCTCGGAAGCTCTTCCTCTTCGTCAACGTCTCCGCGCTGCACCAGCCGAACTGGTTCCACCGGCCGGGGGCGACCCGCGACAGCGGCGACAGCCGGGCCACCCACGCCGCCGCGCTGGAGTACGTCGACGCCCACATCGGCCGCCTGTTCACCGCGGTGAGCAGCCGTCGCCGCGCCTTCGCCATCGTCTGCTCCGACCACGGCACGGCGTACGGGGACGACGGCTACACCGGTCACCGGCTCGGCCACGAGTCCGTCTGGACCGTTCCGTACGCGCACTTCTTCCTGGAACCGGGGGCCACTGCCCGATGAACAGCCAACACTCGATCCGCCCGTACCGGAGCTACGTCTACGCCTATCCGCACAAGACGGCGTACGGCAGGCTGGCCGAACACCCCGGCGGGCGGCCGGCGCTGAGCGAACTGTGGGCCGGTGAGAACAAGGACGCGCTCTCGCTCTATCTCCACATACCGTTCTGCGAGGTCCGCTGCGGCTTCTGCAACCTCTTCACCCGCATCGGCGCCCCCGACGAGCTGACCACCCGCTATCTCGACGCGCTGGACCGGCAGGCGACAGCCGTACGGGACGCGCTGGGCGAGGCCGAGCCGGTGCGCTTCGCCGCCGCGGCCTTCGGAGGCGGGACGCCCACCTTCCTGACGGCCGGCGAACTGGAGCGGCTGTGCGGCATCGCGGAGAAGCGCATGGGCGCCGACCTGCGATCGGTGCCGCTGTCCGTCGAGACGTCGCCGTCGACCGCGACGGCCGACCGGCTCGCCGTCCTGGCCGACCGGGGGGCCACCAGGATCAGCATCGGTGTGCAGAGCTTCGTCGATGCGGAGGCCCGTGCGGCGGTCCGCCCGCAGCGCCGCGCCGATGTGGAGACGGCCCTAGGGCTGATCAGGGACGCCCGCATTCCGGTCCTCAACATCGACCTGATCTACGGGATCGACGGCCAGACCGAACGGAGCTGGCGCGGTTCGCTGGACGCGGCTCTCCAGTGGCGGCCGGAGGAGCTGTACCTCTACCCGCTGTACGTACGTCCGTTGACCGCGCTGGGCAGGAGCAGCGCCTCGGCCGCGGACACGGAGTCGGCCTGGGACGAGCAGCGGCTGCGGCTGTACCGGGCGGGCCGCGATCACCTCCTGTCGCACGGCTACGAGCAGGTGTCGATGCGGATGTTCCGCCGCGCCGGCGCCCCGCGCACGGCCGGACCCGACGACCACGCCTGTCAGACCGACGGCATGATCGGTCTGGGCTGCGGCGCCCGCTCGTACACCTCGCGGCTGCACTACTCCTTCGACTACGCGGTGGAGATGCGGGAGGTACGGGCGATCATCGACGGCTACACGGCGACCGAGGACTTCGCGCACGCCGAGGTGGGCCGGTTCACCGACGGCGACGAGGCGCGCCGCCGTCATCTCCTGCAGTCGGTCCTGCAAGCCGAGGGGATGCGGCTGTCGGAGTACCGGGAGCGGTTCGGCACCCTGCCGCAGGAGGACTTCGCGAAGGAGCTGGCGCTGTTCGAGGAGCGGGGCTGGCTCGATCCCGCCGGGGCGGCGTCGGGGCTGCTTCGTCTGTCGCCCGAGGGCCTCGCGCACTCCGACGCCCTTGGCCCGGATCTCTTCTCCCCCGCCGTACGGGCCGCGATGGCCTCGTACGAGCTGAAGTGAGGCCCTCGTGGACCTGACGATTCTCTACCGCGGCCCGCTCGCCTCGTGCGATTACGACTGCCCGTACTGCCCGTTCGCCAAGCGGCGGGACAGCCGGGAACAGCTGCGCGCCGACCGGGCCGCGCTGGAGCGATTCACCGCATGGGCGGCGGCGCAGACGGGCGACCGGATATCGGTGCTGTTCACGCCGTGGGGCGAGGGGCTGGTGCGCTCCTGGTACCGCCGGGCGATGGTCGAACTGGCGCGGCTGCCGCACATCGGCCGGGTGGCGATCCAGACGAACCTCAGCGGGCGTACACAGTGGCTCGGCGCGGCGGGCACCGCGGGCCGGGACAAGATCGCGCTCTGGTGCACGTACCACCCGGGGCAGACACCCTACGAGCGGTTCCTCGCCCGATGCGGGGAGCTGACGTCGCTCGGCATCCGCCACAGCGTCGGGGTGGTCGGTCTCGACGCCCACCTCGACGAGGCCCGACGGCTGAGGGCGGCGCTTCCCGAGGAGGTCTACCTCTGGGTCAACGCCGCGGAGGGGCACAGCTATACGGACGAGGAGGCCGAGCGGTGGACGGAGATCGACCCGCTGTTCCCGTACAGCCGCCGTCCGCACCCCTCGGCCGGGCTGCCCTGCCGCACCGGTGAGTCGGTCGTCTCGGTGGACGGGGACGGCACGGTGCGCCGCTGCCACTTCGTCCGGGCCGAGCTCGGCAATCTCTACGACGGCAGCTACCGGAAGGCGTTGGCCCCGCGGGCCTGCCCGCTCGCCGTCTGCGACTGCCACATCGGCTACGTCCATCTGGAGACGCTGCCGCTGTACGACGTCTTCGCGGGCGGCGTGCTGGAACGCATACCGGCCCGGCCGCTGTACGGCATCGGCGCTCCCGGGGCGACCGGCCCGGAGTCCGCCGAGCGGTACCCGTCCGGCCAACTCTGACCGGGCTCCCGGGTCCCGGGAGCCACCCGGCCTCAGAGCGGAAGCAGGTCGGGCCGCTTCGCTTCCACGTGGTCTCCGGAGGACTCGCCGCGCAGCCGGCGACCGATCCACGGCACCAGGTACTCGCGCGCCCAGTGGATGTCGTCGCGCCGGACCTCGAGCGTCCCCCGGTGGACCTGCGGCGGCCATTCCTGGTCCGGGTCGGCCGGTACGTCGAGGCCGAGGACCTGGGCGGCGCGCAGCGCGACCCGGGTGTGCCCCTCGGGCGAGAGGTGCAGCCGGTCGCCGTCCCATGCGCGCCGGTCCTGCACGGACCGCAGCGACCACAGGTCGAGCACCGGGCAGTCGTAGCGGTCCGCGATGGACCGCACGTGCGCCGTGTAGGTGGCGATCTTGCCGCGCAGATGGCGCAGGACGGGAACGCCGCGGGTGTCGAAGCCGGTGGTGACCATGACGGTGCCGACCGATTCGGTCAGCTCCGCGACCGCGCGCTCGAAGCGCTCGGCCACGTCGTCGGGGTCGGTGCCCGGCCGGATGATGTCGTTGCCGCCCGCGCAGAAACTCACCAGGTCGGGGGCGAGTTCCTTGGCACGCGGTACCTGCTCCTCGACTATCTGGTCGAGGAGACGTCCTCGTACGGCGAGATTGGCGTACCTGAAGTTCCCGTGCACGGCACCTGTGATGCCTTCCGTGCCGAGGTCCGGGAGCTGGTCCGCGAGGAGCACTGCGAACCGGTCCGCCCAGCCGACGAATGTTCCGTCCGGGCCAAGGTCGCCGACTCCCTCGGTGAAGCTGTCGCCAATCGCCGCGTACGACTCGATGGCGCCCTGTCTGTTGATGACGCCCTGTCGGATGTTTCTCGAATCGTCTGCCACAAGGGCATATCCTGCACCTTCGAATGTGACCTACGCGACCGTAATACGGGGTTGACGGGTGGTGAGATAGACCACCCGGTCAGGTTTTGGTAAACGGGGAATAAGCAGAGGGACGGTGCGCCGCCGCACACCGTCCCTCTGTGTATTGCTCCGGTCCGGTTCACCGGACCCGTGCTGCCCGGATCAGACGTTGATCCCGTGCGACGCCAGGTAGGCGATCGGGTCGATGTCCGAGCCGTACGCCGGACCCGTGCGGATCTCGAAGTGCAGGTGCGGGCCGGTCGCGTTGCCGGTGGCGCCCGAGAGGCCGACCTGCTGGCCCGCGGTCACGGTCTGGCCGGCCGAGACGGAGAGCGAGGACATGTGGCCGTACTGCGAGTAGTGGCCGTCGGCGTGCTTGATGACGACCTCGTTGCCGTACGCGCCGCCCCATCCGGCGGTGACGACGGTGCCGGAGGTGATCGCCTTCACGCTGGTGCCGGTGGAGACCGGGAAGTCGATACCGGTGTGGCTGCCGCTGGACCAGCTGGCGCCGGATGCGCGGTACTCGGTGGTGTGGTTGCCGGGCACCGGGTGGACGTAGCCGGAGTCAGTGCTCTGGTCGGCCGAGGACTCGTCGGACGACTGGGTGTCGGAGGAGGAGGAGTTGGAGGCCGTGGAGGCCTTCGACTCGGTCTTGGCGGGCGCCTTCGACGGGGCCTTCGACGGGGTGGAGGTGTGCGATCCGGTGGTCGAGGCGTGGCCGGAGGCCGCGCCGCCGAGGGTCAGCTTCATGCCCGGGAAGATCAGGCTCGGGTTGTCGCCGACGACCTTGCGGTTGTCCTGGTAGAGCTTCTCCCAGCCGCCCTTGAGCTTGTGCTGGGCGGCGATCTTCGACAGGTAGTCGCCGGAGACGACGGAGTACGTCTTGGAGCCGGACTGCTTGTCGGCGACCGGCTTGGCCGGGGTGGCGTGCGCGGCGGCGGCCGAGTTCGCGGTGGCGGGAGCGGCGTGCTCCGCGGCGTTGGCACCGGTGGCGCCGAGCAGCGGAAGCGCGATGACGGCTCCGCCGGCGCTCGCGACGACGACGCCGCGGGCGATGGTGCTGGACTTCGGACGGCGGTGCTTACCCGGTGTGGGCATGAAGAATTTCCTCTCCGGCGCCTACGAGGTGAGCTGTCGGGTTCGGGCTGGAGATGCCCGGCCGCGCCTGGCGCGACTTCACCCCGAGCCGGCCGGATGATCGCTCCGGTCGGCGGCTTACCTGGTTCCCCCGCTCCTGCCACACGGTGAGTGGGTGCGAATTCCGGACGGCGGCAGGATTAGGCGTTCCATCCGGATTGAGAGTGAACGTAAGCGAGCCGGGACGACGGAAACAAGCCGCGGGTTCCACCCCGGATTCCGGTTCTGAAATTCGGCACGGAATTCCCGTCACACTCCGTGGATTATGGATCTTGGCTTTCCGCGCGGCGTAAGGATTACCCGGACCGGCCGCCGCCACACACCGTCACGGATATGATCCCGCTCACGAGCAGGTGACCATCTCCCCTATAAGCAGGGCATGTACGACTAAAAGCCACAATCCAGACATGTCATGCTTCGATCGCTGCCCCCAGGAGCCCGCACATGGGCGGTTACCGAGATGATTGCCTGGGTCACCGATGTCGTATCGTCACGAGAGTGGACCCGTCGGCGACACGCGTCGGCGGCAGAGCCTCCAGGAGTGACCGTGACGCAGCAGTTGCCGCAGACCCCGTCGACGGAACCCGAGCTGGCGGGAGTCCGTAATTTCCGTGATCTGGGCGGGCTGCCCACCTCGGACGGACGACGGCTGCGGTACGGGCGGCTCTTCCGAAGCGGTCACCTCGCGAGCGCCACGGCCGAGGACGCCGCGTTCCTCGGCGGCCTCGGCCTGCACACCGTCTTCGACTTCCGCAACGCCGCCGACCACAAGCTGGACGGACTGGACGTGGAGCTGCCCGGGGTGCGCAACGTGAACATCCCGCTCACCGACCCGGCCGACGGCAGCGAGTTCTGGCGGATGGTGCGCGACGGCAACATGGACGAGCTTCGCGGCCTCCTCGCCGACGGCAAGGGCACCGCCCGCATGGTCGCCTCCTACCGCACGATCATCCTGGAACGCACCGCCGAGCACAGCCGCGTGCTGCACGCCCTGGCCGAGGACAGCGTCCCGGCACTGATGCACTGCGCGGCCGGCAAGGACCGGGCGGGGCTCTCGATCGCGGTCTCGCTGCTCGCGGTCGGTGTCGGGCGCGAGACCATCGAGGCCGACTACCTCAAGTCCAACGACGCCCACCGCCGCTACCGGGTGCGCCGCAGCGACACCTCGGCGGCCGGGATGTCGCCGGAGGTGATGGAGCTGCTCAGCCCGCTCTTCGGAGCCCACAGCGAATACCTCGCCGCGGCCTTCGCCACGATCGACGAGACCTGGGGCGGCACCGACCGCTACCTCTCGGAAGCCCTGAAGATCACGCCCGCCACCCGGGAACGGCTGCGCGAACAGCTCCTGGACGACGCGTGAGCGGATCCGGCGCGGCGCATCCTCGCTCCTACTGGTTGTGCATCCCCACCGCGAACAGCAGGTAGAGGAAGCCCGCGACGACGTGCCCGGCCACCAGATAGGCGAACAGCCTGATGACGAGGCCGCGCGGCATCTTCCTCTCCTGCGAATCGGAGTCCTTGCGCCGGGCCGGGGTGAGCGGATCGTAGTTCTCGGAATCGGACATGACAGTCCTCTCTGGCCGCCGGACGTGCCGGCGGCGGGGACGGCTTCTCAGCGACGGTGGATCCCGCTGCCGAGACACAGCTCGGCGGCGGGGCTCTGCAGCAGGGTGTGGACGAAGAGGAGCTCGGCGCCCTCACGGTCCGGGGCCGCGATCCGGTGCGGGGTGAGCGAGTCGAAGTGCGCGCTGTCACCGGGGGCCAGATCGTGCACGGTCTCCCCCAGGGTCACCCTGAGGTTTCCGGCCAGGACGTACAGCCATTCCTCACCGGGGTGGACGCGCACCAGATCACCCTGCGCGCCGTACGGGACGCGGACCCGCAGCGCCTGCATCGCGCGGCCGGACCCGCCGGCCTGCTGGTACATCCAGCCGTCGGCCTCGGCCCCCTCGAACTTCCGGCCGCGGACGATCGCGTCACGTTCCGGGGGGATCTCGCCGAGCAGCTCGGAGACCGTCGTACCGTAGATCCTGGCAAGTCCGAGCAGCATCGGCAGCGAGGGCTGCCGCCGGCCCGTTTCGAGCCGGGACAGGTGGGCGGGCGAGAGCCCGGCGCGCTGGGCGGCGGCCTCCAGGGTGAGCCCGCGGCCGCGGCGCAGATCGCGCAGGCGGGGTGCGACATCGGGCAGCTCGTCGGCCGCCCCTCCGTCCGGAGGATTCATGTCTCCATTGGGCCAGGATCTTTCCTCGGAGGCAAATTTATTGCCTCCGAGGCAAAACCCCTGCTGATCAGCGGTTGGCCACGGCCTGCTTCACCAGGGTCCGGCCGAAGTCCCACATCAGCCCGCCGTTGTGCGCGTCGTCCATCACCGCCGTGAACGCGGTCACGAACCGTTCCACGTCCGCCTCGTCGACGACGAGCGGCGGAATCAGCTTGATCACTTCGAGGTGGTCGCCGGAGACCTGGGTGAGGATCCGGTGCTTCTGGAGCAGCGGTACGACCACCATCTGCGCGAAGAGTCCCTTGCGGGCCGCCTGGAGCATGGTCCAGCGGCTGCGCAGTTTCAGCGAGGACGGCCGGCCGAATTCGATGCCGATCATCAGCCCGCGTCCGCGTACCTCGTGCAGCAGCTCGTAGCGGTCGACCAGTGCGGCCAGCCTCTCGCGCAGCAGATCACCCGTGCGGCGGGCGTTCGCGACGGTCTCCTCGTCCTCCATCACGGCGAGGACCGCGAGTCCGGCCGCCATCGCCTGGGCGTTGGAGCCGAAACTCGCCGAGTGGACGAGCACCCGGTCCATCGACGAGTAGACGCGTTTGAAGATCCAGTCCTTGCCGAGGGTCGCCCCGACCGGCACATAGCCGCCCGAGAGCGCCTTGGCGACGCAGACCAGATCCGGTTCGACCCCTTCCTCGTGCTGATAGGCGTAGAAATCGCCGGTCCGGCCCAGACCGGTCTGCACCTCGTCGGCGATGAGCAGGGCCTTGTGCTTGTGCAGCAGTTCCTGCGCCTCGCGCAGGAAACCGGGTGGTGCCGCGTGCACGCCCTTGCCCTGGACCGGCTCCACGACCAGCCCGGCCACATCACCGCGCTTCAGCTCGCGCCGCAGTGCGTCGAGGTCGCCGAGGGCGATGGCGGTGTCCGGGAGCAGGGGGGCGAAGCCGTCCCTGAATCCGGACTCCCCGTTGACCGAGAGCGAACCCGTGGTCAGGCCGTGGAAGGCATGCGTGCAGTACAGGATCCTCGGCCTGCCGGTGGCGTACCGGGCGAATTTGAGGGCCGTCTCGACGGCCTCCGTGCCGCTGTTGCCGAAGAACACCCGGTCCAGGTGCGGGCTGTGCGTGAGCAGCTTCTCGGCCAGCAGCCCAGGCAGCGGCTGGCAGTCGAAGCGGGTGAGGTCGGCGAGCGAGGCATCCAGGACGTCGTGCAGCGCCTTGCGTACGACGGGATGGTGCCGGCCGAGCCCCATCACGCCGAAGCCGGCCAGCATGTCCAGGTAGTCGTTGCCCTCCGCGTCCCAGAAGTGCGCGCCCTCGGCCCGTTCGTAGACCTTGTCGAAGCCGATGGTGCGCAGCATGCGCGGGAGCTGGTGGTTGAGGTGCTTCGTGTGCAGCTCGTAGCGTTCGGCGCCGCGCTCCGCGAGGAGCCGCGCCAGATCGAAGCCCTTGGGCCCGTCATCCTTCATGCCCCGCTCTCCTTGTGCCCGTTGCCCAGGGCGTTGTGCTCGTGGTGACCCTCGTCGACCGGGAGTCCGGGCCCGTCCCCTGCCGCCTTCGCCCGCACGGCCAGGGTCGCGCTGATCCGGCCCGCGATCTCGACCGGGGTGAGTCCGATGTCCGCCAGCACCTCGGCGCGCTTCCCGTGGGCGAGGAACTGCCCGGGAATACCGAACGTCCGCAGCGGTACGTCGACCCCGGCGTCCCGCAGTGCCTGCCCGACCGCCGAGCCGACGCCGCCCGCCCTGCTGTTGTCCTCGACGACGGCGACGAGCCGGTGCCGTGCGGCGAGCGGGGCCAGCTCCTCGTCGACCGGCTTGACCCAGCGCGGGTCGACGACGGTGCAGCGGACGCCTGCGCCCGCGAGCAGCTCGGCCGCCCCCAGACAGACGGGCGCCATCACACCGACCGCGACCAGCAGCACGTCGGCGTCCTCGGTGCGGTGCAGTACGTCCATTCCGCCGATCCGGCCGATGGCTGGCAGGGGCTCCCCCACCGACTCCTTGGGGAACCGGATCATGGTCGGCGCGTCGTCGACGTCCACGGCCTCGCGCAGCTGCGCCCGCAGCTGACCGGCGTCGCGCGGGGCGGCGATCCGGAGCCCGGGGACGACCTGGAGCATGGACATGTCCCACATGCCGTTGTGGGAGGCCCCGTCGGGCCCGGTGACCCCGGCCCGGTCGAGGACGAAGGTCACGCCGCAGCGGTGCAGGGCGACGTCCATCAGCAGCTGGTCGAAGGCCCGGTTGAGGAAGGTGGCGTAGACGGCGACGACGGGGTGCAGTCCGCCGGTCGCCAGCCCCGCCGCGGAGACCGTCGCGTGCTGCTCGGCGATCCCGACGTCCCAGACCCGGTCCGGGAACGCCTCGGCGAACCTCGTCAGCCCCACCGGGTGGAGCATCGCGGCCGTGATGGCGACGACGTCCGGCCGCTCCGCCCCGATGGCGGCGATCTCGTCGCCGAAGACCGACGTCCAGGACGGGCCTGCCGCCGGGGCGAGCGGAGCGCAGGTCAGCGGGTCCATCGCACCGACGGTGTGGAAGCGGTCGGCCTCGTCCTGGAGAGCGGGCTGGTAGCCGCGGCCCTTCTCCGTGAGGCAGTGCACGAGCACCGGGCCGTGGAAGCGCTTCGCCCGGTGCAGCGCGGACTCGACGGCGGCCGTGTCGTGGCCGTCGATCGGGCCGAGGTACTTCAGCCCGAGGTCCTCGAACATGCCCTGCGGGGCGATGAAGTCCTTGAACCCCTTCTTGGCCCCGTGCAGCGACTCGTAGAGCGGCTGCCCGATGACGGGCGTCTGCTGGAGCACGCCCTTGCCCCAGGAGAGGAAGCGCTCGTAGCCGTCGGTGGTGCGGAGTGTGGCGAGGTGGTCGGCCAGGCCACCGATCGTCGGCGCGTAGGAGCGCTCGTTGTCGTTGACGACGATGATCAGTGGCCGTTCCCTCGCGGCGGCGATGTTGTTCAGCGCCTCCCAGGCCATGCCGCCGGTGAGGGCTCCGTCACCGATGACCGCGACGACGTGGTCGGGGCGGCCCAGCACCTCGTTGGCCTTGGCGAGGCCGTCGGCCCAGCCGAGCACTGTGGAGGCGTGCGAGTTCTCGATGACGTCGTGCTCGGACTCCTCGCGGGAGGGGTAGCCGGAGAGGCCGCCCTTGCCACGCAGCTTGGAGAAGTCCTGCCTCCCGGTGAGGAGTTTGTGCACGTAGCTCTGGTGGCCGGTGTCCCACAGAATGCGGTCCACGGGCGAGTCGAAGACCCGGTGCAGGGCGATGGAGAGCTCCACCACGCCGAGGTTCGGCCCGAGATGGCCGCCGGTCCTGGCCACGGCCTGGACCAGGAACTTCCTGATGTCCTCGGCGAGTTCGCCGAGTTGTGGTTCGTTGAGCGCCTTGAGATCCTGCGGCCCCCGGATGCTCTGCAGAAGCGTCATGCCCGGGCCCCCTCTCTGATCCTGTTTCAGCTCACGGTGACGGCGGGGACCCCCGATGGTGTCCCGGCGTCGTCCATGCCCTCGGCGATCTTCAGGGCTTCCTCGATGAGGGTCTCGACGATCTTCGACTCCGGCACGGTCTTGATGATCTCGCCCTTGACGAAGATCTGACCCTTGCCGTTGCCGGAGGCCACACCCAGATCGGCCTCACGCGCCTCACCCGGACCGTTGACGACACAGCCCATCACGGCGACACGCAACGGCACCTCCATGCC
>NZ_JBHXUW010000071.1:0-39195 GCF_042672475.1 Streptomyces sp. NPDC127177
GGCCGGCGAAGGCCGGCCGCTCCCGCCCGCCGCTCACACCGCGAGTGGTTCCAGTTCACGCTGGAACCTGCGCTCGTCCCGGGCGATCCGGGTCAGCGGATGCTCGTCGCCGAGCTGCCTGGCCAGCTCCTCGACCGTCTCCGCCCTGACCTGGAGCGCCTCGTCCTCGCGTCCCATGGCATCGAGCGTGACCGCCATGTTCGACTTCATGGCGAGCGTCTCCGGGTGATGCGCCCCCAGGACCGCCCGGAACTGCCCGACCAGCCGCCGCTCCGTCTCCAGCACCAGTTCCAAACCGCCCCGGTCCGCCGTGGTGTTGGCCAGGTTCATCACGCTGAACAGCGTGTTGGGGTGCTCCCGCCCGTACACCTCCCGCATCGAGGCGACCACCCGGGTCAGCACCTGCTCCGACTCCTCGGCCGCCCCGGCCCCCCGTAGATAGACGCCCAGGTTGTTCAGGGCGGCCAGGGTGTACGGGTGTTTCTCGCCCGGCACCTTCATGTACTGGTCGACGACCTCGCGCGCGGTGTCCCTGGCCTCGGTCGCCTCGCCGGCCGCGAACAGGTCGGCCGCCAGATTGAGGTCGCAGGCCAGCGACTCCGGGTTGGCGGAGGTGTACTTGGCCCGGTACCGGGCCCGGGTCGCGACCGTCAGCCGGCGGGCGTCCTCCAGCCGTCCCGCCCGGCGCAGCGACACGGCCAGGGCCTTCGCCGCGCTCAGCGTGCCGGGGAAGGACCGGCCCAGCGTGGCCTTGTAGCTGTCGTAGGTGCGGCTGAGGATGCCGACCGAGTCCTCGTACCGGCCGACGTCACGCAGGTCGCGCGCCAGGTTCATGGCCGAGGAGAGGCTGTACGGATGTTCCTCGCCGAGCACCTCGCGGCGCCGGTCGAAGACGTCCTGGTCGATCTCGCGGGCCTTGGCGTACTGGCCGATGGACCGCAGCGTGAACGCCAGGTTGTTGGCCGCGGCCAGGGCCCTGGGGTGCGAGTCGTGGAAGATCTGGTTGAACCCGTCGGTGGCCTCGGTGGCCAGCTCGATGGCCCTGGTGTACTCGCCGAGCGTGCCGAGGTCGGTGGCCAGGCTGCTGGTGCTCATGTACGTGTGCGGGTGCTCCGGGCCCAGCACCTCCCGCTGGGTGGCCAGGGTGATCTCGTCGAGCTCCATGGCCTCCACGTACCGGCCGCGCGAACGGTAGATGTTGGAGAGGTGGAAGCAGAGGTAGAGGTACTGGATGTCCCGCTCGCCCAGCGTCTCGCGCCAGATGTCGCGCAGCTCCTCGCAGAGCGTGGTGGCGGTCCTGAAATCACCGCGCTTCCAGAGGTAGCGGACCCGGTCGATCAGCAGCCTGCGGGCCTCGGGCTCCTTGCAGTTGCGGGCGTCGGACGGGCCGAGGTGTGGCCATATGGTCGCGAACTGCGGCCAGTTGGCCGGGTTGTCGATCGGCTCGTCGTCATCGGGGCGGGCGCCCGCCAGGATCCGGTGGACGGCGTGCCGGGCGTCCTGCTGCTCCTCCTGGCTGAGCTGCGCCCGGATGACGGCCTGGACGAGCCGGTGCACCTGGATGGAGTTGGAGACCTGGTCGACCTTGGCGAGCGCGAACCGGCCGATCTCCCGGATGACCCGGCCCAGCACCAGCTTCTCCTGGAGCGAGGGGTCGTACGGCTTCAGTGCCTCGATCATCTCCTTGCTGTACAGGAGGTTCCCCGAAATCGGCTCGGGGGCGAAGAAGGCGCAGAGCTGGAGCAGCCGCACCGCGGCGGGCGAGCGCTCCTTGAGACGCTGGATGGAGATGTTCCAGGTCGCGGCGACCGGCTCGGGGTAGCCGGCCGGCTGGTTGAGCGCCAGGACCTCCGGGGCCTGCTGGGCGAGCTGTTCCAGATAGGTGTCGATCGGGGTGGCGGTCTCCGCGATCCAGGCCGCGGCCTGTTCGACGGCGAGCGGCAGGTCCCCCACGGCGGTGGCCACCTGGGCGGCGTCCTCGTCGCTCAGTCCCGGTGCCCGGCGCTGGAGGTGCTCGATGGACTCCTCGCGCAGGAAGACGTCGACGGGCAGGGCGTCGCCGTGCTGAGACCAGGCCTGGTTGCGGGAGGTGACCAGGATGTGCCCGGAGCCGCCCTGCGGGAAGTAGCGGCGGAGCCGTTCGGGGTCGTCGGCGTTGTCGAAGACCAGCAGCCAGCGGTCCGACGGCACGCCGCGCCGCAGCAGGTCGACGGCCTCCTGGGATGCGGCCGCCATGTCGTCGCCGCCCTGGGCGCCGAGCCGGACGGCGAGTTCGGCGAGACCGGCGACCACGTCGTCGGTCTGCTCGGACGATATCCACCAGACCAGGTCGTAGTCGGCCATGAACCGGTGCACGTACTCCAGGGCGACCTGGGTCTTGCCGACGCCGCCGAGCCCGTACAGCGTCTGCGGCTGGGGCAGCACGACGGCCATGCCGCCGCCGAGCTGGTCGCGCATCCGCTCCAGGACCAGGGAGCGGCCGGTGAATCCGGGGTTGCGCGGCGGTGCGTTCCAGATCCGCGGGACGGTGCCCGGGAAGCGCGGTCCGGGCGAGACCCCGTCGGTGATCTGTACGGGCCGGTCCAGGGCCCGTAACAGCGCCGCGGTGGCGTGCACCTCGTCGAGCCGGAAGAGATCGACGGGGTTGCGGTCGATATAGGGCGCGGACAGCCGTACGTCGCCGACCCTGAGCGGCAGCAGATGGCGCCGCCCGCCGCCCGGGTCCTCGGCGACGGCCCGGTCCCAGAGGCTCACCGCGCGCTGCGACTTGAGGTAGGCGCTGGAGAGGAGCACCACCGTCCGGGCGGCGTTCTCGGCGGTGATGGTGGCCGGCTCCTGGGGTCCCCGCTCGGCGGAGACGTCACGCGGCACCACCCGGAAGCCGGCCCGGGTGAGTGCGGACTCGATCCAGTCGGCCCACATCCGGTTCTCCGCCACGTAGCAGAGGAAGAGATCGGCGGGCAGGGCGGGCCTGCGCCGGGTGAACGCGTCCCGGATGCGCAGCCGCACCTCTTCCCCGACCGGGGGCATCGAGGTGATCTCCTGGTCGGTGACGACGGCGGCGAGCCGCTCGAAGGCGGAGAGCAGCGAGTTGGTGAGCCCGGCCTCGTCCCCGAAGGTGGCCAGCGTCTCCTCGTACGCGTAGTAGGGGCGGTACGGGATCTCCACCGCGCCCCAGTAGGCGGTGAGTTCGTCGCCGGACAGATCGCGCGGCAGCCGGTCGAACTTGAGCCGGGCCAGCGCCCGGCCGGCGTCCGCCTTCTCCTTCTCGCCCTCGTCGATGCGCATCGGGACGGGGAAGATGGAGATGGGCCGGCCGGTGTACCGCTCGGAGATCTGCCGGGCGACCGAGGCGGCGCCGTCGATGGACTGGTCGCTGAGGGTGAAGCAGTCGACGAGCACATCGGGCAGGTGGACGGTACAGATGTCGGCGATGTCGCTGAGGCCGGTGCGGCTGTCGATGAGGACGTAGTCGTAGTTGGCCTTCATGTCGTCGCGCAGGGCGTCGAAGAAGTGGCCGCCGCCGAGCCGGTCGTAGAAGTTGTCCCAGTCGAAGGTGGAGACGGTCGCGGAGTATTCGCGGTTCTGCCGTCCGGCGGAGACGAAGTCGAGCGTGCCGCCCTGCGGGAACTCCCAGCCGAGCGCCTCGGGGGTGAGCGAGACCGCGTGCGGCTGGATCCGGGCGTAGTCCCGGTGCCAGTCGTCGGCCCGCTGCACCGGGCTGGTCGCGGCCCAGGCGTACTCGGTGATCAGGTCGATGACACCGGTGGTGGCACCGAGGGTGGAGGGGTCGAGGAAGGGGTGGAAGAACCGGTGGAGCCCCGGCGCCTCCAGGTCCCAGTCGACAGCCAGTACCCGTTTGCCGTTGGCGGCGAGGATCCAGGCGGTGTTGGCCAGGGCCATGGTGCGCCCGGTACCGCCCTTGTACGAGTAGAAGGTGACGATGCGCCCGTCACGACTGGCCGTCATCCGTGTCCTCCGCATCCGTCGAAGCGTCATGTGTTCCGGGGATGTGCTGGGTCTGCGCCATCGGTCCCATCAGCCGCGTCCGTTCGGTGTGCCCCGCGCCGCCGGTGGCGGGCAGATAGACGGCCGCGTGTCGCAGATACTGCTGGGCGGCCACCTCGACCACCTGCGGCAGGATCTGGCCGAAGGCCTCCATGCTCGGTACGCCCTTGGCGGCGGCGCGGCAGTAGGCCCGCCCCTGGCGCATCTTGGTCGGCATCGTCCGTTCGAGCTTCTCGGTCAGCTCGGCCTCCGCGGCCCGGCTCTCGTGGTCGTCGCGGTTCCACGGGACGACCATCGTCACCCAGGGGCGGTTCTCGGCGTCGAAGGCGGCGAGCCTGCGGCACCGGTCCTCGTCCTGGAGCGCCCAGCGGTCCACGAGCAGGATCTCCGGTGTGGTCGGGGACTGTTTGCCGCCCGGGTGGCCGGGTTCCTCGTCGAAGGACGCGACGGTCGCACGGTAGTTGAGGGAGCGCACCAGGTCCTCGGCGACATAGGCCAGGGGCCGCGCGGCGTCCGGGTGGTAGGGGTTCCAGTCCTGCGGGTTGTCGCCGTAGTAGTCGGCGTTGCGGCCCTCGGGCAGGTCGTGGCGGGTGGCGGCGGCGATGGTGACCTGCATCGGGCGGGGGCCGCCGGTCCCGCTGCCCGCCGAACCGAAGGCGCTGGGGGCCAGCCGGTAGTCGACGGGGCGGCCGGTGCCGATCCGTACCGTGTCGGCGACGCTGACGATGCGCTTGGCGAGCTCGTACACCGCGCGCTCGTACTCCTCGTTGAAGAGCTTGAGCTTGATCAGACCGTAGAGGCCGTCGCTGACGTAACGGTCCCCGAAATCACGGTGGTTGAACTGTAATCTCTCAGCGGGCCCGGGGAGCTGGCTGGGCGGTACCGGCACCCAGAGCGCGGGGACTATGGCCTCGGCCGGCTGGTTGGAGCGGGCCCGGTAGTGGATGGCGCGCTGGGCGAAGGCGTACCACTCCTTGCCGCACATCTCGCTGGCGAAGTAGCGCGGCGAGAACAGGGGGACGAAGACCCGGCAGGTGGCGAGCACCTCGCCGAGCCGTTCCGACCAGCCCTCGCCGGACCGTATCTCGCGGTCGATGAACCCCGCCGGCGCACCGGCGGGCAGATCGGTCATGGCCATCACATGACCGCAGAGATCCTGGAAAAGCCGTTCGACCCACATATCGGGGTCCGTTCCACCGCCGTACCCCGGTGTGTGCGCGTAGCTCAAGAAGAAGTACGGCCGATGGTCCGCCGCTCGCTGCTGCGTCGTCGCGTGCACACGACCCCCGTCCTGTGTGAGCACCCGCACCCGAGGAGTGAAGAGAATGCGAGCGAATTCATCATTCCGGAGCGGACCTTGCTCCACCCCCATGGCGTTCGGTCATTCAACGCCACTTTTCAGTCATCTGTGCCCAGGTCCTATCGATCACACGCGTGATCGAATTCGGTCTGCGCCCGTTCCTCCCAGTTGTCCCGACTCCGCCGGGAGTTCTTCTCGAACCGGAATCCGGCCTTCAGAATTCTTTTCGCATCCGGGCCAGCAGCCGTTTCCCGCCGACGGTGAGTTCGGCCGCCCCCTCCAGCGTGTCGAGTGCCTGCGGTACGCCGTCCCGGTACCGGGGGTCGAATGCCGCGAGTGCCAGCCGTTCATACGTGCCGGACAGCAGCAGGGAAAACGGAACCAATTCTTCCCCCCAGGGCATTCGATGTTCCCAGGAGCCGTCCGCCGCGTAAAGATCCGCGACGTCCACAAGTGCCCGGAATTCGGCGCGGCGCGCTCCGCGCAGCAGCGCGAGCACCAGCGTGCCGGCGCTCTCCTCGACCCCGATTCCCAGCGCGCCGTACCCGTGCCTGCCCACCGAGGGCTCGCCCGGCGCCCGGCCGGTCAGCGGGGTGAGCGTCATCGGGGTGCCGAGGGACCGCGCCCCGTACGCGGGGGCCCGTTCCTCGATCAGCGCCCAGGCCTCGGTGACTGCGGCGGCCAGCCGGCCGGCCGCGGCTGCGCCGAGCGTGGCCGCGGCGGGCGCGGTGAAGCAGTCGCGGTACGGGTCGATGTCGTCGATCACGAAGCCCGGGGCGTCTCCCGGCAGGGCGTGTCCGCGCACCGGGAGCCAGCCCCGCCCCGGCCGGTGCACGGCCTCGATCCGCGACTCGCCGGGCGTACCGTCCGCCCGGCCGGCCAGGAAGCCGTCCTCGGTGGCGCGCACCAGCACGGTGCCGCGCTCCCCCGGTCCGCCACAGGTCAGCCGGCCCAGCGTGGGCAGGACCAGCGCGCCGTCCCGGTAGGTCACCGGCGCGGGGAGGTCGAGGCCGGCCCGCACCACGGCTGCCGCGAGCAGCGCCCGCAGGCCGTCCGCCGCGGCCGTCCCGGCCCCCGGCCGGTCCTCGTGCAGCGCGTCCAGCGCGTCGAACAGCCAGGTGCGGGTGTACGGGTGGGCGAGCACGTGGTCCAGGCCGCGGGAGCCCTCCTCCGAACCCTCCAGACCGGCCGCCAGCTCCCACGCGGCCGCCCAGCGCTCGCCGCCCCGGCCGGCCAGGTCGCCGTGCAGGCGGGCCAGCAGGGTGCGGGTCAGATCCTCCTGGGCCGCGAGCAGTTCGGCGGGGCCGGCCACCGCGGGCGCCACGGAGACGGCCGGGGTACGGGCCTCGATGCCGTGTACCAGAGCGGCGAGGTCGTGGCAGTACACGGACGGGTTGTCGAACCCCTCGGCCTGCGCGCCACGGCCGGGTCCGCCCGAGCTGTAGCGGTGGGTGTACAGGCCGCCGCCGCACGAACGTACGACGGGACAGCGGCGGCACGTCTCACTGACGCCCTCCAGACCCAGCTGTCTGGCCCGCACCCCCGGGTGGGCCGCGACCTCGTCGAAGGCGTGGGTGAAGACGTCGAATCCGGTGGCCGCCGCACCCTCGTAGGCGCTCTTGAGCGAGTCGACCTGCTCCAGGCTCCCGTCGGTCTCGACGACGACGAGGTCCGTGGGCGCCAGCCCCAGCGACTCGGTGAGGCTGGGTCCGCCGTTCAGCGTGGAGAGGACCGAGGAGAAGATCCGCACCGGCACCGGACGCCCCTGCTCCTGCCAGCGGTCGAAGACCGCGAGGAGCCAGTCGGCGTAGGCGGTGGGCGATCCGTCCGGGCGGGGCGGCGGATCGTCCCAGGTGGCGTGGGGAAGCAGGAAGTCGATATGCGGCGGTTCGAGCTCGATGAGGGCGTCCACGACCGCGCGCGGGTCGTTCTCGATGTCGACGGTGCACAGGAGACCGAGGTTGAGATGGCGGTAGCGCTCCTGCCGTAACAGCTCCACGGCCTTGAGCACCAGGGGATGGCTGCTGCGTCCGTCGGCGAAGCGGCGGTGCCGGTCGTTGGCCGCGCGGTCCCCGTCGAGGGAGATGCCCACCTTGACGTCGTACTCGCTGAAGAGGTCGAGATAGCGCGGGCTGAGCTGCAGACCGTTCGTGTGGATGCGCAGATCGAGCGCGGCGATGCCGTCGAAGGCGGAGGTCAGCTCTTCGCAGATGCGTCGCAGCCGGGCGGGACCGGCGAGCAGAGGCTCCCCTCCGTGCAGGATTACTGACACGGAGGGCAGTGCGTGTGTCTTGGCATGCTCAGCCAGGCGCTGAGCAGTCCGGAAAATGACGTCGTCAGAGATTGTCTTCGGGCGGGTTCGCCAGCTCTGATCGGCATGTTCGTAGACATAGCAATGGTCGCAGGCAAGATCGCACCTGCTGTGCACCTTGAGGACTACTTCGCGGAAAGGGACCAGGGGTCCTGTCATTCCACCAGTCTAGCCAGCCCGGAAGGGTAATCCGGCAGTCCGGCCGTCGGGGAGGAGCGATCCGGAATACGGGGTCAGAGGGACGAGTTGAACGTAGCTGCCTGGATGGGGCGACCGGCGGAGGCGACGTGCACCCGACCGAGCTTCCTGGCAGCTTCGCCACCACGCGCGTCGATCGCGGCGAGCGGCACACGGCTCTTCTTCGCAACGGCGAAGGAGAGGGAGGATTCAGAGGTCTTCACGGCCGTCCTTGAGGGGATTCGTTCCGATGGAATGGTTCCGGACAGGAAACCAGCGTTGGCACCTGCACCATTGCAGTGTCCGGCGGCACGACTTTACTCTCATGACCTCGGTTGGCAACTGAGGACGGCTACTTGGAACAAGAGCGTCACACGGGACCGGCCCCGGCCAAGCGGAACCAGAGGTTCCGCCATCGGGGTGACGACATAACCGCAGACGGGAGTGAACATGACGGCGATTCCCGGACCACTGCAGAGCATGGTCTTCAGGAACGCTGATCTGCCCGAGCTCTTTCACCACACGGACGCCATTGCGGTCGCACGCCAGCGGGAGGCCGTGAATACCACCCGCTGGCAGCTGATACTGCTGGTCGCGGGCACCGTACCGGCCGCGCTGCCCTGGCGCGCCGAGGTCGCCGGTGTGCTCCAACTCACCGACCTCGCGGCAGTGTTGGCCTATCTGGGTGTCCTGATCGCGACCTATCTGACCTCTCGGCGCAAAGCAAAGTCGCATTGGCAACTCAATCGCTCTGCGGCGGAGTTCATCAAATCGATGTGCTGGCGTTACTCCGTGCACGGCTCACCTTTCGATACCGGCACACAACACCCCGAAGCGGTGTTCGCCAATCGCCTCGAGGAGGGGCTTCAGGAGCTCCGCAAGGTGGGCTGGTCCGATCCCCGGGACCGGACGGCGGATTCCGGCGGACTCATCACAGATTCCATGCACGCATTGCGCGACAAGGCTTTCACCGTACGAAAGGAGACATATGTGCGGGACCGGCTGATCGAACAGCGCAGCTGGTACCGCAGGCGCCAGGAGGTGTCCCGCCGGGCCACCGTGGTCTGGTCGACCACCATCGCCGCGCTGACGGCGCTCGCCCTGGTGCTCGCCCTGTTCAGGGCGTTCTCGGCGGGCCAGTCCTTCGCGCTGACCGGGGTGCTGTCGGCCGCGGCCGCGGCCTGTCTGGCCTGGTCCGAGATGCGGCGCCACCATCCGCTGATCTCCGCGCACTCCCTGGTGGAGAAGGACCTGGAGTCGATGCAGGTCGCGATGGAGACCACGCTGACCGAGCGGCAGTGGCCGCGGGCGGTGTTCGAGACCGAGCGCATCGTCTCGCCCCAGCACACCGACTGGCTCGCCCGGCACCGGACGTGACGGCCCGGCACCCCATGTGACGGCCCGTCCCGCCGCATCTGCCGGGTCGGGCGCGTTCGGCCCCCGTGGCGCCGAACCGGATGTGAGGGCCCGTCCGGCCGCACCGGGCGGGTCAGGCGCGTTCGACCCCGTCGCGCCAGATCACCGTGACCGGGCGGCCGAGCTCACGGGCGTACATCACGATGTCGCCCGTACCACCGAGCCCGCGGGCGGGCCGTCCGTCCCAGACCGCGAGCAGCCGGTCGCAGTGGTCGGCGATGTAGGCGCCTGCGGCGTAGTACGCCTCGTCGGTGGAGTGCGGGTAGTCCAGCCGGACCTCCCGCACGGCCCGCGCCTTCAGGCTCCGGTAGCGGGCCAGTTCGGCGCCGTCGGCGAAACAGGCCTCGTAGTCACCGCTGGGGATGACCGCGATCAGTTCGGCTCCGTGGGCGAGCGCGAGGTCGGCGAAGAGCTGGTCCGCCCCCACGGCCAGGCTGGACAGTGCCTCCACCGAGCCGTCGAACCCGCACAGCGCCGCGCGCATCGCGGCCAGCACATGGGCCTGTGCCTCCTGCGGGATGCTGCGGTGGCCGGTCACTCCGATGCGTTTCACGGACCTGGAACCCCCTGGGGTCTCGGCCGGGGGTTCCCGGAGGGCACCCCTCCGGAAGGCACAGCAGCCGCCCCCGTTGTTCCTGCGTGACCGTCCTGTGCCACATCCTCTCAAAAGCCGCGGGGTCAGCGGGAGCCCCCGCCCGGAATTCGGGCGGGGGCTCGGCGTGTTCGACTTGCGCTTTCGAGACAGCGGCCGGCTCCGGGGGGCGCAGCCGGCCGCCCGGCCGTCAGTAGATGCTGACGCCGTACGCGCTGAGCGCTTCGGTGACCGGCTGGAAGAACGTCGTGCCGCCGGAGGAGCAGTTGCCGCTGCCGCCCGAGGTGAGGCCGATCGCCTTGGAGCCGGAGTAGAGCGGACCGCCGGAGTCGCCGGGCTCCGCGCACACGTTGGTCTGGATCATGCCGTAGACGACATCGCCGCCGCCGTAGTTGACCGTGGCGTTGAGCGCGGACACCGTGCCGCTGTGGATGCCGGTGGTGGAGCCGCGGCGGGTGACGGACATCCCGACCGTGGCGTTGGCCGCGCTGGTGATGTCGACGCTGCCCACAGTGCCCTCGTGGCTGACCGCCGCGTTGTCGTAGCGCACCAGCCCGTAGTCGTTGGTCGGGAAGCTGGAGCCGACCGTCGGACCGATGTAGGTGGTGTTCGAGGAGTTGGTGTACCAGGGCGGGTTGCCGTCGGTGCAGTGGCCGGCGGTCAGGAAGTAGTACGTGCTGCCGCTGCGGACGTTGAATCCGAGGGAACAGCGCCAGCCGGGTGCGTAGATGGCGTCGCCACCGGAGAGCAGCTTGCTGAACTTGCCGGGGGTGTGCTCGATGCGCAGGGCGCCCGCGTTGGCGCCCGCGGAGTCCTTGATCTGCTGGATCTCCGCGGCGGAGACCGTGCTGTCGACCGTGACGACGAGCTTCTTGGTCGCGGGGTCGACGGTCCAGGCGGTGCCGGCGACGTCGGCGCCGAGCACGGCGTCACTGGCGGCGGAGAGCTGGTTGGCGCTGTACGTTCCGGCCGAACTGGCCTGTGCGCTGGGGACAGCGAGCGCGGCGACCGCTACGAGACCTGCCGCAATAGCGACGGCCCTGCTGCGTCTCGCGATACCGCTGAGGGGGGTGGTGCGCTTGATCCTCACTTGTCATTCCTCCCGAGGGGGGCCGGGGGTCCGCCCGTGGGGTGGCCGGACCCGTGAGGCGCAGTCAGAGGGCGCGGCAGGTGTCCGCATTGCGAACATGCCGTGCTCCTGACAAGCGCTGCTCGGGAGTATTCAAGGCGTCAACTTCCCGCGCAAGAGGGCCTCTTGGCCTGAGCTTGCGCTCACGCGCACACGTCCGGCCCCGGCGGGTGACACCTGCCGGGGCCGGACGTCGTCGGGCGGAGTGGGTGATTCAGCCGTCGGTACGGTTGCGCTCCCCCGCTTCGACGGCGACCGGAAGGGTGTTGCCGGGCGGCGGGAAGGGGCAGATGAAGTGGTCCGCGAAGGCGCAGGGCGGCAGCAGCGCACGGTTGAGGTCGACCGTCACCGTGCCGTCGGCGGCCGGGGCCCCGGGCCGCAGGAACCGGAAGCGGTAGCTGCTGTTCCCGCTGGTGGCATCGGCGAAGACGGCCCAGAGGGAGCCGTCCGGCTCCACGGCGACCTGGAGTGTGTGCCCGGTGCCGTCCAGCTCGAAGGCGATCTCCCCGCCGAGGCCGAGCCCGCGCTCGACGCCGTCGGCGTTCTCGACCCGGACGGTGCGCGAGGTCTCGTACGGCCGGAAGGTGCCCGGCAGGCTCCAGCGCGCCTCGTACGGCGTGGCCTCGATGGCGCGGAAGGCCCGCCGCGCCGCGGAGTCCGGGTCGAAGTCCCGTACCGCCCAGAGGCCTTCGCGGCTCAGCACGAACAGCCTGCGCTCGCCGTGCGCGACCCGGGATCCGTCGATCGGGCCGCGGTCGGCGCCGAGCCGGATCTGCCCGGTGAAGGGCTTCCCGTCGACGGTCAGTCCGTCCTCGGGTCCCGCGGTGAGCTCCAGCTCGTCGCCGTCCTCGCGCCACTGCCCCGGAACGGCCGGAATCCGGCCTCCCGGGTGGTCGGAGACCCAGTGCGTGCCGGTGAGGGAGAGCGGTCCGTACGGTGCCGAGACCGTGGCGGTGCGCTCCTCGTGCCAGCGGCCCCAGTCCCGCGCCGCCTGCTGCTGTGCGTCCGTGCTCATGGGGTCAACCTTTCCATACGGGCTCCGCGAGCCCGAGGTGCGACCGGAGGGTGGAACCGGTGTACGCGGAGCGGAAGACCCCGCGTTCCTGGAGGAGGGGGACGACGTCGTCGACGAAGTCGTCGAGGCCGGCCGGGGTGAGATGCGGTACGAGGATGAAGCCGTCGGCGGCCCCGGTGGTGACGAATTCGGTCAGTTCCGCCGCGACGGTCCGCGCGCTGCCGATGAACGACTGCCGGCCGGTCGCCTCGATGACCGTCTGCCGGATGGAGAGCCCCTTCTCCCGGGACAGCGCGCGCCAGCGGGCCGCGACCGCGAGGGGGTCGCCGTGCCGGACCCGTCCCTGGACGAGCTCCGAATCGGGGACCGGATCGGTCTCCGGGAGCGGGCCGTCCGGGTCGTACGAGGAGAGATCGTGGCCCCAGACCTGCTCAAGGGCGAGTATCGCGTTCTGCGGTGACACCTGCTGGAGGCGGATCAGGGACGCCTTCTCCCGGGCCTCGGCGTCGGTGTCGCCCAGGACGAAGCCGACTCCGGGCATGATCTTCAGCTCGTCGGGCTCCCGCCCGTAGTTGGCCAGCCGCGCCTTGACGTCGGCGTAGAAGGTCCGGCCCGCCTCCAGGGTGCCGTGCCGGGTGAAGATGATGTCGGCGGTGGACGCGGCGAACTCACGGCCCTCGGCCGAGTCACCGGCCTGGATGACGACGGGGTGGCCCTGCGGGGAGCGCGGCAGGGTGAACTCGCCCTCGACGGAGAAGTGCTCGCCGTGGTGGGCGAAGGAGCGCGGGGCCCCGTCCGGGGTCCAGGAGTCCCACAGCTCGCGGGCGGTGGCGACGAACTCGGCGGCCCGGGTGTATCTGTCGGCCCGGTCCAGATAGCCGCCGCGGCGGAAGTTCTCGCCTGTGAAGGCGTCCGACGAGGTGACGACGTTCCACGCGGCCCGGCCGCCGCTGAGATGGTCGAGGGTGGCCAGTCTGCGGGCCAGCTCGAAGGGCTCGTTGAAGGTGGCGTTGACGGTGGCGGCGAGGCCGAGCCGGTCGGTGACGGCGGCCAGCGCGTTGAGGACGGTGAGGGACTCGGGACGGCCGACGACGTCCAGGTCGTGGATGAGCCCGTTGTGCTCGCGCAGCCGCAGCCCCTCGGCGAGGAAGAAGAAGTCGAACAGCCCGCGCTCGGCCGTGCGCGCGAGATGTTCGAAGGAGGAGAAGTCGATCTGGCTGCGGGACCGGGGGTCCGCCCAGACGGTGGTGCTGTTCACACCCGGGAAGTGGGCGGCGAGATGCATCTGTTTCGGGGCGGTCGTCATGCCCGTTCTCCTTGGAGGGCGTACCGGTTGGCCGGGCGGGCCAGGCCCAGGTGTTCGCGGAGGGTGCCGCCGGGGTGGAAGGTCCGGAAGAGGCTGCGGTGCTGGAGCAGGGCGACCGTGCCGTTGACGATCCGCTCCAGATCGCGTTCGGGGGTGATCGGCGTGAGGTGGAATCCGTCCACGGCTCCGGCGCGGTGCCACTTGGTGATCAGATCGGCGAGATCGACCGGCCCGCCCCGGTAGTACGTGCCGTGCGCGGCGAGCGGCGGTCCGCTCTCCAGCCCGGGTTCCGGGGCCGATTCGGCATCGCCGAGGTCGACGGTGAGCGCGGCGAGCACCCGGAGGGTGTCGGGATCACGCCCGTGGGCCGCGGCGCGGCGGCGTACGTCGTCGCGGATCTCGGCGGTCCGCTCGGGTGTGGTGGCCCGTACGAGCACGACGTCGGCGTGGCGGGCGGCGGCCTCCCTGGCCGGACCCCCCGTGCCGTCGACGACGGTGACCGGGTGGCCCTGCGGGGGCCTGGGCACGATGGCCGGTCCGCGGACGGTGAACGCGGCGCCCTCGAAGTCGACGTAGTGGAGCCTGTCGCGGTCGACGAATCGACCCGTGGCGGTGTCCCTGATCTCGGCGTCGTCCTCCCAGCTGTCCCAGAGCCGCGCACCGACGTCCGCCACATCGGCGGCCTCCCTCCACAGCTCGGCGGCGGGTGCGGCCGGGCGGCGGCCGAACAGCCGGGCCTCGGCCCCGGTCGTCGACACATCGACCTGCCAGCCCGCCCGGCCGCGGCTCACCCAGTCCAGGGTGGCCACGGCGGACGAGACGTGGAACGGCTCGGTGTGCGTGGTGGTGACCGTCGGCACGAGCCCGATCCGGCGGGTGGCGGGCGCCACCCGGGACAGCACGGCGAGCGCGTCGGGCCCCGGCCGGGCGAACGAGTCGCCGAGGGTGACGAAGTCGAGGGCGCCGCGCTCGGCGAGCTGGGCCAGGGCGGTGTAGTGCCCGGGGTCGTAGCGGGGCGGGCCACCGATCTCGGCGGCGAGGTGGAGGGGGCGGATCGGAGGCATGACGGGCCCTTTCGGCACGTTTCGGATCAGGTTCCGGGTCACAGGACCTTGGAGAGGAAGGCGCGGGTGCGCTCGTGCCGGGGCCGGTCCAGCACTTCGGCGGGCGGCCCCTGTTCGACGATCCGTCCCTCGTCCATGAAGACGACGGTGTCGGCGGCCTCACGGGCGAACCCGATCTCGTGCGTGACGACGATCATCGTGGTGCCCCGGTCCGCCAGGTCCTTGATCACGTCGAGGACCTCGCCGACCAGTTCGGGGTCGAGCGCGGAGGTGGGTTCGTCGAAGAGCAGCAGCTTCGGTTCGATGGCGAGCGCGCGGGCGATGGCGACGCGCTGCTGCTGGCCGCCGGAGAGCTGCCGGGGGTAGGCGCCCGCCTTGTCGGCGAGGCCGACCCGGTCCAGGAGTCCGTGCGCGGCGGCGGAGGCCTGCTCCTTCGGACGGCCGAGCGCGGCGACCGGGGCCTCGGTGATGTTCTCCAGGACGGTCAGGTGCGGGAAGAGGTGGAAGTTCTGGAAGACGAAGCCGATCCGGGTACGGCGGCGCAGGACCTCGCGCTCGGGGAGTTCGTACAGCCGGTCGCCCTTCCTGCGGTAGCCGACGAACTCGCCGTCGACGGTGATCGAGCCCCGGTCGGCCTTCTCCAGGTGGTTGACGGTGCGCAGCAGCGTGGACTTCCCGGAGCCGGAGGGGCCGAGGATCACCGTCACTTCGCCGGGGCGCACCGACAGGTCGATGCCGCGCAGGACGTGCAGGGAGCCGAAGCTCTTGTGCACACCGCGGATCTCCACCATGGCGTCGGCGGGGTCCCGGACGCGGTCGGCGGCCGGATCGCTCTTGGGTGGACGGCTGATCGTTGTCATGGGGTTCCTCAGGCGGTTCGGATCGGTTGCGCGGGCCGGGTTCAGTCGTCGGTGCCGGTGAGGCCGCCCAGGAGGGTGAGGGCGGCGCGTGCGGTGGCGTCGTTCTGCCGGAAGGCCGGGCCGCCGGTGCGCGGCCGGGTGAAGGCGCCGCCGGCGCGGGCCGCGGTGTGCGGGCCGAGCGCGAAGCGGCGCGGGTGCGGGCGTCCTTCGCGGTCCAGGACCCGGCCGTCGTCGGGGTCGACCGCGAGGAGTCCGGTGGCGGTGGCGCCGGCCCCGTCCTCGTGCAGGGTCCGCAGCAGGGTGCTGCGGGTGCGTTCCGGCGAGGGGTCCGGCAGCCGTGCCTCGACGAGGGCACGGGCCTCGATCCCCTCCCCGGGCACGGTGGCGCTGCCGGCCCGGAAGACGCCCTGCCGCTCGTCGGCCTCGACCGTCATCCCGGCGCCGAGGAAGCGGACGACGCCGGCCCTGGAGAGCGCGAGCAGCTGGCGCAGCCGCGGGCCCGGCGGACCGGATGCGAGGTAGCTGAAGAAGCCGTGCCACCAGCCGCCGATGTCGCCGAACCGGATCAACTGGCCGTAGGCGGAGAGCAGTCCGAGGAAGACGGCGAGGTCCTCGCTGTGCCCGGGGTCGTGCCTGCGGTCGAGGTCGGCGGCGATGTAGTCGCGCGTCGCCTCCTGGAGGGCGTCGTACGAGTCGTGGCGCACCCCGTCCAGCGGGTGGTCGAGCGCCGCGATGTCCAGCCGGTCGGCGGGGTCGGGGACGGCTGCGGCGACCAGGGCCCGCAGGTCGTCGCTGCCCGGCTCGGCGGTCGCGTACTTCTCCTCGAACGCGGTCCGGTCGGCGGTGGTGCGCTCTGGGTGGGCGGTGAAGAGCCGGTGGTAGTGGGCGTACCCGAGCTCTTTGTCGATATGTGGCCATATGTCGCGGAGGAAGTCGAGCGGCTCCTTCCGGTTCAGCAGCTCCTCGGTACGGTCGGGGCCGAGGAACCGCGGCAGCGGTGGCCGCTCGCCCTGCCAGCCGTATCCGATCTTGGAGTGGTACGGGACGCCGCGCCGCGATCCGACGTGCAGGACGGGCTCGCGGCCCGAAGGCACGTACGCGCCGTTCTCGTACCGTCCGCCGCGGCCCTCGGTGAGCAGCACCATCAGGTCGATGAAGGCGAGTCCGAAGCCACGCACTATGACCGGCTCGCCCGCGGGCAGGGCGCTCAGATCGGTGTCGGCCGTGAAGTCGGGCGGCAGATGGACGAGACCGTGCCGGTCCGCGAAGTCGGACAGTCCCAGCTGCTCGGCGTCGGGTTCGGCGTCCAGGTGACCGATGGTGAGGACCACCAGATCGGCGACGAGCGGTTCGGCGCGGCCCTCCAGCAGGATGCTCTGGCGGCCGTCCCGCGGACCGGTGACGCGCAGGGCCCTGCGGCGGTGTTCGTGGACGGTGACCGAGGGCGGGAGCGCGGCGAGCGACTGCTCGTACACCCAGCGCAGATAGGCGCCCTGGAGGCGCCGGCTGGGGAAGTCCTGCCCGGTCAGCGTCTCGATCTCGGCGCGGATCGTGGGCTCGGCCGCGTCGCCGGGCGGCCGGATCCGTCCCTCGCGCACGTCCGCCGCCCAGGCGTCGAGTGCGGGGCCCGGGCGTACGGGCCCCTCCTGGCGGACGGTGTCGTCGGTGAACATGGTGACGTCCTCGGCCATGGAGTTCATCCACAGCAGCGGCGACTGGTCGTGGCGCCAGATCCGGCCGCCGCCGGGCGGGTACGGGTCGACGAGGTGCAGGTCCAGCGGCCGGTCCGGGTACAGCGCGGCGGAGTTGGCGGCGATGCGCTCGATCAGTCCGGTGCCGCGCGGTCCGGCTCCTATGACGACCAGCGAAGGCCGGCGGCTCACCGGGCGTCCGCGGTGCCGCGTGCGTAGTGACGTTCGACGTAGTGCTGGCCGACGCTGAGCAGCGAGGTCACCACGACGTACCAGAGCGTGGCGACCAGCAGCAGCGGGATGACCTGGTAGGTGCGGTGGTACACGAGCTGGACCGAGTACAGCAGGTCCTGCACGGCGATGATGCTGACGATCGAGGTGCCCTTGAGGGTGCCGATCAGCATGTTCCCCGCGGGCGGCACGATGGAGCGCATCGCCTGGGGCAGCACGATCCGGTACAGCCGCCGCCAGGGGCCGAGGCCCAGGGACTGGGCGGCCTCCAGCTGTCCGCGCTCCACCGAGAGGATGCCGCCGCGGACGACCTCGGCCGCGTAGGCGGCCTCGTGGAGCGTCAGCCCGATGACGGCGACCGTGACGGGTCCCAGGAGGTTCACGGTGCGGACGCCGAGAATCTCCGGGTAGAGGGCGCCGATGTTGAACCAGAACAGCAGCTGGACCAGGATCGGCGTGGACCTGAAGAGCCAGACGTATCCCCAGCCGACCGCCTGGAGCACGCGGTTGGCGGAGAGCCTCATGACGGCGAGGAGCGTCCCGAGCGCGAAGCCGAGCACCATGACGAGTGCGGTGAGCCAGAGGGTGAGCCAGAGGCCGCGCAGCACCGCCGTGGTCAGGAAGTAGTCGCCGACGACGTCCCACTGGAAGGCGTCGTTGCGGATGACGGAGTTCAGCGCGAGTGCCAGCAGGGCCAGTACGACGACGGCGGCCGTCCACTGGCCGGTCCGGCGCACCGGGACGATGCGCGGCAGGTCGGCATCGTCGTCTTCGAGGGGCGGGGCCGGAAGTGCCGGCGGGAGGGTGTCTGTCCGGTCGGACATGAGAGGGCTCCGTGGATGCGGCGATCGAACACGGGGCGTGCCCTCGGCACGGAACGCGACAGCTTGGAGCGTGCGGTGGACCGGGCCCCTCAGCGCGATCCGCCTCCGAGGTAAGCGCTGTTCACGACGGGATGTCAAGCCTGTCCACACTGTGAGCCATGTCCGAGGGCCAGTTGACGGGCCACTGGATGCCTGTTCCACTTGGGCCATGCATTCGCAGAAGTGGCTGGTCAAGCGCTCCCACATCGACTTCGGTCGCGTGTGGTCCTGTTCCTGTTGAGCTGACCCCCTGCGTCTCCCGCTTTTCTGGCGCCGTGAGCGGCGCCTGAGCCTTCCTCCCCGCGTGCCCTCGCGTACGCGACAGCGCTCCACCCTCCCCTCACGCTGAACCCTCCGACGCCCGCAGCACGTCTTCCTCCGCCCCGGCCGTGGGCCGCCTCGCGCTGCCCGGCTCCCGTACACGGCCGCCGAAACTGGAGAACCATCCCTGATGCCCCGTACCCGGCACACCGCTGCCTTCGCGCTGATCACCGCGGCCACGCTGGCCCTCACCGCGTGCGGGTCCGGCGAACCGGCCTCCGCACCCGCCGGCGCGACCGGTGACGCCGCCGATGGCGCGATCCCCACGACGGACGTCGTGTCCGGGGTGAAGCGGAACAAGGCCGCGGCCGACCTGCTGCCGGCCGCCGTCCGCTCCTCCGGGACCCTGAAGGTCGCCTCCAGTGTCAGCACCCCGCCCGGCGCCACCTACCTGGAGGACGGCAGGACGGTGGCGGGTACCGACATCGACATCACGGACGCCGTGGCCCGGGCGCTCGGTCTGAAGCCGAAGCGGGAGGTGGCCGCCTTCGAGGCGATCCTGCCCGCGCTCGGCAGCGGGAAGTACGACGTGGGCACCGGCAACTTCGGGGTCACCGACGAGCGCCGCCGGACGATCGACTTCGTCACCTACCTCAACGACGGGCAGGGCTTCGCCGTCCGCGACGACAGCGACCTGCGCAAGGTCACCGATCTGACCCAGCTCTGCGGACTGACGGTGGGCACGGCCGCGGGCACCACGTTCGAGGTGACGCTGGAGGAGAACAAGCACCGGTGCGCCGAGGCGGGCAAGAAGCCGTACGACGTGAAGACGTACTCCGATCTGGCCGCGGTCTGGAGCTCGCTCCAGCAGGGGCGGACCGATGTCGCGATGTCGACCATCAACGGGCTTCGGTACGCCGTGAAGCAGCAGGAGGGCGTGCGCTTCCTCAACGAGTACAAGCGTCTGGACGTCGGCTTCGCGTTCAGGAAGGGCACTGCGCTCGCACCCGCCTTCCAGGCCGCGGTCAACAGTCTCAAGGCGGACGGCACCTACGACCGGATCCTGAAGAAGTGGGGCATCGGGGCCTCGGCGATCAAGACCTCGCAGATCTCGCCGCCCGAGATCAAGTGACGCGCACTCAGCAGCTGCAGTCGCACCCGCAGTCGCAGCAGTCGCACCCGTCACAGCAATCTCCGCAGTTGCTGCAGCAGTCGCAGGCGTCGCAGCAGTCACCGCAGTCGCACTGACTGCACAGCCCCTCGCGCCGCTGATGGCTCCACGGGTCGTCGAAGGTGCCGCAGCACATCTGGCAGGTGCAGGCGAGCCCCGCCCACACCAGGCACCCCATGACGAGCCCGCGCCGGTCGCGCGGGGGCTCCGGCGGCGGCTGCGGCGGGCCGAAGGGGGCGCCGGGGCCGGAGGGTGCGTACGGGTTGCCCGGCGGCGGTCCGAACGACGCCGTGTGCACCGCTCCTGACGAGTGGTCGGCTCCGGCCGGCACCGAGATGCCGCCGGCCGGCGGGCCGCCCGCCTGGTGGGAACAGGTGTCCGTGGCGAAGGCGCGGTCCACCGAGCGCCGCAGTTCGTGCGCCAGCAGCACGTGCGCGAGCTTGTCGTCGGTGAACTCCGCGTCGCGCAGCGCGAGCCGTACGCCGCGCAGCGCGTCGTCGCAGAGCCGCCGGGCCTCGGCGCGCGATGTGCCGGTCGCGGTGAGCGGGTTCCAGGCACCCGACGCGGCGTCAGCTTCCTGGTCCTCCACGGCATCCAGCAGATGCGCGAGTCGCCCGAAGAGGCGTCCGGCCTCGGCCAGCGGCGCGGCGTTCTGCGGCTTGCCCGCGAGGACGGCGGTGTGCGCGAAGGCCGCCGCGGTGGCGGTCTCGGTGGGCTCGGTGACCGTCAGCAGCGGGGTGCCCGGTCCCGCGAGCAGCTCGATTCCGGTCTGCCGGTCGACGGCGTCGACGAGCAACGCGGTGTCGAAGCCGAGCTGTGCGCCGGTGCGCGCCCCGGCACGGTCCCAGCCCGCGGCCACCCGGCGGGCGGCCGCGGCCACCGGACGCCGCTTCAACAGGCCGTCCCGGTCGGCGACGTGATCGCGCACCTTCGCCGACGCCAGCACCAGCGAGACGGCGGCCGCCAGCCTGGCACCCTCACCCCGGGCGACCGGCGCTGTCCGCATCGCGCGCAGCGGGCAGGGCCCGGCCTTGCGGCGCTGCGCGGGGGTGCGTTCGGTCTGAGCCTCCGTCAGGACCGAGACGATCAGGCCGTCGTAGTTCGTGACGATCCGGGCGAACTGCCCGTGGTCGGATCGAAGTGCCAGACAGAGTCCGCACAGATGGGCCATCCACTCAGCCTTGAGCCCCTCCGAAAGGCGGTGGGCGCAGGGCCTGACGATTCCGAACACGACGATCCCCCGGGAGTCGTTCACCTGTGCGCCGCGCTCGGACGCGTGCGCGATGTGCATCGTATCGACCGCCTCGTTCACCCGTACGCGCCCCATGTCACCCGTACGGACCGGCGGATCATATTTTCTTTCTCCAGGGCCCTTTTGCGGGAGGAACCTTGACGAATCGCCACATCCTCTGCACCAGTACCGTCACGAATGCCCTGCGCGCCGCCTATCCCCTTGGCGCTCGATCCGCATCATGGACGACCATAGGGATACGAAAGAGATGCGGAACGCCAAGGAACCGCGGTGAGAGGAGGCGTCCATGGGATCGGTGCGCAAGGCGAGTGCCTGGCTGGGCCTCGTAGAGGACAACGACGAGCGGTACTACGACGACGACGAGTACTCCGAGGGTGCACGGACCGGGACCGGTCAGGCCTGGGTGACCGATCCGCGGGTGCGGGTGGCGTCCGAGGCGGCCGAGGAGACGGGCCGCCGGATCGCCACCGTGACCCCGGACAGCTTCCGGGACGCCCGGAGCGTCGGTGAGCTCTTCCGGGACGGCGTCCCGGTGATCATGAACCTCACTTCCATGGACTCCGCCGACGCCAAGCGCGTGGTGGACTTCGCCGCAGGGCTGATCTTCGGACTGCGCGGTTCGATCGACCGCGTGGCCACCCGGGTCTTCCTGCTGACCCCCGCCGACACCCAGGTCGTCAACGGCGAAGCCGCCGGCCGGCCGGCCGACGGCTTCTTCAACCAGAGCTGAGCGGGGCGCTCACCGGATCGGTCCGGCCGTCCCGGCTCTACCGGAACGCGTCCAGACCGGTGAGCGCCTTGCCCAGCACCAGCTGGTGCATCTCCACGGTTCCCTCGTAGGTGAGCACCGACTCCAGATTCGTCGCGTGCCGCATCACCGGGTACTCGAGCGAGATCCCGTTGGCGCCGAGAATCGTGCGCGAGGTGCGGCAGATCTCGATGGCCTCACGCACGTTGTTCAGCTTTCCGAAGCTGACCTGCTCCGGGCGGAGCCTGCCCGCGTCCATCCGGCGCCCCAGGTGGTGGGCGAGCAGGATGCCCTTGTGCAGTTCGACGGCCATGTCGGCGAGCTTGGCCTGGGTGAGCTGGAAGCCGCCGATCGGCTTGCCGAACTGCTCACGGGTCCTCGCGTAGTCGACGGCTGCCTCGAAGCTGGCCCGTGCGGCGCCCATGGCTCCCCAGACGATGCCGTAGCGGGCGTGGCTGAGGCAGCTGAGCGGGCCGCGCAGACCGCTGGCTCCGGGCAGCATGGCATCGGCCGGCAGCCGTACGTCGTCGAGGACCAGCTCGCTGGTGACCGAGGCGCGCAGGGACCACTTGTGCCGGATCTCGGGTGCGGAGAAGCCGGGGGCGTCGGTCGGCACGACGAAGCCGCGGATGCCCGCGCCCGCGCTGCCCTCGTCGGTCTGCGCCCAGACGACGGCGACTCCGGCGACCGAGCCGTTGGTGATCCACATCTTGCGGCCGTTGAGGACCCAGTCCGCTCCGTCGCGCTTGGCGTACGTGCGCATGCCCGCCGGGTCGGAGCCGTGGTCCGGCTCGGTGAGGCCGAAGCAGCCGATGGTCTCGCCGGCCGCCATGCCGGGCAGCCACCGCTGCTTCTGCTCCTCGGAGCCGAAACGGTGGATGGCGTACATCGCGAGTGAGCCCTGCACGGAGACGAGTGAGCGGATCCCGGAGTCGGCCGCCTCCAGCTCCAGGCAGGCCAGACCGTACTGGACGGCGGTGGCGCCCGCGCAGCCATAGCCCTGCAGGGACATGCCGAGGGCGCCGAGCGAACCGAGTTCGCGGGCCAGCTCACGGATACCGGGCAGCTCGCCGTTCTCGTACCACTCGGCGATGTGCGGCAGGACCCGGTCGGCGGCCCAGGTCCGGACGGTGTCGCGGATCGCGAGATCCTCGGCGCCCAGGAGGTCGTCGATGCCGATCGGGTCGCGGGGGTCGAAGGGCGGGAGTTTCGAGGACGGAGTGGTGGACATGAGGGGGTGCCTCCGGCGGCTCGCACGGTACTGAGGTCGGTACGGGACGCCGAAAACTAGCAGTGTTAGTTACGGCGTCCTGCCGACGTTACGGCTCAGTGTGCCGCGCGTCCAGAGCCGGTGGCCTCGGCGGGCCGCCGCGCGCCGGGCAGCGGAAGCAGCACCTTGGGCCGGTCCTGGACCGGTGTCTCGCGGGCGTCCCGGCCGCGGAGATCCTCGTCATCGCGGGCCTCGGCAGGCTGCCGGGCGTCCACGGACTCACGGAGTTCACAGAGCGGCGGCGGGCACTCCATCACCCGCGGCAGCCGCAGGGCGGCGAGCGCCCCGAGCAGCAGCAGGGCCGCGCTGACCAGCAGCGTGATGTGCAGTCCGTCGATGAAGGCGTCCCGGGCGGTGGAGCGCAGCACCTGACCGAGCGGGCCGCCCAGCCGCGAGGCCACCTGATACGCCTCACCGAGCGAGTGGGCGGCGGCGGCCCCGGCCGAGTCGGGCACCCCCTCCTGCGGCAGCTTCGAGAGGCCCGGGGTGTAGGCGGCGTTCATGACACTGCCGAGCAGCGCTATCCCCATGCCGGCGCCCAGCTGGTAGGAGGTCTCGCCGATCGCGGCCGCCCCGCCGGCCCGTTCGGCGGGCGCCTCGCTGAGCATCGACTCGTACGCGCCGAAGAGCGTGGACTGGAGGCCGAAGCCGAGCACGACGAAGGAGGCGGTCAGCAGGCCGGGCCGGTCGTGCTGGCCCATGGCGGTCAGCATCAGCACCGAGACCGCCGTCAGGACGAAGCCCCAGCCGACCATCCGGCGCGGCCCGATCCGGCGCAGGGTGTACGAGCCGGTGGCACCCGCGGCCATCGCCGCGAAGGTGAGCGGCAGCAGCCGCAGGCCGGTCTCCAGCGGGCTGAGGCCCAGCACGAGCTGGAGGTACTGGACGGCGATCAGCTCCAGGCCGACCAGGGCCAGCATGGCGAGGACGATGCAGCCCACTGCGGTGGAGAAGGCGGGCCTGGCGAACATCCCGATGTCGATCAGCGGATGCGCACGGCGCTTCTGCCGGCGGACGAACGCGACGAGCAGCGCGGCCCCGACCAGCAGGGGGACGAGCGTGGCCGGTGCGAACAGGCCTTCGCCGGTGCCCGCCCTCTTCACGCCCAGGACCACGCCGAGCACGCCCGCGGCTGCCATCAGCGCGCCGAACACGTCCCACGGGCCGTCGTTGCTGCCACGCGACTCGGGGAGCAGCAGGCGGCCGAGCGGAAGGATCAGGGCCATCAGCGGAATGTTGATCAGGAAGACGGAGCCCCACCAGAAGTGCTCGACGAGGAAGCCGCCGATGACAGGTCCGGTGGCGGCGCCGACCGCGGCGACCGCGGACCACACTCCGATCGCCATGGCCCGCTCGCGCCGGTCCGGGAAGACCTGGCGCAGGATCGACAGGGTGGCCGGCATGATCATCGCGCCGCCGACGCCGAGCAGGGCCCGGGCCGCGATGAGCACGCCGGCGCTGTCGGCCATGGCGGCGACGGCGGAGGCGACACCGAAGAGCGCGTAGCCGAGCAGCAGGATCCGCCGCCGTCCGACCCGGTCACCGAGGGTGCCGAAGAGGATCAGCAGGGAGGCGCAGACCAGCGGGTACGCGTCCACGATCCACAGCAGGCCGACGGCGCTGGGCCGCAGGTCCTCGGTGACGGCGGGGACGGCGACGTGCAGCACCGTGGCGTCGAGCGCCACGAGCAGCAGACTGAGACAGAGGACGACCAGGACGACCCATCGATTGGCACCGTCGGCGGCTGCGCGCAGGCGGGTTCGGGCTGTGGTCGTCCCGGACATGCATCTACCTCCCAAAAGGTTCCTCGCGCTCGGCAGGCCTCCTGGGGTTCAGCGTCCGCTGTCCCTCCGGGCCCGGCATCGACGGGCGAGTGATCCGTCAGCGTACGCGAGTTCGGCAGGGGCACACGTGGTCCATCTCATACCCCGAAAGGCTCCCGGTGTGGCGTACGCCACTGCGCCGCCCTCATCCGGTCTGCTCCCGGACCCCTCGCGACCTGCGGTGACCGGCCGCCTCACGGCGGTACGGGGCGGTCGGGTGGCGCCGTGCGGCGCTCCCCGGACGCCCGACGAAGGCGTCGGGTAACCGGACCGACACCGTCCGTTCCGCCCCGCCGGATGTCTCGCAATAAGTACTTCGACATCCCGTGCGCTTTTCCGTCAATATCGAAAAACTCCATCGGCACGGGAGTCGAATAAATAGAACGGAAGGAACTCGGGATTCTCCGGCGGCCGAGGAAAACCGTCCCGGCTGAGACAAAGTCCACATCACATCGTCATCACAAAGCGGCCGGATCGGCCGGGTCACCCACTCACTCGCTGTAACGTCGATTGGGTGCGTACCGACATCTTTGCCCGCCTGGACCGGGAGCCGGAACCGCCGAAGATAGAGACACCGCGGATGAGCCGTCACCGCATCGCTCTCTTCGGCGGGACGTTGGCGTTCTATCTCGCCATCGTCATTGCCGTGCTCATGTCGTCCTGGCTGGTGACCCTGGACTGGAAGGTCATGCTCTTCCGGCCTTACCAGCAGTGGCCCCAGATCCACGCCTTCCTCGACTACTACGTCGTGCTCGGCCAGCGCGGACCCACGGCCGTCATGGTCGCCTGCTGGCTCGGCTGGCGCTCCTGGCGGCAGCACACCCTGCGGCCGCTGCTCACGCTGGGCGCCTCGCTGCTGCTGCTCAACGCGACGGTGGGGGCGGTCAAGTACGGCCTCGGCCGGCTCGGCCCGCACTACGCGACCCAGATCGGTTCGGCCGAACTGTTCGACGGCGGCGATATATTTCCCTCCGGGCACACCGCCAACGCGGTCGTGACCTGGGGAATCCTCGCGTACCTGGCCGCCACCCCCCGGGCCAGGCGCTATCTGTCGGCGATGTCCGCGGTGGTGTCGCTCGGGGTCGGTCTGACGACGGTCTACCTCGGCACGCACTGGCTCAGCGACGTGGTGCTCGGCTGGGCTGCGGGCCTGCTGATCCTGCTCGGCCTGCCGTGGTGCGAGCCGCTGATCACCCGCGCGGAGAACTGGATCTTCGCCGCCCGCGAGCGGCTGAGCGCCCGCAGCAGGCTCGTTCCGCCGCGGCCCGCCCCAGCGGGCGATCCGCTGCCGGTACCCGCGGGACAGCAGGCCGTGGGCGATACCGCCGCGCGAACCCCGGCCCCCGGCCCGGTCGCCGCAGGGGGCCGCCAGGCCGCCGTGGTGACGGCCACGGGCAGCCGCCCGCGCGCCCACACGGCCGCCCCTCCCCCGCACCCCGGCCACCCGGTGCGCTCGGAGCGCACCCCGGTCACCCCGGCCGGCAGCCGCCGCCCGCCGCACGCGGACCGCACACCGCGCGGCGGCACGACGCAGGCCCGGCCGGTGGCCGGCGGCTGACCCGGGGCGCCGCGCCGATACGCACAGAAGGGCCCCGGCCACCGGCCGGGGCCCTTCTTCCGGTTCGGGCGTCCCAGGCGGCCTCAGCCGATCCAGCAGCGCCTCACGGCGCCGCCGTCGACCTCGAAGTTGATCCGGCCGCTCCGGAACTCCATGGTGATGACGGTGCCCGGAGGAAGGGCTCTGACCGTGGTCCAGCCACGCTCCCTGGCCTGCCGTTCGGCGGTCTCGGCGGAGAGGCCGACATAGGCTCCGGGCGCGTCTTCGGGCTGGGCGGACGGGGTCGGTATGGGTGCCATACCCCTCACCGTAGGCTGCTCCGGACGGCGGCGGTAGCCGGGGCGCCGGACGGGCGCACGGCATCCCCACGTCCCCCACCGGTCACGCTTGTGTCACAGGATCACCACACGTGTTCCCGCGGAACTCCCTCACTCGAACGTGCGATTCACAACCGGACGCACAGTAATCACACAGGCCGGAAAACGATCTACGGAGAGAGCCGGAAAACGGCACGGATATCTCCCGCCGGCCGCACCTCGATTCACCTGCGGAATACCCTCCCACGGGCGGGAATCCCATCGGGAATTCATCCTTCCTTATCGCACCCTTATCCCATGCTCACAATATCTACACCATCGGACCGGCCCCGCCGTCCCGCTACGCCCGTATAGCGGACGACCCGAATCACCGCTTTCCGGCGCCGGAGCGGCCGCTCCGGCGGTGGGCCGCCGGTGGCCGTCCCCCGCCGGCCGACGGCCACCAACGGCGCTCCTCGATGTCATGACTTGTACGGGTATCGGCGAAGCGACCGCTCCCCCGGTTCGATTCCGTTCGCCTTCCCGCGTGACCCCGGCAGCGGCTCACCCGTTGTCTTCTTCATGAGCCGGGAACCGCCCGGCGCACGTACCGAGTTCGAGGAGCCACCCGTGCCGCGCATGCTCGACGTCAGCGAGGACGTACGCGCCGAGATCGGCGACGCCGAAGCCGACCGGCTGCTCGTCGGCGACAACGCCCCCGGCAGTTACGACTGCACCTCCTGCCGCACCCCCGGCGACTCCGAGCAGGAACGCACCAGCACGGTGCTGTTCGTCGGTGACGAGACGGCGGTCCTCGCCTTCGCCCACGCGACCTGCATCCCCTCACAGGTCGTCCAGGTCGCCGAGGAGCAGTTGCAGGGGGCCGTGCGCAGCATCACCGGCAGCGAACAGGACGGACAGGACCCGTCGGCACCGGAGCAGGCCGTGCTGGGGATCACCAGCGGTCTCGTGCTGATCGACGACGAACTCCATCCGGCACTGGTCGTCGAACCGACCGGGGCGATCGCCCGCCCCGGCACGGACGGCAGCGGTGGCGACGAGTTCCTGCAACTGCTGCTGGAGCAGGGCTTCCACCCGGCCGGGCGGATGGATCAGGTCCCCGAGGTGCTGCACGGCTGGTCGATCCTGCTCGCCATGGGGCAGCTGCACGCGGTGCTCCAGCCGGGCACGGGCGGGGGCGCCCCGGTGGCCTGGTGGCAGGCGCACGCGCCGCTCCAGGTGACCGAGGGCTGGCGGACGGCGGCCAACAAGTCGCAGACGGTGCTCGTCTACGCCGCCCCCGCCGGTTCGATCGGCCAGCAGCCCCGTGAGGACCTGCTGCGCGACGCGCTGGAGAAGGCCGCGGCCGGCGGGATCCTGGTCGCCGCCGCGATGCCGCTTGCCGGGACCTGATCATGTCCGTGCACCCCGGGACCGCCCGTCGAACAGCTATTTCTCCGGCGGGCCCGCATCCGACGGGCGACGGGGTCGTTGGCACCTACGTGCACTCATACGACCCCTCCCACCAGCGTCCGAGCCCGATCCCTGCCATGCGTCCCGCGCAGGATCCATCGGGTGGCCCGTCCCGCACCCCGATCTACGACGCGCTGTACTCCGAGTACCGCCGCTCGTTCAGGGCGTTGCCGGGTGACCGGACCGGGGAGGAGAGCCTGGGGCTCCCGACGTTCGGCAGCGGGTTCTTCGGCTCCCGTGCCCCGCTCAGCGGTCACTCGGGACACGGCGGAACGGTGACGTCCAGCGGGACGGGCGGAGCAGCCGGGCACAGCAGCAGCCCCAGTACACACACCGGGAGCCTCGGCTCGTGGCAGCGGGTGGGACGGCACGCCGGGCGGGTGCGGCCCGCGCTGCCGCCGGGCTCCCGCGGGGCCTGAGCGTACGACAGAGCCCCTGACCGCTCGCGGTGCGAGCCGGTCAGGGGCTCTGTCGTGTCCGGGGCCCAGCGGGGCCACGGGACCCGGCCCCGGCGCTCGGCACCGGGACCGCGTCGTGCGCTGTCTACTTGTTGCGGCCGCGCTTCTCGCGGACCCGGACCGAGATGTGGATCGGGGTGCCCTCGAAGCCGAACTCCTCACGCAGCCGTCGCTCGACGAAGCGCCGGTAGCCGTGCTCCAGGAAGCCGGAGGCGAAGAGCACGAAGCGCGGCGGCGTGGTGCCCGCCTGGGTGCCGAAGAGGATGCGCGGCTGCTTGCCGCCGCGGATGGGGTGCGGGTGGGAGGCGACGATCTCACCGAGGAAGGCGTTCAGCCGGCCCGTGGGGACGCGGGTCTCCCAGCCTGCGAGCGCGGTCTCGATCGCCGGGACCAGCTTCTCCATGTGGCGGCCGGTGAGGGCCGAGACATTGACCCGGGGGGCCCACGCGACCTGCGCGAGCTCCGTCTCGATCTCGCGCTCCAGGTAGTAGCGGCGCTCCTCGTCGAGGGTGTCCCACTTGTTGAAGGCGACGACGATCGCGCGTCCGGCCTCGACGGCCATGGTCACGATGCGCTGATCCTGGACGCTGATCGACTCGCTGGAGTCGATCAGGATGACGGCGACCTCGGCCTTCTCGACCGCGGCCGCGGTACGCAGCGAGGCGTAGTAGTCCGCGCCCTCCTGGAGGTGGACGCGTCGCCGGATACCGGCGGTGTCGATGAACTTCCAGGTGATGCCGCCGAGCGTGATCAGCTCGTCGACCGGGTCACGGGTGGTGCCGGCCAGTTCGTTGACGACGACGCGGTCCTCGTTGGCGACCTTGTTCAGCAGCGAGGACTTGCCGACGTTCGGACGGCCGATCAGCGCGATCCGGCGCGGTCCGCCGACGGCGGTGCCGAAGGACTGGGCCGGCGCCTCGGGAAGGGCCTCCAGGACGGCGTCGAGCATGTCGCCTGTGCCGCGGCCGTGCAGCGAGGAGACCGGGTGCGGCTGTCCCAGGCCCAGCGACCAGAGCGCGGAGGCATCCGCCTCGCCGCTCTGCCCGTCGACCTTGTTGGCACAGAGCACGACGGGCTTGCCGGCCCGGCGCAGCAGTTTGACGACGGCCTCGTCGGTGTCCGTGGCACCGACGGTGGAGTCCACCACGAAGACGACCGCGTCGGCCGTCTCGATGGCGTACTCGGCCTGTGCGGCGACGGAGGCGTCCAGGCCGAGGACGTCCTGCTCCCAGCCGCCGGTGTCGACGACCTTGAAGCGGCGGCCCGCCCATTCCGCCTCGTAGCTGACGCGGTCACGGGTGACACCGGGCTTGTCCTGGACGACTGCCTCCCGGCGGCCGATGATCCGGTTCACCAGGGTCGACTTGCCGACGTTCGGACGGCCGACGACGGCCAGGACGGGAAGCGGTCCGTGACCGGCCTCACCGATGGCGCCCTCGACGTCCTCGGGGTCGAAGCCCTCCTGCGCGGCGAGCTCCATGAACTCCGCGTACTCGGCATCGCCAAGCGCTCCGTGCTCGTGGTCCGAGCCGTCGGAGTGAATCTGGTCGTTCATGAAGTCCGTTCCTCTTTGCATCATCATCGATGGGCCGCGCAGCACGCGGTCCACTACTCAAGTCTTACCCAGCACGCCCGGTGAGGCGTCTGGCCTGCTCCAGGTGGCCCGTCAGCCGTCCCTGGATGCGCAACGTCGCCTCGTCCAGCGCCTTGCGCGTCCGCCTGCCGCTCCCGTCGCCCGCCTCGAAGGCTTCGCCGAAGACGACGTCCACGCGGCTGCGCAGCGGCGGCAGCGCTGATATCAACCGTCCGCGGCGCTCGGTGCTTCCCAGTACGGCCACGGGCACGATCGGCGCCCCGCCGCGTACGGCGAAGTACGCGAGCCCGGCGCGCAGTGCGGCGAAGTCCCCTTCGCCCCTGGTGCCCTCGGGGAAGATCCCGAGCACGCCGCCGTCCTCCAGTACGCCCAGGGCGTGGGTGATGGCGGTGCGGTCGGCGGTCGTACGGTCCACCTTCAGCTGACCGATTCCGCGCAGGAACGGGTCCAGGGGGCCGACGAACGCCTCTTTCTTGATCAGGAAGTGGACGGGCCGGGGCGCGGTGCCCATCAGCATCGGACCGTCGATGTTGTGCGAGTGGTTCACCGCGAGTATGACGGGTCCCGAGGCGGGGACCCGCCACGCGCCGAGCACCCGGGGCTTGAAGAGCCCGTACATCAGCCCGATCCCGATGCCCCGCCCGACCGCCGCCCCGCGCAGCGTGGGCGCACCGGTGGCAGGTGTCACTTCGTGACCCGCTTCTCCCCCACGAGGGTGACGACGCACTCGATGACCTGCTGAAGGGTCAGTTCGGTGGTGTCCACCTCGACGGCGTCGTCCGCCTTGGCGAGCGGCGAGGTCTTGCGGCCGGAGTCCGCGGCGTCCCGCTTGATCAGCGCCTCCTTGGTGGAGGCGAGATCGGAGCCCTTCACCTCTCCGCTGCGGCGGGCGGCGCGCGCCTCGGGCGAAGCGGTCAGGAAGATCTTGATGTCGGCGTCGGGCAGCACGGTGGTGCCGATGTCACGGCCCTCGACCACGATGCCCCGCTCCGCGCCCTGGGCGATGGTGCGCTGCAGCTCGGTGATCCGGGTGCGCACCTCGGGGACCGCGCTGACGGCGCTGACCTTGGAGGTGACCTCCTGTGTACGGATCGGGCCGGAGGCGTCCTCGCCGTCGACGGTGATCGTCGGGCCGGTGGGGTCGGTGCCGGAGACGATGACGGGCTTGGCGGCCGCGGTCGCCACCTCCACCGCGTCGTGCACGTCGATGCCGTTGTTCAGCATCCACCAGGTGATCGCCCGGTACTGGGCACCGGTGTCCAGATAGCTCAGGCCGAGCTGGGTGGCGACGGCCTTGGACGTGCTGGACTTGCCGGTGCCGGAGGGCCCGTCGATGGCGACGATCACTGCGGCCGGGGCGGTCCGGGCGGCGGTGCTTACGGTTTCCACGGTGGTGGACACCTTCCTGGTACACGGGGGTGGGCGGGACGGGACGCGCGAACCCGCCCCGCACAAGGTTACCGAGTGTGGACGCGGGCCCGACCACCCCTGTGGACAAGTGCCTTCCGGGACGCCTTCGGGCTCACTGCCGGAGGGACCAGCCCCGGTCGCGGAGGGAGGCGCTCAGCGCGGGGGCGGCGCTGGGTTCGACCATGAGCTGGACGACGCCCGCCTGCTGGCCGGTGGCGTGCTCGATCCGTACGTCCTCGACGTTGACCCCGGCCCGGCCGGCGTCCGCGAAGATCCTGGCCAGCTCGCCAGGCCGGTCGCTGATCAGGACGGCCACGATCTCGTACGAGGCGGGGGCCGCCCCGTGCTTCCCCGGCACCCTGACCCGGCCGGCGTTGCCGCGCCGCAGGACGTCCTGGATGCCTTCGGTGCCCGCGCGGCGCTTTTCCTCGTCGGCGGACTGCAGCCCCCGCAGCGCGGTGACGGTCTCCTCCAGATCGGCGGCGACGCCGGCGAGGACGTCTGCGACGGGCCCCGGGTTGGCGGAGAGGATCTCCACCCACATCCGGGGATCGGAGGCGGCGATCCTGGTGACGTCCCTGATCCCCTGTCCGCACAGCCGCACCGCGGTCTCGTCGGCCTCCTCCAGCCGGGCGGCGACCATCGAGGAGATCAGCTGAGGGGTGTGGGAGACGAGCGCGACGGCCCGGTCGTGGGCGTCGGCGTCCATGACGACCGGCACGGCCCGGCAGAGGGCGACCAGTTCCAGCGCGAGGTTGAGCACCTCGGTGTCGGTGTCCCGGGTCGGTGTGAGGACCCAGGGGCGGCCCTCGAAGAGGTCCGCGGTGGCGGCGAGCGGGCCGGAGCGTTCCTTGCCGGCCATCGGGTGCGTACCGACGTACGGGCTGAGGTCGGCGCCGAGCGCCTCCAGCTCGCGACGGGGTCCGCCCTTGACGCTGGCGACGTCGAGGTAGCCGCGGGCGACGCCGCTGCGCATGGCGGCGGCGAGCACGGAGGCGGTGTGGGCCGGCGGTACGGCGACGATCGCCAGATCGACCCGCTGTCCGGGCGCATCGTCGGTGCCGGCGCCGAGCGCGGCCGCCGTGCGGGCCGACTCCGGGTCGTGGTCGACTAGGTGGACCTTGATGCCACGCCCCGCGAGGGCGAGGGCCGCGGAGGTACCGACGAGGCCCGTTCCGATGACGACGGCGGTTCTCACTGGGCGATGTCCTTGCGAAGGGCGGCGGTGGCGCCGAGGTAGACGTGCGCGATCTCCGCCTTGGGGAGATAGGTCTCGATATGGGCGAGGATCCGCACCACCCGGGGCATGGCCCCCTCGATGTCCAGTTCCTGGGCGCAGATCAGCGGCACGTCGACGATACCGATGCCGCGTGCGGCGGCGGCCGGGAAGTCGCTGTGCAGGTCGGGGGTGGCCGTGAACCAGATGCTGATCAGATCGTCCGCGACGAGGCTGTTGCGCTCGAGGACGGCGGCGAGCAGGGCGCTGACCTGCTCGTCCATGTGTCCGGCCTCGTCCCGCTCCAGCTGGACGGCTCCGCGGACCGCTCGTACCGCCACGTCGTGCTCCTTGTTGTCCGTACCGCTTCGTGCGCCTGTGTTCCGGCTGTTTCAGCGTAGAGGGCCGGTGCGGTCCCGCGCCGGTTCGCCCTGTCCGTGAGACGCGGCGGTGGCGTGCACGGCGACCAGCATCCGCCAGACCCTTCCGGCGAGCTGCGCGGGGGTGGCGTCGACGCGTCCGTGCACCCAGTCGGCGAGGACGCCGGCGAACAGACCGGCGACGGCACTGGCGATCACTTCGGCGCCGGTGCCCGCCGGGCGGCGGCGGGTGAGTTCGGCGAGGCTGCGTGCCCTGAGCTCCTCGTGCAGCAGCTCGCCGAGCGGTCCGCCACCCCCCGGGCCCAGCAGGCTCCGGTAGACCTCGGCGCGGTCCCGGACGGCGTCCAGCAGTCCGGTGAGCTCGGCGGGCGGCGCGTCGGGGCCCGGCGGGGCGCCGTCCCAGGCGTGCAGGGCGTCCACTGCCTGCCGGACGAGCTCGGCGCAGGCGTCCACCGCGAGGGCACGCAGATCGTCGTAGTGGAGGTAGAAGGTGGCCCGGCCCACCCCGGCCCGGCGGACGATCTCGGAGACGCTGACCCGGTCCAGCGGCTGTTCCCCGCACGCCGCGAGGAGCGCCGCACGCAGCCGGCCACGGGTGCGTGCGGTCCGCGGGTCGCCACTGCCCCCGGCCGCGGCCGGCGTCATCGCTCAGCCCGCCGTCAGGACGAGCACGAGGGCCGCCGCGGCGGGGGCCGCCTGCACGAGGAGGATCTTCCGGTTGACGGTCGCGGCGCCGTACACCCCGGCTACGACCAGACAGCAGAGGAAGAAGATCCGCGCCTGGTGGGCCACCGGGTCGCCGGCGATCAGGCTCCAGACGAGCCCGGCGGCCATGAACCCGTTGTAGAGCCCCTGGTTCGCGGCCAGCGGCGCGCTCTCCCGGGAGAACTCGGGTGTCGTGGCGAAGACCTTGCGGCCCCGCGGGGTGTCCCAGAGGAACATTTCGAGGACCAGGAAATAGGCGTGGATCAGCGCGACGAGCGCGACCAGCACCTGGGCTGCTGTCTGCATGGTGAACGACCTGACGACCTTCCGCGTCGGCCCACGCCGACTTCCTGGACAACTGTACAGGAAGTCGTCACGGGCCTCCGCGGAAATACCCGGAGCGGAGCCGCACCGCCCTCGCGTAGCCTCCCGGCATGATCACTCCCTCCGACGAGGCGCTGGTCCGCGACCACACGGTCTACTCCTGTGTGATGGGCTCGCGCGCCTTCGGACTCGCCACGGACGGCAGCGACACCGACCGGCGGGGCGTCTTCCTCGCGCCGACCGCGATGTTCTGGCGGTTCGACAAGCCTCCGTCCCACATCGAGGGACCGGCCGACGAGCAGTTCTCCTGGGAGCTGGAACGCTTCTGCGAACTGGCGCTGCGGGCCAACCCCAATGTGCTGGAGTGCCTGCACTCCCCCCTGGTGGAGCACGCCGACGCGACCGGCCGTGAACTCCTCTCGCTGCGCGGGGCCTTCCTGTCCCGGCAGGCGCACGGAACCTTCGTCCGCTACGCCCTGGGCCAGCGCAGGAAGCTGGAGGCGGACGTGCGGCAGCACGGGGCGCCGCGGTGGAAGCACGCCATGCACCTGCTGCGGCTGCTGGCGAGCGGCCGGGACCTGCTGCGTACGGGAGAACTCACCATCGACGTGGGAGCGGACCGCGAGGAGTTGCTGGCGGTCAAGCGGGGCGAGGTGCCCTGGACGGAGGTGGAGCGGCGCATGACGAGACTGGCCGAGGAGAACGACCGGGCGGCCGCCGCGTCCCCGCTGCCGGCCGGGCCGGACCGGGCACGGGTCGAGGACTTCCTGTTCCGCACCCGGCGGGCGGCGGCGCCGGCCGACCGGCAGGCCGAGCGCGGTTCAGCCGGCTGACACCGGAGCGAGCCGGGCCCGCACCACCAGTTCGTGCAGCGCTTCGAACCCGCCCGGCCCGTCCGGGAGCGCCGTGCCGGCCTGCGCCGCGTCGAGCACCCGGTGCAGCGACTCGACGTCCCGGGCCGCCTGCGCCCGGTCCACACCCTCCGCTCCCCCGTGCTCGGCCTCGGCCTTCGCCGCGATCAGGCCCGGGAGGTAATCCGGCGCCGCCACCCGGGCGAGCAGGGCCGGCAGCCGGGCCAGCACCTCACCGCTGCGCATCAGATGGATGCCGGTGAGCAGCGCCCGGAAGGTGTAGAGCAGCGGCTTCAGCTCACCGGTCCGCTCGAAGAGCCGCCACTGGGTGTTGGCGAATCCCCGGTAGTGGTGGGCGTGGTTGCGGGTGAGGACGGCCGGGGCCAGGGCCACCAGTTCGGCGTGCAGGGCGCTCGTGTGCACGACCAGCGGGGAGAGCAGCTGCTCCAGCACGTAGCCGTTCGGCTTCAGCATCAGGCGGACGAACTTGCGGAGGTCGTGGGTGACGAGGTCCATCTCGACGCCGTCGCTGTCCCACATCCGCGAGCGCGTCTCCTCGGGCTCCCGGAGCCCGAGGAGGTCCTCCGCGGGCAGGACGTGGACCCCCCGCAGGTCCACATCCGAGTCCCGGGAGGGGAACCCGTACAGATGCGCCCCGGAGACCGTGGCGAACAGCAGCGGATGGCGCTCCCCGGCGATGACCGGGCCGAGATCGGTGACCGGCAGTCCGGCCTCCTGGAGGTGCGTGGTGTCCGTGCGCATGGCTCAAGCGTCCCAGAGGGCCCCCAGCGACAACAGGTCGCTCCGGTACTCGATCCGCTCCGACCACTCCTTGGGCCAGGCGCCCGAGCCCAGGTGGGCGCCTGCGAGCGCGCCGGTCAGGCAGCCGAGGGAGTCCGAGTCGCCCCGGGTGCAGGCGGCGCGGCGCAGGGCGGTGACCGGTTCGTCCGGGAAGAGCAGGAAGCAGTGCAGGGCCGTCGCGAGGGCGTCCTCGGCGATCCAGCCGTCGCCGGTCGACTCGCAGGGGTCCGTCTCCGGGGACGGGTTGCGCAGGGCGTCCTGGACGCGTGCCAGCGCGGTGAGGCACTCTTCCCAGCCCCGCTGGATGTAGAGCTCCGGTGAGGAGTCGCCGGCGTACCGCCAGAGCTCGCCGAGCCAGCGCGTGTGGTAGTTGCCGCTGTTCTCGTACGCGTAGCTGCGCAGCTGCCCGATCAGTCCCAACGGTTCCGCGCCCTGCGCCAGCAGGTACACAGCACGGGCCATCAGGTCGGACGCGGCGAGCGCGGTCGGGTGGCCGTGGGTGAGCGCCGCCTGCAACTGGGCGGCTCCGGCGCGCTGTTCGTCGCTCAGACCGGGGGCGAGTCCGACGGGGGCGACCCGCATGTCGGCGCCGCAGCCCTTCGAGCCGGTCTGGCTCGCCTCCTGCCAGACCCGGTCGCTGTCGAGCAGCCGGCAGGCGGTCATGCAGGTGCGTCCGGGGGCGCGGTTGTTGTCGGGCGAGTGGTACCAGTCGACGAACTCCTCGCGCACCGGACGCAGCAGCCGCAGCGGGGTGAGCAGCCCGCGGTCCATGGCGGTGCGGATGCCGCGGCCCAGGGCCAGGGTCATCTGGGTGTCGTCGCTGACGACGGCCGGCCTGGGCAGCGACATCCGGCGCCACGGCCCGCACTTGGCGAGGATCGACGGAACGTTGTTGAACTCGGTCGGGAAGCCCAGCGCGTCGCCGAGCGCGAGCCCGGTCAGCGCGCCGGTGGCGGCCTGTTTGGTGATGGTCCTGGTCACGATCACGTGCTTCTTCCTTCCGGTCGCAGCAGTGGAGGGTGCAGGGCGGTGGCGGCGCCCGCCCGGTGGAGGGCGGCCGGTTTGCCCCGTCCTCCGGTGCGGCGCGGTGATCCCTCCACGGCCTGGACGAAGCCGGGCGTGGTGAGGACCTTGCGCCGGAAGTTGGGCCGGTCCAGCTCGACGCCCCAGACCGTCTCGTACACCTGCTGGAGCTCTCCCAGGGTGAATTCGGGCGGGCAGAACGCGGTGGCCAGGCAGGTGTACTCGAGTTTGGCGCCGATCCTGAGGTGTGCGTCGGCGAGGATGCGGTCGTGGTCGAAGGCGAGCTCGCCGAGCGCTCCGGCGTCCCACCAGCGGGCGCTGGCCGCGTCGCCGCCGCCGCGCGGTTCGGGCAGATCCGGTACGAGCGCGGCGTAGGCGACGGAGACGACGCGCATCCTCGGGTCGCGGTCCGGGTCGCTGTACGTCCGCAGCTGTTCCAGGTGGAGGGCCGAGACGGTGTCCTCGCTCAGCCCGGTCTCCTCGGCCAGCTCCCGGCGGGCCGCGTCCCCGGCGGACTCGCGGGGCAGGACGAAGCCGCCGGGCAGCGCCCAGTGGCCCTTGTACGGCTCCTCGCCCCGCTCGACGAGCAGGACGTGCAGCCGGGTGTCGCGGACCGTGAAGACGGCCAGGTCGACGGTGACCGCGAACGGTTCGAAGGCGTGCGGGTCGTAGCCCTCGGGCGCGGAGCCGCTCATCGCCGCTCCGGAAGGGGTGCGGCGAAGTCCCAGCCCTCGGCGAGCAGCGCGTCGACCGCCTCGACGGCGGTCGCAAGTCGCTCCTGGCGGCTTCCGGTGACCTCGATGAAGTTCCTTCCGGTGCCGGTGAGTTCGGCGCGGAAGCGGTCGGTCATCCAGGGCCGCAGCTCCTCGCCGTCGCGCAGCCCGTCGTCCTCGAAGGCGACGCCCTCGTGGTCGGTGAGCAGCCACAGGTGATGGGCCACCCGGTCCGCCGTGTGCTCGACGAGCGGGTTGCGTCCGCCGACGTACCGCTCGTGCCACACCGTCGTCGCGAAGGAGTCGGTGTCGCACACGAGCACCGGGGAGCCGGTACGGGCGGCCGCCTCCTCGCGGGCGTTCTGCGCCTCGGCGATCAGCGGGAAGTCGTCGGTGGTGAAGGCGACGTCCTCCCACTGGGCCCGGGGCCACCGGCTCCGCAGCGCGGCCAGCTTCCGTTCGCTGAACTCGCGCCCGTACTCGGCGACATATCCGGTGAGCGCCCAGACCCCGCCGCGCCGCCGGTAGTGGGCGGCGAGGGCGCGGGCCAGGGTGGTGGTGCCGGTCGACTCGGCGCCCAGGACGACGACCCGGCGGGTGAGCGCGGCCCGTACCGGCGGTTCGAGGAAGTCCCAGCAGCGGGCCGGGTCCTCGCGCACGGCGGTGCCGGAGACCGGGAAGACCGTGCGGCCGGGATCGACGCAGACGGCTTCGGCGCCGAACCGGCGGGCGAGCTCCTCCCCGTACGACTCCGAGGTGAAGACGGCGTCCACGGGTTCGGGCACGGCTCCGGTGAAGACCGCCATGTGGGCGTCCCATATGGCCGGGTCGTGGAGATCCATCCGGGTGTCGTCGACGGCACCCACCACCGTCACGTCCGGATGCACCTCGCGCATCCAGGCGACCCGGTCGGCGAGCGGTACGGATTCCACCGAGGCGGCGCAGACCAGCACGGTCAGCCGCTCGCAGCGGTCCTGGGCGGTGCGGACGAGGTGGTGGTGCCCCGCGTGCGGCGGGTAGAACTTCCCGAGCACGAGACCGTGCGCGAAACGCCTCATGCCACGGCCTCCACGGGCTCGGGGTGCCGGACGGTGAGATCACGCCGCCAGTTGCGCAGGCCGATCAGGCACAGCGTCAGGAAGCCCACGTACAGCAGCGAGGTGAGGTAGAGCTCCTTGTACGCGTAGAGCGGGATGTACACCACGTCGGCCGCGATCCAGAGCCACCACGACTCGACGAGCTTCCTGCACTGCCCGTATGTCGCCGCGAGCGACAACGCGGTCGTCAGCGCGTCCCAGAAGGGCACCGTCGAGTCGGTCGCCCTGTCCAGCAGGACGGTCAGCGCGAGGGTCCCCACCACCCCTGCCACGAGCAGCAGGACCCATTCGGCGCGCGTGGTGCGCCGCACCGGCAGGCTGTCCGTCCCTGGTCCACCCCCGTGGGTCCAGGTCCACCAGCCGTACGCGGCAAGGGCGATGAAGACGATCTGGAGTCCGGAGTCGGCGTACAGGCCGGACTGGGTGAACAGCAGGATGAAGAAGAGGTTGTTGGCGATGCCGATCGGCCAGTTGGCGAGGTGCTGGCGGGCCACGAGCCAGACACACAGCGCCCCGCTGCCGAAGCCCAGCACCTCGGTCCAGCTGACCGGGGTGTCGAGAATCGTCACCAGGGGTTGCTGCAGGGGATCGAGGACATCCGCGAGACTCACTCCCGCCTCCTTAATAGTCACTCTGACTATAAAGGTCGAACGCAGGTAGCAAAAGGCCCGCGGCCCGTTACAGTGCGGAATTAGGGAAACAGGTACCCGCCGCCGGGCCTGTGCGGTGGGGGGGGGTCGTTTAAACAAAACCCAGCCCACGAGACGTACCACCAACGCGGCTACCCCCTTGTCCTCGCACTCCGGGC
>NZ_JBHXUW010000072.1:0-36756 GCF_042672475.1 Streptomyces sp. NPDC127177
CCTTCATCCGAGCCTGCCTTGGCGCTACTACCCGCGCTCCCTGAAGGCGCTCAAGGAGGCCCTGCCGCGACTGCGGCTCTGTTTCTTGCGGCGTGGGCATCATGTTCTTGCCGCGCGGGCATCGTGCCGGGGTTCCGCGTCACGGATGCCCTCGGGGGCGCCGTTACGGATGCGTCGATCGCCGGACGGGCTTGGTTTCCGCAGCCCGACGGGCTTGATCTCCCGCCGGGCCCGGCCGGCGTGGTCGGGCTCGCGCGTTACGGCGTCAGCGGGGGGCGGGGGTTCTCGTCCGGCCGGGTGGAGTCCTCCTCGCGGATGACCTCGCCCTGGACGACCTTTCCGTCGGGCCTGTGCATACGGGCCTGCTGGAAGGCGTCGGAGAACCCGCCCGGGCTCGCCGCGCGCATCCGGCGTTCGAGCGAGCGCTCCGCGTACCTGCTGAGCGCCGACCGGACCGGCGGGACGAGCAGCAGCAGTCCGGCGACGTCCGAGATCATCCCCGGAATCATGATCAGCAGTCCTCCGAGCATCAGGAAGCCGTTGCCCCTGCTGCTCGGAGGTGTGGGCGAGGAACCGTCCGCACCCGGCTGCCCCGGCATCTGCTGAAGGGTCTCGGTGAGATTGCGGAAGGCGCGGCGGCCGGCGCTCTTCATCACCACGGCCCCCAGCACCACACCCGCGGCCAGGAGCAGCAGGACGGTGAACCCGCCCGCCACATCCGCCACCACGGTGAGCAGCCAGATCTCGAGCACCGCCCAGGCGGCGATGGCGAGAGGTACGAAGGTCCGGGCGCGGGAGCGCCGACGGGCGGTCGGGGGCGGTGTGCCGGTCGTCATGTCCCCAGTGTGCCTGGCCGCGCGTGCGGGCGCGGTAAGAGGGTGAGGATCATCCGGCCCGGGACCGGCCCGCGAGGGTCAGGGGGTCCGGCGGCCGAGCACCCGGTTCGTGCGGGTGGTGACGCCCCAGGCGGTCACCCGCCACAGCGCCTCGACGAGGATGTCCCGGCTCATCTTGGAGTCGCCGATCTCCCGGTCCACGAAGGTGATCGGGACCTCGACGACGTGATAGCCGGCCTCGATCGAACGGCGCGCCAGGTCCACCTGGAAGCAGTAGCCCTGCGAGGCGACCTCGTCGAGCCCGATCCCCTTCAGGGTCTCCGTGCGGAACGCCCGGTACCCCCCGGTGACGTCCCGCGTCCGGAGCCCCAGCATCAGCCGTGAGTACGTGCTGCCGCCGCGGGAGATCATCTCGCGGGACTTGGGCCAGTTGACCACGCGTCCGCCCGGCACCCAGCGGGAGCCCAGCACCAGATCGGCGCCCTTGAGGGCGGTGAGCAGCCGGGGCAGCTCCTCGGGCTGGTGGGAGCCGTCCGCGTCCATCTCGACGAGCACGCCGTAGTCGTGCTCCATCCCCCAGCGGAAGCCCGCGAGGTAGGCGGCGCCGAGCCCTTCCTTGCCCTTGCGGTGCAGGACATGGACCCGCTCGTCGGCTGCGGCCAGCTCGTCGGCGAGCTTGCCGGTGCCGTCGGGGCTGTTGTCGTCGGCGACGAGGATGTCGGCCTCCGGCACGGCGGCGCGCACCCGGGCGACGATCGGCTTGATGTTCTCGGCCTCGTTGTAGGTCGGAATGATCACCAAGGTTCTGCCGAGCGGGCCGTATCGCCGCTGACCGCCGTCGTTCACTAACTGCCCCTTAAGTCCGTACGCAGATGCACACCATATCCAGCGTGGCGGGCCTGCCGACCGACCCGGGCGGGCGCCTCGCGAAGTGGCGGCGGACAGAAGAGCGGAAGTACGGACAGAACTGCGGATCGGGGCCCGGCGTCCTTCGGGCCGACCTGGGACTCGCCGGCTGCGAGTCGACCTAGAGCCGTTGTCTACTGAACGTCCGGGCCCCACCCGGGTCGCACCCTCCGTCCGGCTGAAACCTTCCCTCGCCCCCGAGGCGCGGGCGCTGAACCTGGCTGTCAGTGGTGGCGCGCTGGTGCGGCGCACCACCCCGTGACTCAGCGGCGTTCGACGACTGCGTGGACGTTTAACCGGTCGGACGTCCTGTGGTGGACTCGGCCGAACCTACCGGCCGGTGGCCGCATTCTGTCAATAGTTGCCTGACCTGCGCCGTTTACCGAACTTGCCTGGTCAGTCCCGAAGATACCCAGGTCGTGGGAGAACCCGGGCACCTTCGATCGGCGGTACGAAATGTCCGCACGTCACTCGTTCGGCCTTACGTAGACCGTTTGTCCGAAGACGACGGTGCGCAGGCAGACCGGGAGTTCGGCCCCCGGGCTGAGGTCCGGCAGACCGGGCGTGCCCGACCTGGGATCGGTCGACCAGCGGGCGACCCGGTCGTCCGGGGCCTGGACCAGCAGTTCCTCGGTGCGCCAGACCGCGTAGTCGGCCGGGGCGCCGGGCACCAGGGTGCCGGCGTCGTCGCGGCCGACGGCCCGCCAGCCGCCCCTGGTGTGGGCGGTGAAGCCGGCCCGTACGGAGATCCGGTGCTCGGGCGTCCGGTGGAACGCCGCGGCCCGTACGGTCCCCCACGGGTCCAGCGGGGTCACCGGGCTGTCCGAACCGAAGGCAAGGGGCACACCGGCCCGCAGGAGGGCCGCGTACGGGTTGAGGGTCCTGGCCCGCCCGGCACCCAGCCGCTGGGCGTACATGCCCTCCTCACCGCCCCAGGCGGCGTCGAAGGCGGGCTGGACGGAGGCGGTGAGTCCGAGTTCCGCGAAAGCGGCGACGGTCTCGGGCGTGAGCATCTCGGCGTGTTCGATCCGGTGCCTCGCGGCGCGCACCCGGCCGAGGCCCACCTTCTCGGCAGCGGCCCTGACCCCGTCGGCGACCGCGGAGAGCGCCGCGTCCCCGATGGCGTGGAAACCCGCCTGCAGCCCGGCCTCGGTACAGGCGGCGACATGGGCGGCGATCTGTCCGGCGTCCAGGTGGGGGGTACCGGACAGCGGGGCGTCGGCGTACGGCTCGTGCAGGCAGGCGGTGTGCGAGCCGAGCGAGCCGTCGACGAAGAGGTCCCCGGCCGCGCCCACCGCACCGAGCTCCCGGATGCGCCGGGCGTCCTTCTCGTCGGCGACCTGTTCGGCCCAGTATCCGAAGACCCGCGGCCCCGGCTGTCCGGCCGCGAGCTTCAGCAGCGCGGTGAAGTCCTCCTCGTCGGAGATGTCCGGGCCTGCGCACTCGTGGACCGTGCCGATGCCCAGGGAGGCCGCGTGCCGCAGTGCGGCGCCCTGGGCCTCGGCGCGCTGCCGCGGTGAGACGGCACCGTGGGCGGCCGCGCGCACCGCGTGGTGGGCGGCGCCGGTCAGCGGTGCGTCGGGGTGGTATCCGGCCAGTGAGGCGATCCGCGGGACCAGGTCGAGCAGCGCGGTGCTGGCGACGGCCGAGTGCACGTCGATCCGGGGCAGGTAGACCGGCCGGCCGCCGGCCGCCGCGTCGAGCTCGGCTCGCGAGGGCGGGCGTTGCCCGGGCCAGCGCGTGGCGTCCCAGCCGTGTCCCAGGACCACACGGTCTGCGGGGTGCGCGGCCACGTACGTCCGCACCAGGCCGAGCGCCTCGTCGAGGGTGCGGGCACCGGAGAGGTCGAGGCCGGTGAGTGCGAGGCCGGTCGACGTGGTGTGGACATGGGCGTCGGTGAACGCCGGGGTGACCAGGGCCCCGTCGAGGTCGATGACCTCGTCGACGCCGGCGGCGAAGGCATCGGCGGCCCCCTCGGAGCCCACCCAGGCGACATGGCCCCGTTCGACCACCATGGCGGTGGCGAAGGGGTCGGCGGGGCTGTGGACGTCTCCACCGCGCAGCAGCACGGTGCGGTGTTCGCTCTGGGGGGCGGTGCTCTCGGTCATGGGGACCAGTCTCCCGCCTGCCGGGGCGCACCCCGTGCGCGGCCCCCTCAGATCTGCGGCGGCCGGGCCTCGTACGGGGTGGAGAGTACGACCGTGGTGCGCGTGGAGACACCGGCCAGCGAGCGGATCCGGGTGAGCAGGTGCTCCAGCTCAAGCGGGGTCGCGACGCGCACCTTGAGGATGTAGTTCTCGTCGCCCGCGACGCTGTGGCACGCCTCGAGCTCCGGAACACCGGCGAGCCGTTCCGCGATGTCGTCCGGGGCGCTCGGGTCGAAGGGCTTGACCGAGATGAACGCGGTCAGCGGCAGACCGACGGCCTCGGGGTCGACGACCGCGGCATAGCCCCGGATCACCCCGCGCTGCTCCAGCCTGCGGACCCGCTGATGAACGGCCGAGGTGGACAGGCCCGTGGCCTTGCCCAGGTCGGTGTAGCTCATCCGCCCGTCCTTGACGAGCAACTCCACGATTCGACGGTCCAGCTCCTCCATATGGATCAATCTATGGCCCCAAGTCCCTCCAGGCACAGCCGAAGGAGCCACCTGAGGGCACCTGCGGCAGGCATGTGACCAATGCCACAGGTTTACGGGTCGGTAGCCGAGCACCTCGCGGTTACGGCCGATCCGGCACGGGAAGTGCTTGCTGTGGTCGAGGCCGCGGCGCCTTGTCGGCCCACCCGAGGGGGGAATTTCCCATGCAGAGCCTGAAGCTCACCGGACGTACCGAACCGGAGCCCGTTGATCCTTTCGAGGACACCGCTCCCGACGCGTACGACACACTCGAGATGTACCGGGTCACCTGCCCGGACTGCGCGCAGCCGATCGCGCTCCTGGCGGACGAGGACGCCCTGCCGGAGCATGCGCGGTGCCCGACGCCGTGGAACCCGTTCGTGCTCACGGTGTGCGCCGGTACCGGCCGTGCGGCGTCGGAGGCGCGGGCCGCCGACGAGTCGCCCGAGGCCCAGGAGCAGGAGACGGCACTGCTGTTGACGCTCCCTCAGGGGCTCGACTGGCGGATGCAGCCCTTCTCGCACGCCGGCGGAGCGGGCTCGCGCCCGCTGCGGGTGCCGCACCAGCTCCGGCGCGACGCCGCCTGAGCCCGCCGCCCGCCCGCGCGGGACCGACGGCCGCCCGACAGGAACCTGTGCCCGCACCACGTCGGCCAGGCCGGCGTGGTGCGGGCAGTCGGCGGGCGCGGGGCGGGGCGCCGGGCCCCGCCGGGGAACCTGGCGAACGAGCGCCCGAATCGGCCGGACAGTGACCCTGTCCCGTCCCGCGGCGTTGGCCCGGCATGACCCTGCTGCACTCAACGGCCGGCCCCGGTCGCCGCCGTCTCGCCGCCCCGGCCTCCGAAGAATCGGTTCCGCAGCCCGGATCGTCACCGGCGCCGCAGTCCGAACCGCCCCGTCAGGCACCACGTCCGGTGCCCCATTCGACCGATCCGCCCATCTACCGTGCCCTGCTCAGGCACTGGGAGGGCACCGGCAGGACCCTGCCGGGCCGCCATGACCAGGAGTGGAACCGGATCATGACGACGCCCGTGTGGTCGGAGCGGCCGCTGCGGGTCAGCGCGTCTCAGGACCCGCGAGGTGGCGTGCGATGACCATGCGCTGGATCTGGTTGGTGCCTTCGACGATCTGCAGCACCTTGGCCTCGCGCATCAGCCGTTCCACGGGGAAGTCCAGCGTGTAGCCGTATCCGCCGAGCACCTGGACGGCGTCGATGGTGACCCGCATCGCGGCGTCCGTGCAGAACAGCTTGGCCATGGCCGCCTGCCGCGAGAAGGGGCTGCCCGCGTCACGCAGTCTGGCGGCCTCCAGGTAGAGCGCCCGGCCCGCCTCGATCTGCGTCGCCATGTCGGCGAGCATGAACCGCAGGCCCTGGAAGTCCGCGATGGGGCGGCCGAACTGTTCGCGCCCGGTGGCGTACGCGACGGCCTCGTTCAGAGCGGCCTGGGCTACCCCGATGGCACAGGCCGCGATGCCCAGCCGGCCGGAGTCGAGTGCGGACAGCGCGATGGCGAAGCCCTGCCCCTCCTCGCCGATGCGGCGCGTGTCCGGGACTCGTACGCCGTCGAAGTGGAGCTGGGCGGTGGGCGAACCCTTCATCCCCATCTTCTTCTCGGGGACCGCGGCGCTCAGCCCCGCGGCGTCCCCCGGAACGAGGAAGGCGGTGATCCCGCGGGCACCGTCGGCGCCGGTACGGGCCAGCACGGTGTAGAAGTCGGCTACGCCGCCGTGGGTGATCCAGGCCTTGGTCCCGGTGATGACCCAGTCCTCACCGTCCCGTACGGCCTTCGTGCGCAGCGAGGCGGCATCGGAGCCCGAGGCGGGCTCGGAGAGGCAGTAGGCGCCCAGCAGGCCGCCCGCGAGCATGGCCGGGAGGTGCTCGGCCTGCTGCTCCTTGGTGCCGTATCCGGCGACCGCATGGCAGGCCAGGGAGTGGACGCTCACGCCAAGGCCGACGGTGAGCCGGGCGGAGCCGAGTTCTTCGAGAGCCTGGAGGTACACCTCGTACGGCTGGTCGCCGCCGCCGTGGGCGGAGTCGTACGGAAGTCCGAGCAGGCCGGACTCGGAGAGCAGGGTGAAGACTTCGCGCGGGAAGGTGCCCGCGTCCTCCTCCTCGGCGGCCCGCGGCGCGATCTCCCGCTGGGCGATGTCGCGGACGAGCGCGATGAGCTGCCTGGACTCCTCGGTGGGCAGACGGCGTTCCACCAACTGCGGGGCACGGTCGGACATGACGGCGCTCTCCTCCCTGTCGGGCGTTGCGGCGGTCGCGCGCGCGGGGTGGTGAGCGGCGCCGCCGGGGGATCTCCGGGCGGGGCCCGAAAAGACTGCGGCCCAGCCGATGTTGCCCTCCCGGATTGCGAGAGGTGCCGGTCAGCGGCTGTGGCGGCTTGAGTATGCCCGATCGGACGGTATCCGTCACCGGGTGCCAGGACCTTCCGCGACGGCCACCGGACCCGGAGAGCGGAATTGGTCCGAACCATTGACCCCACTGGTCTAGTCCATCTACGGTTCCCTGCTAACCGGCTTTCCGCGTTCATGCCAACTCGGAATGGGCGCCGGAAGCCGGTCGTCCACCGGCAAGTCCCCTCCCCCACGAGGAGCAACGATGATCGGACTGCATCGCCCGGGAACCCGTCTCCGGGCGCTCGCCGCCGCCGCCTGTACCACCGCCCTGGGCGCCGCCCTGCTGGGCGCCGCGGGTACCGGATCCGCCGGCGCGGCCCCCGCCCACCTCCGGGCCGCGGCCCCCGCGGCAGCGCCCGCGGCCCCCACGGCGGCCGGCAGCAAGGTGGTCGGCTACTTCACCGACTGGGGCGTCTACGACCGGAATTACCACGTCAAGAACATCGAGACATCGGGCTCGGCCGACAAGCTCACGCACATCAACTACGCCTTCGGCAACGTCCAGGGCGGCAAGTGCACCGTCGGCGACTCCTACGCCGACTACGAGAAGACCTACACCGCGGACCAGTCGGTCGACGGGGTCGCCGACACCTGGGACCAGGACCTGGCCGGCAGCTTCAACCAGCTGCGCAAGCTGAAGAAGCTGCACCCGGACCTCAAGATCCTCTGGTCGTTCGGCGGCTGGACCTGGTCAGGTGGCTTCGGTGAGGCCGCGCAGAACCCCGCCGCGTTCGCCGACTCCTGCTACAGCCTGGTGGAGGACCCCCGGTGGGCCGATGTCTTCGACGGCATCGACATCGACTGGGAGTACCCCAACGACTGCGGTCTGACGTGCGACACCAGCGGCCGTGACGGCTACGGCAACCTGCTGTCCGCCCTGCGCTCCAAGTTCGGCACGGACAACCTGGTCACCTCGGCGATCAGCGCGGACGGCTCCGACGGCGGCAAGCTCGACGCCGCCGACTACGGCGGCGCGGCGCAGTACGTCGACTGGTACAACCCGATGACGTACGACTTCTTCGGCGCCTGGGACGCGAAGGGCCCGACGGCCCCGCACTCCCCGCTGACCTCCTACACGGGCATCCCCAAGGAGGGCTTCAACAGCGACGCGGCCATCTCCAAGCTGAAGGCGGCGGGCGTCCCCGCGTCGAAGCTGCTGCTCGGTATCGGCTTCTACGGTCGCGGCTGGAGCGGCGTCACCCAGGACGAGCCGGGCGGTACGGCGACCGGCGCGGCGCCGGGTACCTACGAGGCGGGCATCGAGGACTACAAGGTCCTGAAGAACAGCTGCCCCGCGACCGGCACCGTCGCGGGCACGGCCTACGCGCACTGCGGAACCGACTGGTGGAGCTACGACACCCCGGCCACCATCGGCACCAAGATGGAGTACAAGAACGAGCAGGGTCTCGGCGGCACGTTCCTCTGGGAGCTCAGCGGTGACACCACCGACGGCGAGCTCATCAAGGCGATCGACTGACGTCGGCACGGCGGACATGACCGGGGCGGGGGGCCGGGCGGGCTCACCGCCCCGGTCATGTCCGCCGCCAGGTCACATCAGGCCGAGCTGCGTGACGAACATGGCGATGACGACGACGAGCGTCCAGCCGAGGATCTGCTCCAGCAGGTTCGAGCGGTCCTCGGGCCCGCCGGTCCGCGCGCGGCGGCGGGCAGGGGTGGTGGTTGCGGCGGCAGTCGCGGTCATGGCATCTCGTTCGGTCGGCCGGCAGTGGGTGTCCCCCAGCGGGTGTCCCGCGAGGACCTGACCACAGTGCCAGCCGGACCGGCCCCCGGGGTAGAGACGTGCGTCACTGCCCCCGGGGAGCCGGGCCGCGTCAGCGGATCCCGACAGCGGCCAGAGCCCGGCGCTGGGCGGGCGTCGGGTGCGCGGGGAAGTACAGGTAGCAGACGCCGCCTGTGCCGGAGACCACACTGCCGCTCGCGTTGTAGCGCTTGGTGCGGAGCCAGATCGTCTCCCACTCGTGCCGCCGGTAGACGTGGCGCACGGCCTCGTCGTTCGGCGACGCGGGGTCGTTGGCGATCACATCGCCCTCGGCGGTGAAGCCGATCACCGTCATGAGGTGCCCCGAGGTGCCGTAGCCCGCGCCGGTCAGCTCCTCCTTGAGGAACGACTGAGACGTTATGGCCGGGATGCCGGCCCGGATCAGGGTCTCCAGGTCCTTCAGGGAGCCCAGCCGGGTCACCACGGCGCTCATGTCCTCGTAGGTGGCGGCGTAGGCGGCGTTGAACGGCCAGTTGCCGCAGCCCTCGTACTGGTTGTCGTACGTGAAGCGCGCCGCGTGGCAGACCTGCGGGTCCTGGAGCCCCGGCTCGACCCAGGAGAGGTCGTCGGCGGAGGGCTTGCGCCCCCAGTACTCGATGATCATCTGCGAGGAGGTGGGGCTGCACCAGGCCTCGCCGCCGTTGTCGTACTCGGGGTACTGCCCCACGTGCACGTTCTGCGAGTAGCGCGGTACCGGCAGTTCCCGGGCGAGCCCGGGGGTGGAGGCGGGCACGGTGAAGCGGTCGGGGATGTCCGAGGCCATCGCGCCCACCCGCCACACCGTGGGGGTGAGCCGGGTGCCCGGGGTGCGGTACAGGGTCAGCCGCAGCCGGTAGCTCTGGAGCCGGAGGCCGCTCGCCGCGTCGTCGACCGAGAAGGTGTCGGTCCAGATGGAGCTCTTGCCGTCGCTCTGGTCGTCGACGGAGGTGCGGCGGATGTCGCCGTCGCCCGCCGCCCAGCGGCCCATGACGTACCAGGGCGTGCCGGTGCCGTCCGAGTAGCCGCCCTGCAGTTCGATCTGGATCCAGGTGCCGGCCGGTGTGTCCGCGTTCCAGGACGCGATCACCTCGGTGGCGGGGACGGCGGAGCGGTGGACCGGCGAGGTCCAGGTCGCGTACTCCCAGGAGGCGGTCGTGCCGGTGTGCGGATCGGTGTAGTCGGTACGTCCCTGTGGATGACCGATCACCAGCCCCGCCCGGCGGCCGGCGACGGCCCGGGTTCCGGCGCCTGAACCACAGCGCCAGTCGGTGTACGTACTCCAGGAGTGGTTGTCCACGGGAGAGGCTGCCGCCGAAGGTGCGTGGTGCGGGGTACGGGACGGAGCGGCGGCCGCCGCGGAGGCGGTGGACGCCACCGCTCCGGCGCCGGCCGCTGCCGCGATGGCGGCGGTGAGCACTGTTCTGCGTGAGGTCGGACTGGGCATGGGCGAGACCCCCGGTCGTAAGCGGAATGGGGCTGCGGTGCACGACAGTGCGCCAACTATTGCGGGTCGCCCCCCGGTTCGGCCAGCGATTCCGCTCGTGCCGCAGCACCAATATTGGTCTCGACCACTGGCGTGACCTGCGACTGCTTCACGGCGGCTCGTACCCTGGGCGGATGGACGACCTCACGCGCCACGCCGCAGGGCTGCGCGCCCTGCCGCCGTCCTGCGGACCGGTCCGGCTGATCGCCGTCGACGGCCACGCGGGATCCGGCAAGAGCACCTTCGCCGCCCGGCTCGCGGCGGCGCTCGGCGGCACACCCGTACTGCACCTGGACGATCTGGCCACCCACGCCGAGTTCTTCGACTGGACGGACAGGTTCCGGGAGCAGGTCACCGGACCGCTCTCGATCGGGGAGCCCGCACGCTACGAGCGGTACGACTGGACGGCCCGGCGCTTCGGTCCGCCCCGCACCCTGGAGCCCGCCCCGGTTGTCCTGGTCGAGGGGGTCGGCGCCGGCCGACGCGCCCTGCGGCCTTTCCTCGCACACCTGTTGTGGATGGATCTGCCCGCCGAGGAGTCCTGGGAACGGGGCCGGCGAAGGGACGGGCCGGCCCTGACGGCGTTCTGGGACGACTGGATCGCTGCCGAACGGGCCCACTTCTCAGCCGATCCCTCCAGGCCCGCGGCCGATGCGCTGGTACGCCAGTTGCCTGTGGGATACGAGTGGCTACAGAGGTCTCCATCGACAGCAGGAGCGAACCATAACGTCACCCAAAGTGATCATCGGACACCGCCATACTGAGCAGTCGGAAATCGGTCCGGAAGTGCCTCAACTCTGCTTGACCCGGGGGCGGTACAGGTCTTACGTTCTCAATGTGCGGCTTTTCGGAGCCCCCGCAGACGCGAAGCCCCCGGTTGTTCCCCCGTGATCGGGGGCTTCGTTCTGTGCCCGGTGCATATTTCCGGCCGCCCTTCACCCCATTCCGCTCACCCTGGGTCACGGTCCTCCTTGAGCCTGCGGCGCCCTTAGTCGGACACTCCCTGCGCAGGTACGATGCCTCTCGGTGCGGTCAATTCCCGTCCACGGCACAGTGATTCGGCATGCTTCGGCGTGCGGTCGTGCGGCGGGACATCCTGGGGGCACGGTTTGTGGGGGACCTGATGGACATCGGCACGCAGGGCGCGCAGGCCCCGGCCGACCTCGCCTGGCTGCGCGGCGTGGACGCCTACACGATGGGCGCCTATCCGCAGGCCGAAGAGGAATTCAGAACCGCGGCGCGGCTCGATCCCGGCATGGCGGACGCCTGGCTGGGCCTCCACGCGCTGCGGGTCGACACGACGACGGCGCTGTTGCACATGTACCGCCATCGCGACCGCTTCGGAGAACAGCGCGGCCGTCACCGCCGCACCCTGAACTCCTGGTACTGGCTGGGCTGGTGGGTACAGCCGGTGCTGGAGAGCCCACGCGATCTGCTGCTGGCGCACGCCTCGCACTGGCTGGACGGACGCCATGTGGCCGAGCTGGACCGGGCACTGGCCGGGCTGCCGCCGGTGGACGCCGACGCGCAGGTCCGCTTCCTGCACGCCTGCCGGTCCTATCTGGTCAAGGACTGGGATCAGCTCGTGCGCCATACGGAGCAGCTGATCGACGATCCGCTGCTGGGCATCGAGGCGGGGCTCTTCGGCGGAATGGCGCGGGTGCGGCTGGAGATGTACGGGCAGGCCGAACCGCTGCTCTCCACGGCGTTGATGCGCTGCCGCAGCGAGCAGCCGCAGCGCAAGGAGCTTCGCTACTGGCTGGCCCGTGCGCACGAGGGCACCGGCCGCAGTGCGGCCGCGCTGCCCCTGTACCGGGCCGTGCACCGGATCGACCCGGCGTTCATGGACACCTCCGCGCGGCTGGCCGCGATCGCGGACTACGACGGTCTCGACGGCTCCGACGAGGTGTCCGGGCTGGCCGCCGTGTCCCTGACCGGTCTGGGTGCCGACGGCACCTTCGCGGAGAGCCAGCCCGACGGCGACTCGGCGCTGGGCACCGATCTGGTGGACGGCCGCGAGCTGCGCCCCGGCGGCGAACCGCAGGATCTGCCGGGGGTCGGGGTGCCGTCGCCGCCCGGCGGGGCGCGGCAGAAGACCGCGGTCCCCGGGCAGTCCGCGCCGCAGGCCTTCCCGGCCGGCCCCAGCGATCCGGTGCTGCTCGCCGCAGCACTGGCGGAGCTGGAGCGGATGGTGGGGCTGGAGCCGGTGAAACGGCAGGTCAAGGCCTTGTCCGCGCAGCTGAACATGGCGCGGCTGCGGGCCGGCCAGGGGTTGCCCGTGCAGCCGCCGAAGCGGCATTTCGTCTTCTCCGGACCGTCCGGCACCGGGAAGACCACGGTGGCCCGCATCCTGGGCCGGGTGTTCTACGCGCTGGGCCTGCTCGGCGGAGACCATCTGGTCGAGGCCCAACGAGCCGACCTGGTCGGCGAGTTCCTGGGGCAGACCGCGGTGAAGGCGAACGAGCTGATCGACTCCGCACTGGGTGGTGTGCTGTTCGTCGACGAGGCGTACAGCCTGTCGAACACGGGTTACAGCAAGGGCGACGCGTACGGGGACGAGGCCCTGCAGGTCCTCCTCAAGCGCGCCGAGGACAACCGGGACCACCTCGTCGTCATCCTGGCGGGCTACCCGGAGGGCATGGACCGGCTGCTGGCCACCAATCCCGGGCTGTCCTCGCGGTTCACGACGCGGGTGGACTTCCCCAGCTACCGCCCGCTGGAGCTCACCTCGATCGGTGAGGTGCTGGCCGCGGAGAACGGGGACGTGTGGGACGAGGAGTCGCTGGACGAGCTGCGTTCGATCAGCGGGCACGTCGTCGATCAGGGCTGGCTCGACGAGCTGGGCAACGGTCGGTTTCTGCGCACGCTGTACGAGAAGAGCTGCGCGTACCGGGATCTGCGGCTCTCGGGGTACGCGTCGGAGCCGAATCGGGACGATCTGGCGACGCTGCGGCTGCCGGATCTGATGCAGGCGTACGGCGAGGTGTTGTCGGGGCGTAGGCCGCCGGCCGGGTAGGCGGAGCGGGGCCGGTGGCCCCGTTCGACGCGCCGTCCTCGAGCGCCGGACGGGCTGGTAGGTGTCCCCGATCGCCGGACGGGCGACGGGTGCCCTCGATCGCCGGGGGGCCCGGTTCCGTCCGGCGGGCTTGACCTGCCCGGGCGGGTTCGAGTGGCCAGTCCGGCGATCGAGGGTTGTGCGCGGGTCAGACGGCCAACGCCGTGAGTTCGTCCGGGTCCGGCTTCTTCTCCTCGGTGCGGCGGGGTTCGGAGATCCGATGGGACGGGTCGCGCACCTCGCCCACCAGCATCTCCAGCACGTCCTCCATGGCGACCAGCCCCAGTACACGGCCCGAGGCGTCGGCCACCTGGGCCAGGTGCGTCGCAGCGCGGCGCATCACGGTCAGGGCGTCGTCCAGCGGGAGTTCGGCCCGTACCGTCGCCATCGGGCGCCACACGTGCTGCGGGACCGCCCGCTCCCGGTCCTCCAGATCGAGGACGTCCTTGACGTGCAGGTAGCCCATGAACGGGCCGCCGCCCTCCGCGCAGACGGGGAACCGCGAGTAGCCCGTGCGCACTGTGAGCTCCTCGATCCGGTGCGGGGTGGCGGACGGGTCGACCGTCACCAGTGAGGCCCGGCTGAGCAGCACGTCGGTGACGGGCCTGCTGCCCAGCTCCAGGGCGTCCTCCAGCCGTTCCTGCGCGTCCGGCTCCAGGAGCCCGGCCTGTCCGGAGTCCTCGACGAGCCGGTTGAGCTGCTCGCTGGTGAACACGGCCTCCACCTCGTCCTTGGGTTCGACGCCGAAGAGCCGGAGCACCAGCCGGGCGCAGGCGCCCAGCGCGGAGGTGACCGGCCGGCAGAGCCGTGCGAAGCCGACCAGGCCGGGGCTGAGCCACAGAGCGGTCTTCTCCGGGGCCGCCATCGCCAGGTTCTTCGGGACCATCTCGCCGATGACGAGGTGGAGGAAGACGACGAAGACCAGCGCCAGCACGTAGCCGAGCGGATGGATGAGGCCATCGGGCAGATGGACCGCGTGGAAGACCGGCTCCAGGATCTGGGCGACGGTCGGTTCCGCGACGGCACCGAGGGTCAGTGAGCAGACGGTGATGCCGAACTGGGCGGCGGCCATCATCTGCGGCAGGTTCTCCAGGCCGTGGAGCACCTGCCGGGCCCGGCTCGAACCGGTTGCCGCGAGCGGTTCGATCTGGCTGCGGCGCACGGAGACGAGTGCGAACTCGGCCCCGACGAAGAAGCCGTTCGCGAGGACCAGGAGTCCGGCGAAGAGCAACTGGACCAGGCTCATCGCGCGGCCTCCAGGACGCCGCGGGCCGCCGGCTCGGCGGTGGCCGGGTCGAAGGCCCCGGCCAGCCGCACGAAGCGGACCTTCTCGGCCCGGTAGTGGCCGACCTGGCGGACCGAGATCCGCCAGCCGGGCAGTTCTGCCCGGTCGCCGGGGGCCGGGATCCGGCCCAGCAGATCGGCGACCAGACCGGCCACCGTCTCGTACGGGCCGTCGGGTACGTCGAGTCCTATCCGCCGCAGGGTGAGTACCCGGCAGCTGCCCTCGGCGTCCCAGGAGGGCCTGCCGTCCTCGGGGGCCGCGGGGGCCAGCTCGGGGCGGTCGGCGCCTTCGGCGTCGTGCTCGTCCCTGACCTCGCCGACGAGCTCCTCGATGATGTCCTCGAGGGTGACGACACCGGCGGTGCCGCCGTACTCGTCGACCACGACGGCGATCGGCTGCTCCTTGCGCAGCCGCTGGAGGAGCTGCTCGACGGGCAGGGTCTCGGGCACCAGCAGCGGGGGCACCGCGATCCGCCCGGCGGGCGTCCGCAGCCGGTCCCTGGCCGGGACGGCGAGCGCGTCCTTGAGGTGGATCATGCCGACGACCTCGTCGATGCGTTCCCGGTAGACGGGGAAGCGGGAGAGGCCGGTGGCCCGGGTGAGGTTGAGTACGTCCGCCGCGGTGGCGGAGGACTGGAGGGCGCTGACCTTCACGCGCGGGGTCATGACGTGCTGGGCGGTGAGCCCGGCGAGCGACAGACTCCGTACGAAGAGGTCAGCGGTGTCCTGTTCGAGGGTGCCGGCCTCGGCCGAGTGCCGGGCGAGGGAGACCAGCTCCCCCGGGGTGCGGGCGGAGGCCAGCTCGTCGGTCGGTTCCACGCCGAGGAGCCGCACCAGCCGGTTGGCGACGGTGTTCAGCAACCCGATCACCGGCCGGAAGACGACGGTGAAGCGGTGCTGGGGACCGGCGACGAACCGGGCGACCTGGAGGGGCTTGGAGACCGCCCAGTTCTTCGGTACGAGTTCGCCGATCACCATCTGGACGGCGGCCGCGAGGAGCATGCCGATCACCACGCTGATGCCGGGGACGGCACCGTCGGGGAGGCCGGTCAGGGTGAGGGGGCTCTCCAGCAGCTGGGCGAGCGCGGGCTCGGCGAGCATGCCCACCACCAGGGAGGTGATGGTGATGCCGAGCTGGGTGCCGGAGAGCTGGAAGGAGAGTTCGCGCAGGGCGTCGACGACGGTACGGGCCCGCCGGTCGCCCTCGGCGGCGGCGCGCTCGGCGTCCGCCCGTTCCACGGTGACAAGCCCGAATTCGGCTGCCACGAAGAACCCGTTGGCGAGGATGAGAAGGAATGCCGCACTGAGAAGCAGCAGGGGGGTGGTCATGCCGCCGCCTCCACGGAAGGGGCGGCGCAGGTACTACCGGAAGATCCGTCCATTGCTGGAGGGAGTCACTCCTTGGGTCGCAGGAAAGCCCCGCGGGCCTGGATGGCCGTCTGGTGCGGGGCGGGGCGCGCACAGGGCGCCGCCGCCCTCCAGAGTAATCAACAAGAGGCCGTACGGGGCAGGGGGCTCAGCCGTTGTCCGTGCCCGTGCCGTGGTTCTCGGCGAGGGCACGGAGTGCACGGGCGTCACGAATGGCCTGCTCCTTGGCGATTCCGGGCTGGATGCCGAGGGCGGGCATGCTGGTGCCGTCGCTGAGGTCGAGGAAGACCCAGGGATCGCCGACACGCAGGTTGACGCGCACGATCTCCGCCCAGGACAGCCGCCGGGTGCGCGTGAGATTGACCACGGTCACCCCGCTGTCGTCCGCGACGATCTTGGGACGGCTGAGCAGCGCGAGGACGCCGAGGAAGACCAGCGCCGTGAAGACGAAGCTGGTCCGCTCCCCCGCGCTGAGCTGTTCCAGGGTGAGGGCGACGACGGTGATGACGGCGAACATCACCACCCCGACGCTCAACAGGACCACCCGGGTGCGGGTCGGCCGGAAGGTGAGCGGAAGGGCGGGGGGTTCGGTCCGGGGCGCGGGGGCTGACATGGTCTTCTTCCGTGTCCGGCCGTCAGAGCCGGCAGGCGTGGATGGCCGTGGTGAGGATGGCGCGGGCGCCGAGCTCGTACAGGTCGTCCATGATCCGCTGCGCCTCCTTGGCGGCGACCATGGAGCGGACGGCGACCCAGCCCTCGTGGTGCAGCGGGGAGATGGTCGGCGACTCCAGGCCCGGGGTGAGGGCGACCGCGCGCTCCAGGTGCTCGACGCGGCAGTCGTAGTCCATCATCACGTAGCTGCGGGCGACCAGGACGCCCTGGAGCCGGCGCAGGAACTGCTGCACCTTGGGGTCGTCGACCGGGGCGCCGGTGCGCCGGATGACGACCGCTTCCGACTTCATGATCGGCTCGCCGATGACCTCGAGGCCGGCGTTGCGCAGGCTGGTGCCGGTCTCGACGACGTCGGCGATGATCTGCGCGACACCGAGCTCGATGGCGGTCTCGACGGCACCGTCCAGGTGGACGACGGAGGCGTTGACGCCCACGTCGGCCAGGTGCTTGGCGACGATGCCCTCGTAGGAGGTGGCGATCGTCAGTCCGTCGAAGTCCTGCGGGCCCTCGGCCGTGCCGGGCTTGGTGGCGTAGCGGAAGGTCGAGCGGGCGAAGCCGAGCTGGAGGATCTCCTCGGACTCGGCTCCGGAGTCCAGCAGCAGGTCGCGGCCGGTGATGCCGATGTCGAGGCGGCCCGAACTGACGTAGATCGCGATGTCGCGGGGCCGCAGGTAGAAGAACTCCACCTGGTTCTCGGGGTCGACGAGGACGAGCTCCTTGGACTCCTTGCGCTGCTGGTAACCCGCCTCATGGAGCATCGCCATCGCAGGCCCTGAGAGTGAACCCTTGTTGGGGACGGCGATGCGCAGCATGAGGTCGGGTTTCCTTTGCGAAAGGGGTGTGGAACTTCGGGCGGTGCGGGGGCCGTGCTCAGAGATGGGCGTAGACGTCGTCGAGCGAGATTCCGCGCGCGACCATCATCACCTGGACGTGGTACAGCAGCTGGGAGATCTCCTCGGCCGCCGCGTCCTTGCTCTCGTGCTCGGCGGCCATCCAGACTTCGGCGGCCTCCTCCACGACCTTCTTGCCGATGGCATGCACGCCCTTGTCCACCAGTTCGGCGGTGCGGGAGGTGGAGGGGTCGCCGTTGGCGGCCTTGAGCTGCAGCTCGGCGAAGAGCTCTTCGAAGGTTTTGTTCGCCATGATGTCCTTAGAATACGGGGTCCCGGACCCGCACTCAGCGCCAGGGTTCGCTGACCGAGCGCAGTGTGGTGGCGGTGGCGACGGCGGCGGTGACCGCTTCGTGCCCCTTGTCCTCGTTGGACCCCTCGATGCCCGCCCGGTCGAGCGCCTGCTCCTCGGTGTCGCAGGTGAGGACGCCGAAGCCGACGGGCACGCCGGTGTCGACCGCGACCTGGGTCAGACCGTTGGTGACGCCGTGGGACACGTATTCGAAGTGCGGGGTGCCGCCGCGGATGATCACGCCGAGGGCGACGATCGCGTCGTAGCCCCGTCCGGCGAGCACCTTGGCGACGACCGGGAGCTCGAAGCTGCCGGGGACCCTCAGCAGGGTCGGCTCGTCGATGCCCAGCTCGTGCAGGGCGCGCAGGGCGCCGTCCACGAGTCCGTCCATGACCTTCTCGTGCCACTGCGCGGCGATGACCGCCACACGGAGGTCACCGCAGTTGCGTACGGACAGTTCGGGTGCGCCCTTGCCGCTCATGTCTCTCCTACCGCTCGTTTCCTCAGGTGACTGCTGGGAGTGCCAACGGGTCACTGGTTGCCGCAGGTCGACACCGTGGCGGCGTCGAGCCAGGGCAGGTCGTGGCCCATGCGGTCGCGCTTGGTGCGCAGGTACCGCAGGTTGTGTTCGCCGGCCTGGACGGGCATCGGTTCCCGCCCGGTGACGGACAGGCCGTGCCGCAGGATCGCGGCGGTCTTCTCGGGGTTGTTCGTCATGAGGCGCAGGCTGTGGACGCCGAGGTCCTTGAGGATCTGGGCGCCGGCCGCGTAGTCCCTGGCGTCGGCGGGCAGGCCGAGCTCCAGATTGGCGTCGAGGGTGTCGACGCCGCGCTCCTGGAGTTCGTAGGCGCGCAGCTTGGAGACCAGCCCGATGCCCCGGCCCTCGTGGCCGCGGAGGTAGACGACGACGCCACGGCCCTCGTCGGTGATGCGCCGCATGGAGGCGTGCAGCTGGGGGCCGCAGTCGCAGCGCTCGGACTGGAAGATGTCGCCGGTCAGGCATTCGGAGTGGACCCGGACCAGGACGTCCTCACCGTCCGAGATGTCTCCGTGGACCAGGGCCACGTGCTCGACGCCGTCAACGGTGGAGCGGTAGCCGTAGGCGGTGAACGCCCCGAAGTCCGTCGGCAGCCGCACCTCGGCCTCACGGCGCACGGTCGGCTCGGAGGTACGCCGGTAGGCGATCAGGTCCTCGATGGAGATGATCGTGAGCCCGTGCTTGCGGGCGAACGGGACGAGCTGCGGCAGGCGCAGCATGACGCCGTCCTCGCCGGCGATCTCGACGATCGCCCCGGCGGGCCGCAGTCCTGCGAGCCGGGCGAGGTCGACGGCGGCCTCGGTGTGGCCGTTGCGCACGAGCACCCCGCCGGTGCGGGCGCGCAGCGGGAAGACGTGGCCGGGGCGTACGAAGTCACCGGGGCCGGCCGTACCGCCGGCCAGCATCCGCAGGGTGGTGGCCCGGTCGGCGGCGGAGATGCCGGTGGTCACGCCGTGCGCGGCCGAGGCGTCGACGGAGACGGTGAAGGCGGTCTTCATCGACTCGGTGTTGTGGTCGACCATCTGCGGGAGTTCGAGCCGTTCCAGCTCGTCGTTCTCCATGGGCGCGCAGATGAGTCCGCGGCACTCGCTCATCATGAAGGCGACGATCTCGGGAGTGGCCTTCTCGGCCGCGATGACGAGGTCGCCCTCGTTCTCGCGGTCCTCGTCGTCGACGACCACGACGGGCCGGCCTGCGGCGATGTCACGGATGGCCTGCTCGACGGGGTCGAGGGCGAGGTCCTCGGCGGGCGCGTGGTGTTCCCGGTGCAACCAGGTGGGCTGGGCAGTCATGCCGTGGCTCCTTCCAGAGCGGGTGTCCGCGTACGCAGCCACCAGTCGCGCATGCCCCACAGGACGAGGGCCCCGTAGACGACGTAGATGAGACCGGAGAAGGCGAGACCGCTGTGGAAGTTGAGCGGTACGCCGACGAGGTCGACGAGGAGCCAGGCGAACCAGAACTCGACCATGCCGCGGGCCTGGGCGAGCATCGCCACGAGGGTGCCGGCGAAAATGTACGCGTCCGCCCACGGGCTCCAGGAGAGCGAGGGGAAAGCGGTGAACAGGCCGCCGACCGCGAGGGTGCCGACGGCGGCTCCGCCGAGCAGGTAGCCGCGCTCGCGCCAGCTGGCGAACCGTACGGCGATGGAGCCGTCCTGGGCCTGCTGACGGCCCCTGGTCCACTGCTGCCAGCCCCAGACGGCCACGGCGATGACGATGACCTGCTTTCCGACGCTGCCCGCCTGGTGCACGGAGACGTTGGCGGCCACCAGTACGGCGCCGGACAGCAGCTGGGCGGGCCACGTCCAGATCGAGCGGAGCCAGCCCAGGGTCAGGGCGATCAGACCGATCGTGTTGCCGATCATGTCGGACCAGATGATGTGCTGGTCGAAGACGGTGAACGCCTCCGAGTTCAGCCAGTGCAGGGCACTCACTTCGCCGGCCCCCCGGGTTCCTGCGCGGAGTTGCCGAGCAGCCGCTCGACGTACTTCGCGATGACGTCCACCTCGAGGTTGACCGGGTCGCCGGGCTCCTTGTGGCCGAGCGTGGTCAGGGCGAGGGTGGTGGGAATGAGGCTGATGGTGAAGTAGTCGGGTCCGGCGTCCACCACGGTCAGGCTCACGCCGTCGACGGTGATCGACCCCTTCTCCACCACGTACCGGGTGAGCTCCGCGGGGAGGGAGATCTTCACGATCTCCCAGTTCTCGGAGATCTTGCGCTCGACGATGCGGCCCGTGCCGTCCACGTGCCCCTGCACGATGTGCCCGCCGAGCCGGCCGCCGACCGCCATGGGCCGCTCCAGGTTGACCCGGGAGCCGGTGCGCAGTGCGCCCAGGCTGGACCGGTTCAGCGTCTCGGCCATCACATCGGCGGTGAAGTCCTGCTCGCCGAGGTCCACGACCGTCAGACACACGCCGTTGACGGCGATCGAGTCGCCGTGCTTGGCGCCCTCGGTGACCACGGGACCGCGCAGGCGGAATCGGGAGGCGTCGCCGAGGTTCTCGACGGCGGTGACCTCACCCAGTTCTTCGACAATTCCGGTGAACACTCAGTTTCCCTTCGGGGCAGGGCCGGGGACAGCGGTGATGCGCAGATCGGGGCCGATTCGCACGGTCTCGGTCACATGGAGGCGCAACGCCTCGGCGATGGTGGAGATTCCGGCGTCGGCGAGGGCCGCGGGGCCGGCGCCGAGGAGCACGGGGGCGAGATAGCCGACGACCCTGTCGACCAGTCCCGCCGCGACGAAGGCCCCGGCCAGGGTCGGGCCGCCTTCGAGCAGTACGGAGCGGACGCCGCGCCCGTGCAGGGCGGCGAGCAGTGCGACGAGATCGAGTCCGGGACCGGCGTGGGCACGCGGCAGCCGCAGGACGGCTCCTTCGGGGAGATGAGCGGCGTCGGCGTCCTCGGCGACCGCGATCAGGGTGGGCGCCACGTCGTCGAGGACCCGGGCGCCGGGCCGTACGGCGGTGGCGGTGGTGTCGACGACGACCCGCAACGGCTGGACCGCGCCGTCGATGCCGCGTACTCCGAGCTGGGGGTCGTCGGTACGGGCCGTCCCGGCACCGGCCACGACGGCGTCCGCCTCGGCGCGCAGCCGGTGGACGTCGGCGCGGGACTCGGCCGAGGTGATCCAGCGGCTGGTGGCGTCGGCGGCCGCGATCCGGCCGTCCAGGGTCGCCGCGTACTTCCACGTGACGTGCGGCCGGCCGAGGCGCATCGCGGTCAGCCAGGCGGCGTTGCCCTGCTCGGCCTCTTCGGCGAGGAGCCCCTGCTCCGCCCGCACCCCGGCGGCGCGCAGGGTGTCGGCGCCGCCGGTGGCCTGCGGGTTCGGGTCGCCGACCGCGTACACGACGCGGCCGATCCCGGCCTCGACGAGCGCCTGGGCGCAGGGGCCGGTGCGTCCGGTGTGGTTACAGGGTTCGAGGGTGACGTAGGCGGTACCGCCGCGGGCCTTCTCGCCGGCCGCGCGCAGGGCGTGGATCTCGGCGTGCGGGCCCCCTGCGCGCTGGTGGAAGCCCTCACCTGCCGGTCGTCCCGTCGCGTCGAGCACGACGCATCCGACGACCGGGTTGGGGCTGGTGGAGCCGAGACCGCGGGCTGCGAGCGCGATGGCTCGGCGCATTGCGGTGATGTCGGCTGCGGTGTCCACCGGGTCCTCCTGCCTCTTCGGGCACGGACTCCGGGGCCTGTCGATGACGACAGATGAAGCGGAACGCTGTACGGGGACGCCGGATGCCGGAAAAACGGATGGATCGGTTGCCCGAAACCATCCGCCGACGGCGGCGTACCCGCGAAACGGCCCGCCGCGCACTGCCTCCCATCCGGACTTTAACCGTCGGTCCAGGAATCCCACCTGGTCAACCGGCCGCTGGATGCGGACGGGTCGCGGACTATAACCGCCGGTTCGGAATTGCACCGACCCCGGAGTGCGCTGCTGCTGGTACACGATCAGTGTGCCACGAGTGGGCGTGGCCCATACGGGTGAACGCTGTGGAGTGGCTCACAGACAGCCGGTGACAAGCCCTGTTTCCGCCATTTCCCCTGCGCGGGTCCTGGGTCCTGGGGCGCGGGTCCTGGGACGCGGGGTTCCGTCCTCAATCGCCGGACGGGCTTGGTTTGTGCGGGTTTCCCCGTGGGGTGCGCGTGTCTGTCCGGTGGGTGGGGGTCCGGGGTCCCTCCGGGGCGTCTCCTCGAACGACGAACGTGCGGCGGGTACGTGAGGGGGGCCGGGTATCTGTTCGTCGTCCTGCGGGGACTCCCCTGCACGCCCCCGGACCCGGCCGCCGTGCGTCTGCGACCGTCGTCGGGCCGGTGTGCGGACGCGATTCAAGCCCGACCGGCGATTCCCGCGCCGTCACACCCCCGGCGCGAACAACGCCTCCTGCGCCGCCTCCCGCGCCGCGAGCAGCGCACCCCGCAGCACCGCCGTCCCGCCGAGCAGTCCCGCCCTGACCTCCGTGCGCAGCGGGGACATCATGGCCAGCCGTTCCTCGACCCGCCCGGCCAGCGCGTCGCCGCCCGCGTGGCCGACCTCGCCCGACAGCAGGACACACCCGGGGTCGAGGACGGAGGCGACGGCCGCCGCACCCAGGGCCAGCCGGTCGGCGAGCCTGTCGAGGAACGCCTCGCTCTCGCCCGCCCCCGCGAGCGCCGCTCGCACGGCCGCGGCCGCCCCCGGTTCCTGGCCGTCGGCCGGGGCGGAGATCCCGTGTTCGGCGGCCAGTTCGCAGAGCGCCACCGAACCCGCCAGGGAGTGGAACCCTCCGTCGCAGTTGACGGCCGACGGGATGCCGATGGTGCCGGGGACCGGCAGGAAGCCGATCTCGCCCGCACCGCCGGAGGCTCCGCGGCGCAGCTTCCCGTCCAGCATGACGGCCGCCCCGACACCGTGCCCCAGCCACAGCAGGACGAAGGTGTCGTGGTCGCGGGCGGCTCCGACGCGGTGTTCGGCGACGGCCGCGAGGTTGGTCTCGTTCTCGACGAGTACACCGGCGGGCAGCCGCTGCTGGAGCGCCCGGACCAGTCGGCGGTGCCAGGCGGGCAGCCCGGTGGTGTCGCGGAGTTCCCCGGTGACCGGGTCGACCAGGCCGGGCGCGCCGATGCCGACGCTGTGCAGTGGCGCGGTGCCTGCCCTCAGCGCGGTGCGCTCCAGCAGGGCGACGGCCTGTTCGACGGCGTCGTCGGTGGCGGTCTCGGTGCCGATCGGCAGGGTCGCCTCGGCCAGTGTCGCGCCCAGAAGGTCGGCGACGACCACGGCCACGCTGTCGGTACGTACGTCGAGGGCCGCCAGGTGGGCGCGGTCGGCGACGATCCCGTAGAGCCGGGCGTTGGGCCCGCGGCGCTCGGCTCCGGCTTCGCCGACCACCCGGATCAGGCCCGCTCCCTGAAGCCGTTCGACCAGGTCGGCGACCGTGGGCCGGGAGAGTCCGGTCAGGGTCTTCAGCTGCGTGGCCGTCAGCGGGCCGTCCTGCTGGAGGAGCCGCAGGGCGAGCCGGTCGTTGATGGCCCGGGCGGTGCTCGGTGATGCGGGCATGCCGGGATCCTTCCAGACCGCAGCCTCAGTCGATGCCGGGCACGGCCTATTTATCAGGCAGGGTTCCTGATAGTTTACTGCCCGCATCGTGGAGAAGGACGCCGGGGAGCGTCGGGAACCGCAGCATCGGAGCGTTTCCAGGGAGGGCACGGCGGTCATGACGACGGATTCCACAGCAACGGTCTTCGGAACGGAACAGGTGAGGCGCGCCAGGTACGCCGTCGCCGCGGTCTTCGCCGTGCACGGCGCGGTGACGGGCAGCTTCGCCACGCGGGTGCCGTGGATCCAGGACCATGCCGGGGTCAGCGCCGGACAGCTCGGCATAGCCCTGGCCTTCCCGGCGATCGGCGCCTCGCTCGCGATGCCGCTGGCCGGTACGGTCAGCCACCGCTTCGGCGCCCGGACCGCGCTGCGCGGACTGCTGATGCTGTGGACCCTCGCCCTGATCCTGCCCTCGCTGGCCCCGAATCTGCTGACGCTGTGCGGGGCGCTCCTGGTGTACGGGGCGTCGGCGGGCATGTCGGACGTGGCGATGAACGCGCTGGGCGTGGAGGTGGAGAACCGCCTCGACAAGTCGATCATGTCCGGGCTGCACGGGATGTGGAGCGTGGGCGCGCTGATCGGTTCGGCGGCGGGCACCGTGGCGGCCCATCTGGGTGCCGACGCGCGGCTGCACCACATGATCGCCGCCCTCACCCTGACCGCGCTCGGTCTGATCGCCTGTCAGCGGGTGCTGGATCTGCGCAGCGAACCGGACGCGGAGCCGCCGCCGCGCTTCGCCCTGCCGCCGAAGTCGGCCCTGATCATCGGCGCGGTAGGTTTCTGCGCGGTGTTCGCCGAGGGGGCCAGCCTGGACTGGTCGGCGGTCTACCTCCGGGACGTCCTGGACAGTTCCGCCGGGCTCGCGGCTGCGTCGACGACCGCGTTCGCGCTGACCATGGCGGTCGCGCGGATCGCCGGTGACCGGGTCGTCGACCGTTTCGGCGCGGTGCGGACCGTACGGACCGGCGGCGTCCTCGCGACGGTCGGCGGGGTCATGGTGGTCACCGCTCCGAACGCGGCGCTGGCGATGAGCGGCTTCGGGCTGATGGGCCTCGGCATCGCCGTGGTCGTACCGCTCGCCTTCGCGGCGGCCGGGCGCAGCGGACCGAATCCGAGCCAGGCGATCGCGGGTGTCGCGACGATCACGTACACCTCGGGTCTGATCGCCCCTTCGGCCATCGGTTCCCTGGCGGAGGCCACGTCACTGGTCGTCTCGTTCGGTGTGGTGTCGGTGCTGGCGTTCGGGCTGGTGCTCGGCGCCGGGGTGCTGCGGGCGGGTGACCGCAGGACGGTGTCGTCGGTGGAGGCCGCCGTGCCGGGCGCCGCGCCTGCCGAGCCGCGCCCCTGAGCCGTCCGGCCCATCGAGCGGAGTGACTCCTGGGGCGCGTCGAGGACCGTCCGATGGCGGCGCCCGGTGGCTGCCGCCGCTGTGGTGACCAGGCCGGACAGAGCCGGGAAGACCGTCGTGCCCGACCGTGTGACGGCCGGAGGCACGACCGCATCCCGGCCGGAGGCTCGGCAGGGTCCGGCACTAACATGGCGCTGATCTTTTCCGCGGTCCGCGCCGTGTCCCGTCTGGCACCGGCCTCCGCATCTACACACAGGGAGCGACCATGGGCCTCGGCGTGCGCTGGACCTTGCACGGCGATGGGAAGACCCCCGCACCGGGAGCCGTGGTCCGCCCGGACGAACGGCTCTCCTGGCCCCGTACGTTCGGGCTCGGCGCCCAGCACGTGGTCGCGATGTTCGGGGCATCCTTCGTCGCGCCGGTGCTGATGGGTCTCGACCCGAACCTGGCGATCATGATGTCGGGTGTCGCGACGGCCATCTTCCTGCTGGCCACGCGCGGACAGGTGCCCAGCTATCTGGGCTGTTCGCTCTCCTTCGTCGGGGTCGCCGCGACCATCCGGGCCAGTGGCGGCAGCAGCGCCGTGGTCACCGGTGCGGTGTTCGTGGTCGGTGCGGTGCTCTTCCTCGCCGGTGTCGCGGTGCAGCGGTTCGGCGCCCGGATCATCCACGCGGCGATGCCACCGGTGGTGACGGGTGCGGTCGTGATGCTGATCGGCTTCAACCTGGCGCCGGTGACCGCGTCGACGTACTGGCCGCAGGACCAGTGGACCGCCCTGCTGGTCATGTTGTTCACCGGCCTGGCCGTGGTGTGTCTGCGCGGCTTCCTCTCCCGTATCGCGATCTTCCTCGGCCTGGTCTTCGGCTACGTGCTGTCCTGGGTCCTGGACCGGATCTTCGGGAAGATCCACTCAACCGCGGGCGGCGCCGAGGCCGTGGACCACTGGCGGCTGGATCTGTCGGGCGTCTCGAAGGCCGACTGGATCGGGCTGCCGACCTTCCACGCTCCGAGCTTCGAATGGTCGGCGATCCTGGTCGCGCTGCCCGTCGTCATCGCACTGATCGCCGAGAACGCCGGCCATGTGAAGGCCGTCGGCGAGATGACCGGCCGTTCCCTGGACGGCAAGCTGGGTACCGCGATCGCCGCGGACGGCGCCGCCTCGATGCTGTCGACCGCGGTGGGCGGCCCGCCGAACACCACTTACTCGGAGAACATCGGCGTGATGGCCGCGACCCGGGTCTACTCCACCGCCGCCTACTGGGCGGCAGCCTGCTTCGCCCTGCTGTTCGGCCTCTGCCCCAAGTTCGGGGCGGTGGTCGCCGCCATCCCCGGCGGCGTCCTCGGCGGCATCACCGTCATCCTCTACGGCATGATCGGCCTGCTCGGCGCCCAGATCTGGCTCAACGCCAAGGTCGATCTGCGCAATCCGCTGAACCTGGTGCCGGCCGCGGCGGGCATCATCATCGGCGTCGGCGGGGTCAGTCTCAAGGTCACCGACAACTTCGAGCTGAGCGGTATCGCACTCGGAACCATCGTCGTGATCACCGGTTACCACGTGCTGCGCGCCTTCGCGCCCGCCCATCTGAAGACGCAGGAGCCCCTGCTGGATTCGGGAACGTCCGCGTACGACGAGAAGCCGCCGGCCGACGGCTCCTGAGCGGCGCCCGGCAGTCGGAAGCAGTCGCCGTACGGGTGGACCGCGCCCGGCGCCGTGACCATGGCCCGTACGGAGTCGGCCGTGGCGTGCAACGGCCGTGCTTTCCCCACGTGTTCCGTCACCTGCCGTGCGTCCGTCAGCGGGGTGGGGAGCGCGGCCCGCACCGAGAAGAGCGGCCGTCTCGCGTTGTACGAGCGGTGCAGCGCGACCACCTCCGCGGCGTCCTGCGAGGTCGCCGCGCGGACCCGGAACGCCCCGGCCCCGAACGGAGCGGCCGCCGCGGACCGGACCGGCGAAGTCGCCCTGTACACCGGCAATGACGACGACATCATCGGTGATCTGCTCACCCCGTACGAGACGGCCGCCGGCATCCCGCGCTGGTTCGCGGGCGGGCTGTTCGGCCAGTGGGCGGTGTCGACGGGTTCCGCCGTGACGCTGCTCGACGACCGTCCGCCGGGCCCGCGTCCGGGACCACTGGGCGGGACCACGAGACGATGGTCCGCTGCCTGGCCCGCCGCAGCGAACTCACCGACGCCAACAGCGCGGTCCTCGACGTGCGCGGCGCCTTCCGGGGCTGCATCGCCGGGGTCCACGAAGTGCTGCGCCGCCAGGGGCTGCCGGCGAACATTCGCTGCCTGGACCCGGCCGAGACGCTCTCCCCGGACAGGCCGAGGAGATCACCCGGGTGGCCGCGGCCTACCCTTGGCTGACCGATGACGCCTTCGTTGCGGAGCACCTCGATGCCTGGCTCTCCTGAAACCGCCGACCGCTCCTCCCGGGTGGTCGTCGCCGTACCGCCGCACCTGCGCGCCCAGTTCTTCACCGCCGACGTGTGGCGGGAGCTGGAGCGGGCGGCCGAACTCACCGTCATCGACGACCACTCCGACCGGACGGCGGTCGCGGCGGCCCTGCCCGGCGCCCGGGCTCTGATCACCTCGTGGCGGGCGCCGAAGGTGGACGCGGAACTGCTGGCGCACGCGGACCGGCTGGAGCTGGTGGCGCACACCGGATCGGCGGTCGCGCCCTACGTCACCGAGGACGTGTTCCGGCGCGGCATCCTGGTCACCCAGGCCGGCGACGAGATGGCCCGCCCGGTCGCCGAGGTGGCGCTCGCCTTCACTCTCTCGCTGCTCCACCGCGTCCAGCGATTCGACCACGCCCTGCGCGGCGGACTCGACTGGGCGACGGCGAGCGAGGCACCGCCGCGCCATGAGATCCACGGCAGCGACATCGGGGTGATCGGAGCCTCCCGCACCGGGCGGGCCTACATCCGGATGGTGCGGGCAATGGGGGCACGGGTGCGCGTCACCGATCCGTTCCTCACCGACGCCGATGCCCAGGAGCTCGGGGTGAAGGCCGTCCCGCTGGAGACGCTGCTCTCCGGCAGCCGGATCGTGGCCGTGCACGCGCCGGTCACCGAGGAGACCCACCGGATGATCGGTGCCGAGCAGCTGGCGCTGATGCCGGACGGTGCGGGGCTGGTGAACACCGCCCGCGCGTGGCTGGTCGACCAGGACTCGCTCCTGGCGGAACTGACCACCGGCCGTCTCGACGCGGCCATCGACGTCTTCGACACCGAACCGCTGCCCGTGGACCACCCCTTCCGCGCTCTGCCGAACGTACTGCTCACCCCGCACCAGGCGGCCGGCAGTGTCGAGTGCCGGCAACGGCTCGGCACCAGCGCCGTCAACGAGGTGCTGCGGCTGATCGCCGGGCGCCCCCCGGTCCACGCCGTCACAGCCGACGCCCTCGTCCGGCTGCGCTGACGCACCCTCTCCCCAATTCGTACCCGTAAGGAGAACCACCCCTCGTGCGGCTGATTCGCGTGGGCGAACCCGGCCGGAGCACCCGGTCGTCGGCTGCCCCGCGGGCCGCCACTGCGACCTGCCGGGCATCACCGACGACGGCGCGTTCCTCTCCGCGCCGGCCGACGACCCGCGCCTGATCCGCGCCGAGCCGCAGCTCCCAAAATCCGACATCGGTGACGGCTGACGAGGCCCGGCAGCGCAGCGTCTGCCGGCCCGCGTAACCGGGCTCAGTCCTCCGGGAGTTCGACCGGGGCGATCTCGTCGAAGACGTCGCCGGGGCCGGGGTTGGTCGCGTCGGTCGCGCCGCCGAACTGGGTCATCACACCCCAGACGGCGTTCAGCGCGGTCTGCACGGCTCCCTCGGCCCAGCCGGCCGTCCAGGAGATGTCGTCACCGGCGAGGAACAGGCCCCGCTTGTCGGCGGGCAGCCGGTCCTGCATGAAGTGGGTGAACAGCCGCCGCTGGTAGCGGTAGTGGCCCGGCAGGTTCGCCTTGAACGCGCCCATGAACCAGGGCTCGTTCTCCCAGGACACGGTGACCGGGTTGCCGGTGATGTGCTTCCGGATGTCCACGTTCGGATAGATCTCGCCGAGCGACTTCAGCATGACGTCCATGCGCTCGGTCGCGGAGAGCGGCAGCCACTTCAGGCTGTCGTCGCACCAGGTGTACGAGAGGCAGATGCTGGCCGGCCTGTCCGGGCCGTCGTCGAGGAGGTACGTGCCGCGGGTCATCCGGTCGGTCAGCGTCATCGACATCGTGTCGCGCCCGGTGGTCTCGTCCTTGTCCAGCCAGAACGGCCGGTCGACGGGGACGAACAGCTTGGACGACTCCATGTAGTGGGTGCGCTCCATCGCCGTCCAGTGGTCGATGGGGAAGAGCGCGTCGTCGCAGGCGATCTTGGAGAGCAGCAGCCAGGACTGTCCGGTGAAGACGGCGGCGCGGAAGGTCCGGATGTCGCCGGTGGCGTCGGTGACGGTGATCCGGTTGCCCGCCGTGCGGTGCAGCCGGGTCACCGCCCCGCGCGGCTCGCCGTCGTGCAGCGAGGCCAGCGAGGTGCCGAGCGGCCAGTGGACGATCTTCTGCGGCTCGCGCTCCCACAGGCGCAGCGGGAGTTGCTGACTGCCGCCGACGATGGAGCGGTGGTGGTCGTCCGCCTCGGTGTAGACGACGCGCAGGATCTCCAGGATGGAGTTGGGGAAGTCGGTGTCCCAGCCGCCGGTGCCGAAGCCGACCTGGCCGAAGATCTCGCGGTGGCGGAACGACTTGAAGGCGTCGGAGTCGCAGAGGAAGCCGTAGAAGGTCTGGTTGTCGAGCTTCTCGACGAGCCGGGACCAGATCTCCCGGATCCGCGGTACGTCGCGTTCGCGCATCGCCCGGTTCATGTCGGAGAAGTCGGCGCCCTCCTCCAGGCAGGCGTTCCAGGCGTCCATCACGTCGCGGTAGACCTGCGGGAGGTCGTCGATGGAGGTGGCGTAGTGCGACTCGCCCTTCAGGTCGACGACGGTCGACGGGGTGGCCGGGGAGAGCGGGTTGGGGAACGGCTTCGTCTCCAGGCCGACCATGTCGATGTAGTGCTGGAGCGCGGTCGAGGACGGCGGGAAGCGCATCGCGCCCATCTCGGCGGTGAGGGGCTCGCCGTCGGTGGTGCAGCCGTCGAACTCGACGGTGCGCAGTCGGCCGCCGATGCGGTCGGCCTCGTAGACGACGGGCCTGAGCCCCATCTTCATCAGCTCGTAGGCGGTGATGATGCCGGAGAGCCCGCCGCCGATGACGGCCACCTCGCTGCCGTGCTCGGTCGCCGGTATCTGGCCGAGCCCGGCGGGGTGCGCGAGGAAGTCGTCGTAGGCGTAGGGGAAGTCCGGTCCGAACATGGTGATCGGCGGGGCTGCGTCGGTGTGCGGGACGGCCGGGGGCACCGTGGACGTCATGGGGTACGGACTCCTTGCGGGAACAGGTGGATGAGGGCGGGGCGGCGTTATCGGACGAGGGAGCCGTACAGACCGGGGCGGCGGTCGCGGAGGTACGGGTTGGCGGCCCGGGAGGCGGTGAGCAGGGCGGGGTCGACGTCGCCGATGACGAGTTCCTCGCCGCGTCCGGCGCGGGCGCGGACCGTGCCGTCGGGGCCGGCCAGAGCGCTCAGCCCGACGAACTCGAAGGGGCCCTCGGTGCCGGTCCGGTTGACGTACGCGACGTAGAGCTGGTTCTCGAAGGCGCGGACCGGGACGACGGACTCCGCGACGAACGGAAAGGGGTGCATCAGCGCGGTCGGTACGAGCAGCAGATCGGCGCCGGCGAGCGCGTGCGCCCGTACGTTCTCCGGGAACTCGACGTCGTAGCAGGTCAGCAGACCGACGCGGACACCGTCCAGTTCGGCCTGGACGACCGCCCGGTCGCCGGGGGTGAACCAGTGCTCCTCGAAGTCGCCGAAGAGGTGGGTCTTGCGGTAGTTCGCGAGCCTCGTCCCGTCGGGGCCGATGAGCTGGGCGGCGTTGTACAGGGTGCCGCCGTCGCGCTCCGGGTAGCCGTAGTGGACGGCTATGCCGTGCCGGGCGGCGATTCCGGCGACGGCCTGTGCGGCGGGTCCGTCGGCGGCCTCGGCCAGCCGGGGAACGTCGTCGCCGATCGCGTACCCGGTCAGGAACATCTCGGGGCAGACGAGCAGCCGGGCACCGCTCGCGGCGGCCCGCCGGGCGGTGGCGTCGAGCAGGGCGAGATTGCCGTCGACCGAGCCCGGGGTTCCGGAACTCTGGAGCAGGGCGGTGCGCAGCGGCGGCATGGCTGACCTCGGACGGTGCGTGGGCTGGGAGACGTACTGACGGTACGTGGCGCCGATCCGGCCGGACAAGGCACGGATGTTGCGCATGCACCGTCGATCCGTTGCGCGCTCCGGCACTGTCACGGCGATTCGTTGCGCCCCACATCCCTACAGGTCAGGAGGGTGATTTCGGTCTCGGGGCGGATGCCGGGCCCGCCTTCCGGCGGAGGTGACGAGCGCCCTCGGAGCGATGTGGCCACCGGCCCGTGGACGCGACAGTGAGGGCGGTACGGACGACGTGCCGACACCGCCACCGCCACCGCCACCGAGTAGCTGGGGCAAGGTGGCCGTGGTGACCGGCATCATCACGGCCACCGATCTGGACAACAAGGGCAAGCGGGTCGGAGTGACCGGGCGTCGCTACGTGGGCGAGCCCGACGAGTACCGCCGCAGCAGCGGCGAGAGCACCAGCACGGACTTCGTCCGCTCGACGTACGGCTCGCCCGCGATCCGCTCGAGCACCTGCTCGAAGTGGCGCATGTCCGCCGCGAACACCTGGACGATCGCGTCCGCGTCCCCGGTCACCGTGGACGCGGACGCCACCTCCGGGTACCGGGCGAGCCCGTGCTTGATCGACTCCGGCGAGGTGTTGCGGCTGCAGTAGATCTCGATGTACCCCTCGGTCTCCCAGCCGAGGGCCGCCGGATCCACCCGCACGGTGAACCCGGTGATCGCGCCCTCTGCGCGCAGCCTGTCCACGCGGCGCTTCACCGCGGGCGCGGACAGGCCGATGATCGAGCCGATGTCGGCGTAGGAGCGGCGGGCATCTTCGGCCAGCGCGTGGACGATGCGTTCGTCGAGGTCGTTCAGTCGCACTTCGTACGGGTCACTTCTCTGCGGTGGCGAGAGGCCCCGGCGAGTCGGGCAGGGCCGTTCCGGGGGCGGCTGTGCCGCCCCCGAAGTAGACCATGACCCGCCCCGCTGGGCGCGCTCACCGCAGGTGGAGCAGGGTCAGAACGGGAACTGCGAGCGCCCGTGCTGCACGGAGATCCACTTCTGGGTGGTGAAGGCGTCGAGCATCGAGTCGCCGTTCAGCCGCCCGAGCCCGGAGCTCTTCTCGCCACCGAAGGGAACGATCGGCTCGTCGTGGACGGTGCCGTCGTTGATGTGGATCATGCCGGTACGGATCCGCTGCCCCACCCGGACACCACGCTCGATGTTGCCGGTGTGCACGGCGCCGCTCAGCCCGTACGGGGTGTCGTTGGCGATGCGGACCGCCTCGTCCTCGCCGTCGAACGGCACGAGGAGCGCGACCGGGCCGAAGATCTCCTGGGAGAGCACCGGGGAGTCGGCGGCGAGACCGGTGAGGACGGAGGGGCTGACGAGGTTGCCGTCGGCCCGCCCGTGCAGGAGCGCGGTCGCGCCGGCCTCCACCGTCTGGTCGACGAGCGTGGCGATCGCCTCGGCCTGGTTGGAGTTGATCAGCGGGCCGATCTGGGTCGCCGGGTCCGCCGGGTCACCGACTCGCAGCGACGCCACCTTGGCGACGAACTTCTCGGTGAACTCCTGCTCCACCGAGCGGTCGACCAGAATCCGGTTGGCGGCCATGCAGACCTGCCCCTGGTGCACGTACCGGCTGAACACCGCCGCGTCGACCGCGTAGTCCACGTCCGCGTCGTCGAGCACGATGAGCGCGCTGTTGCCGCCGAGTTCGAGCACGGCGCGCTTGAGGTTCGTCGCGCACACCGTGGCGACGTGCCGGCCGACCTTGTCCGAACCGGTGAAGGAGATGACCTGCGGAATGGGGTGCTCCAGCAGCGCGTCGCCGATCTCCGCGATGTCGGTGACCACCACGTTCAGCAGTCCGGCGGGCAGTCCGGCGTCCTCGAACACCTTCGCCACCAGGGTGCCGCCGCAGACGGGCGTGTTCTGGTGCGGCTTGAGGACCACGCCGTTGCCCAGCGCCAGGGCCGGGGCGACCGACTTCAGCGACAGCAGGAAGGGGAAGTTGAACGGGCTGATGACGCCCACCACACCGACCGGAACCCGGTAGACGCGGTTCTCCTTGCCCTCGGTCGGCGAGGGAAGTATCTGCCCGGTGGAGCGCAGTGCGAGCTGTATCGACTCGCGCAGGAACTCCTTGGCCAGGTGCAGTTCGAAGGCCGCCTTCAGCCGCGTACCGCCCAGCTCCGCGACGATCGCGTCGCCGATCTCCGCCTCGCGGTCCTCGACGATCCGCAGCGCCTTCTCCAGCACGGCCCGCCGGGCGTACGCGTTGGTCTCTCCCCAGGCCTGCTGGGCGGTCTCGGCCGCCCGGTACGCCTGGTCCACCTCGTCGGCCGTGGCGACCGTGATCGAGGCGAGTTTCTCCCCGTCGAAGGGGTTGAAGTCGATGATGTCCCAGGACCCCTTGCCCGGCCTCCACTCGCCGTCGATGTACTGATGGGCCAGGTCAGTGAAGAAGGACATGAGATCCCTTACCGCAGAGAGGCGGGCAGCTGAGTGGGATTCATATTACTTAATTTCCAACAGAGTTGGAAAGCGTGAAAGCGTTCCAGGGCCCCGGATCCGGACACCGGCAAAACCGCTCGACGCCCCCCGGAAACACCGCCGCCCCTCCCGGCGCGAACGGCCGGAAGGGGCGGGGATGACGCGGTACGGCGGGATCAGCTCCAGCTGGCGTGCAGCGGCTTGCCCTCGGCGTATCCGGCGGCGCTCTGCACCCCGACGACCGCCTTCTCGGCGAACTCCTCGAGGGAGGCCGCACCGGCGTAGGTGCAGGAGGAGCGGACACCCGCGATGATCGAGTCGACCAGGTCCTCGACCCCGGGGCGGGAGGGGTCCAGGAACATCCGCGAGGTGGAGATGCCCTCCTCGAAGAGCGCCTTGCGGGCCCGGTCGTACGCCGACTCGTCGGACGTGCGGTTCTTCACGGCGCGTGCCGACGCCATGCCGAAGGACTCCTTGTAGAAGCGCCCGTCGGCGGACTGCTGGAGGTCGCCGGGCGACTCGAAGGTCCCGGCGAACCAGGAACCGATCATCACGTTGGACGCGCCCGCGGCCAGTGCCATCGCGACATCGCGCGGGTGGCGGACGCCGCCGTCCGCCCAGACGTGCTTGCCGTACTTCTTCGCCTCCGCCGCGCACTCCAGGACGGCGGAGAACTGCGGCCGGCCCACACCGGTCATCATCCGGGTGGTGCACATGGCGCCCGGTCCGACACCGACCTTGATGATGTCCGCGCCGGCCTCGATGAGGTCGCGCACACCCTCGGCGGCCACGATGTTGCCCGCGACGATCGGCACCTGCGGGTCCAGCGCCCGGACGGCGCGGACCGCACTGATCATGGACTCCTGGTGACCGTGCGCGGTGTCGACGACCAGGGTGTCGGCGCCGGCGTCGAGGAGCTGCTTGGCCTTGCCCGCCACGTCACCGTTGATCCCGACGGCGGCGGCGATCCGCAGCCTGCCCGCACCGTCGGTGGCGGGGGTGTAGAGGGTCGCGCGCAGTGCGGCCTTCCGGGTGAGTATGCCGACGAGGCGGCCCTGCCCGTCGACCGCGGGGGCGAGCTTGCGGTTGGCCCCGTCGAGCTTGTTGAACGCGTCGCGCGGGTCGATGTCGGCGTCCAGCAGCACCAGGTCCTTGGACATGACCTCGGACAGCTGGGTGAAGCGGTCGACGCCGGTCAGGTCGTGGTCGGTGACGACACCGACGGGCCGCCGCTCGCTGTCCACGACGACACCGGCACCGTGGGCCCGCTTGGGCAGCAGGGACAGCGCGTCGGCGACCGTCTGCCCGGGAGCCAGCACGATGGGCGTGTCCAGCACGAGATGGCGCGTCTTGACCCAGGTGATGACGTCGGTGACGACCTCGATCGGAATGTCCTGCGGGATGACGACGAGGCCACCCCGGCGGGCGATCGTTTCGGCCATCCGGCGGCCCGCGATCGCCGTCATGTTCGCGACGACGAGCGGGATGGTGGTGCCTGTGCCGTCGGGCGAGGACAGATCGACCCCTTGGCGGGATCCGACCGCCGACCGGCCCGGGACCATGAAGACATCGTCGTACGTGAGGTCGTACGGGACCGAGGGGGACTCTGTGTATCGACCGGTGCCGGGCTCAAGAAAGCGCATAACACTCATTTTTTCATACGAAATGGCGCAGGTCGTTTCCACGAAGACACAACAAATGACTCCCGCGTTCGTATTTTCCTCCGAGGAACGGTTCGGGAGTCCCGGGCAAGTGGAACCTGCCTTACCCGCAGACCTTACCCGCACGGCCTCCGGATCATTCGTGATCATCACCCCTGGACCTGGTGACAGGGGGTCAGGTAGCTTCAAACGCGCAGGTCCCGCGGGTCACCCGGACACCCCGGGAGAAACAGCGGAATGGTCGCAACTTCCGTCACACGTAAGACCGGAGAGGATCACGATCCGCCCGTGGAGAGCGAACTGCCGGACATTTACTGCCCGTTCCCCCAGAGGACGAACCCGCATGTCGGGCACGTACGGGAACATCTCGACAGTTGGACCCGCAACACCGGCCTGGTGCACCGCGATTCAGCCAGGGAGCGCTTCGAGCAGGCGGACTTCGGGGCCTTCGTGGGCATGGTGTATCCCACCGCCGACAGCGAGGAACTGGACCTCGTCGCCGACTGGTTCGTGTGGCTGTTTCTCGTCGACGACCAGCTGGACGACGGCCACCTCGGCCGCAGTCCGGACCGGGTGCGGGACGTCGTCGCCCGGATGCAGTCCGTGATCGAGGGCGCCGGAACGGGCCCCCTGCCGGACGAGGAGCTGCCGGCCGCCGTCATCGCCCTCGCCGACCTGTGCGAACGCACGATGCCGACGGCCGCCGCCCACTGGCGGCGCCGCTTCTCCTGGCACCTGATGACGTACCTCACGACCGCCACCACCTGGGAGGCAGGCAACCGGGCCGACGGGGTGGTCCCGGCCGAGGCGACGTACATCGAGAAACGCCGGCACACCGGCGCGATACACGTCTGCATGGACCTGATAGAGATCGTGGCCGGCATCGAGGCGCCCGAGTCGATCCACAACGACCCCCGGTTCATCACCGCGCTGGAGGCGTCGTGCAACGTCGTGTGCTGGGCCAACGACGTGTACTCGTACGAGAAGGAGCAGGTACTCGGCGAGATCCACAACCTCGTCCATCTGGTCCGGCACCACCGCGGATACGGGAAGCAGCAGTCGCTGGACCACGTCTGCGCGGAGATCGCGGCCGAGACGGAGCGCTTCCTCACCGCACAGACCGAGCTGCTGACCGCGTATCCGCAGCTCACCTGGATGCTGGAGCCATATCTGGACGGCATGCGGAGCTGGATGCGCGGCAATCTCGACTGGTCCCGGCAGACCCCGCGCTACAACCCGGCCGACGTCAGCCAGTACAAGGAGCCGGAGCAGTATCTGGAGGCGACGGTCCTGGGCCTGCGGCAGGACTGAACCGCACCCGGCGCCGAGCATCGAGGACGGAGGGGGTGCGGGCGGTGTCACCG
>NZ_JBHXUW010000073.1:0-35712 GCF_042672475.1 Streptomyces sp. NPDC127177
AGACTTCCTCCACACCTACAACCACCACCGCTGCCACACCGCACTCAACGGACACCCGCCCATCCACCGCGTGAACAACGCTGCGGGTCAATACAACTAGGGCGTGAGGAGTGCGGTGCACTGGGGCGTGGGGCGTGCTGTGGAAGCGCACTGGGGCATGTTGGGGAAGCGCACTCGGGCATGTTGGGAAGTCTCCGCCTGGCCCGCGGCGTCCGGCACGCCCCGGGGCCGCTCCCCCGGCCGCCGCTGTGCGACCGTGGGAGCACCTCTCCGCCGTTCACCCACGACAAGGACCGGTGTTCCCGTGGCACGACTGATACCCCTGATCCTGATCGGCCTCGGCCTCTACTTCTGGTTCAAGGCCCGCAAGCGGGCCGCCGCCTACGTCGAGGCCACCGAGTCCGACGACGGCACGCCCCGCCACTGACGGCGGGCGGCGGGCGGCGGGCGGCGGGCGGCGGCGGAATCCACGGCGGTCCCGGCGCGTTGTAGGGGCAGCACGCCGACCCATGAGGAGCCCCCGTATGTTCCTGCACCGCCGCACCCCGCAGCTCCCCACTCCGCAGGAGGCCCTGCGCGGCCGCCCCACCCCCGAGTTCACCGTCCCGTCCCGCCATACGGTCCTGGGCAACGCCCTGCTGGGGTCGTATCCGGAGGGGCTGGAGGTCGCGGACTTCGCGCTGGGCTGTTTCTGGGGCGCCGAGCGCAAGTTCTGGCAGACGGAAGGGGTCTGGACGACGCTCGTCGGCTACCAGGGCGGCTACACGGAGAACCCCGCGTACGAAGAGGTCTGTTCCGGCCTGACCGGCCACACCGAGGCGGTCCGTGTCGTGTACGACCCCCGCGTCGTCGGCTACCCCGAGCTGCTGAAGCTCTTCTGGGAGTCCCACGACCCGACCCAGGGCTTCCGCCAGGGCAACGACGTGGGCACGCAGTACCGCTCGGCCGTCCACACCCACTCCCCCGGGCAGGAAGCGGCCGCGAAGGCGTCCCGCGAGGCCTATCAGAAGGTCCTCACCGGCTCCGGACACGGCGAGATCACCACGGAGATCCTCCCCGCCGACGGCCGCCCCTTCTGGCCCGCCGAGGCGGCGCACCAGCAGTACCTGGACAAGAACCCGGCGGGCTACTGCGGGATCGGCGGGACGGGCGTCTCGTGCCCGGTCGGCGTGGCACCGGCCAACGGCTGAGACAGCCGCCCGGACACCCGGCTACCCTCGCTCCGACGTGAACGGCGAGGGTGGGGGCACCATGCGCGAGAACGGTACGGACGGACCGGCGATCCCGTCACTGGCGGGACGGCCCTGGTGGGCCGCGAACGAGGTCCTGGCGTTCGTCCTGGAACTGGTGGCGCTGGGGTGCCTGTGCTGGTGGGGTTCGACCGCCGGTGACGGCACGGCGCGCCACCTGCTGCTCGGGATCGGGCTGCCTGCCGCCGCGATCGTCCTGTGGGGCACGTTCGCCGCTCCCCGCGCCCGGATCCGGCTGCCGTCGGCGGGCGTGCTGGTGGTGAAGGCCGTGGTGCTCGGGGGCGGGGCGTTCGCTCTGTACGGGGTGGGCCACCCGGTCGCCGGGGTCGTCCTGGCCGTCGTGATGGTGGCCAACACGGCTCTCGCGGAGACGTTCCGGCACAGGCCCAAGGGCTGATCCGCACCGGACGCGGAAGGGCCCGGCACCCCGGACGGGGGCCGGGCCTTCCGTGCGCGGTCCGGACCGGATCAGATCAGGCCCTGGGCCAGCATCGCGTCCGCGACCAGCTCGAAGCCGGCGATGTTGGCGCCGACCACGTAGTTGCCGGGGGTGCCGTAGCGCTCCGCCGTTGTGTAGCAGGAGTCATGGATGTGGCGCATGATCTCCGCGAGCCGCTCCTCCGTGTGGGCGAACGTCCAGGAGTCGCGCGAGGCGTTCTGCTGCATCTCCAGGGCGCTGGTGGCCACACCGCCCGCGTTGGCCGCCTTGCCGGGGGCGAAGGCCACACCGGCGTCCTGGAGGACGCGGACGGCCTCGGGGGTGGTCGGCATGTTGGCGCCCTCGGCGACCGCCTTCACACCGTTGCGTACGAGGGCCACCGCGTCGGCCTCGTGGAGTTCGTTCTGCGTGGCACAGGGCAGCGCCACGTCGCAGGGGACGCTCCAGACACCGGTGCCGGGCACGAAGACTGCCTCGGGGCGGCGTTCGGCGTACTCCGAGACGCGGCCGCGGCCGGCCTCCTTGATCTCCTTGAGCAGGTCGAGGTCGATGCCCTTCTCGTCCACGACGTACCCGTCGGAGTCGGAGCAGGTCACCACCGTGGCGCCGAGCTGCTGGGCCTTCTCGATCGCGTAGATCGCGACGTTGCCCGAGCCCGACACGACGATGCGCTGGCCCTCGAGGGACTCGCCGCGGCTGCGGAGCATCTCGGCGGTGAACAGCACACAGCCGTAGCCGGTGGCCTCCGTACGCACCAGGGCGCCGCCCCAGCCGAGGCCCTTGCCGGTGAGCACACCGGACTCGAAGCGGTTGGTGATCCGCTTGTACTGGCCGAAGAGGTAGCCGATCTCGCGGCCGCCCACGCCGATGTCACCGGCGGGGACATCGGTGTACTCGCCCAGGTGGCGGTGGAGCTCGGTCATGAACGACTGGCAGAACCGCATGATCTCGGCGTCCGAGCGGCCCTTGGGGTCGAAGTCCGAGCCGCCCTTGCCGCCGCCGATCGGCATGCCGGTGAGGGCGTTCTTGAAGATCTGCTCGAAGCCGAGGAACTTGACGATGCCGAGGTTGACCGAGGGGTGGAAGCGCAGTCCGCCCTTGTACGGGCCGAGCGAGCTGGAGAACTCGACGCGGAAGCCGCGGTTGACGTGGATGTCGCCGGAGTCGTCCGTCCACGGCACCCGGAAGATGAGCTGGCGCTCCGGTTCGCATATGCGCTCGATGATCCGGGCGTCCACGAACTCCGGCCGCTGGGCCAGCACCGGGCCGAGCGTTTCGAGAACTTCCCGTACCGCCTGGTGGAATTCCTTCTCGCCCTGGTTGCGGCGGAGGATCTCCGCGTAGAGGGGTTCGATGACACGGTTCTCGGCGGCGTGCGGGATTGCGGAGTCAGGGGTGACCGGCATCTGATCAAGACCTTCCATGGGTCGGCTCATACGCGAAGGCACCCCCGTCCCGGAGGGCACCAGGTCCCCCCTCCCCATTGAGGGCGTCGCCCGGACATCACGCGGACCGCGCTCACGAGTGCGACGTACAGGACCGTTGCAGCGTACAGAGTGTCCCAGCAGGACCGTGGATGCTCCACCGGCATCCGGATGGTGAACCCCGGCGGCGGCCCTCAGTACTCGCGCGGGCGGCGCAGCGTCCAGAGGCCCGCGGCCGAGGACAGGACGACCACGCCTGACACGGCGCTCAGGGCGATGTTCAGGCCGCCCTGCTCGACCAGGAAGCTGAGGGAGACGTTCGCGACGATCGAGGCGATGAGCACGATCCAGAGCAGCGGCTTCACGGGGTTCCTCCACGAGTCGGACCAAGCGGGGCGGGTGACGCGGCCGGGTCGGCGTCCGGCCGCGTCACCCATGCTTCCGTCCGCCCGGGTCCGGTACGAGGGTGCGGGCCACCGGATCCGTGGTGTAGTCCGCTACACCACGGATCCGGTGGCCCGGGAACGCCTCGGCGCGCAGCGCGGCGGCGGTCGCCCGGGGGTCGTAGTCCCGCGCGACGCCGTCCACGAGCACCAGGTCGCCCGGGATGTGCCTGGTCCGCAGCGGGGCCAGCTCCTGGTAGGCGGGCGAGGCGTACCAGGCACGGGCGGCCTCGATGGTGGGGAACTCCAGGACGACGAGGGCTCCGGGCCAGTCGCCCTCCATGACCTCGACCGGGGTGTTGTGGACGAGGAACCGGCCGCCGTACGGGTCCATCGTCGGCTGGATGCCGTCGATGTAGTCGAGCACCTCTTCGCCGGGCGGGCCGTCGGGCCGCAGGTGTGCGAGCGCGTAGGCGGTCATGGTGTCGTCCTCCGGTCTTCGTCCGCTGGTGCGCACCATGCTGCCGGGGGCGTCGCGGAGCGTCGATTACCGCTGAGGTAAGGGCAACGCTCTGCGCGGTCCGGGCCCGCGGTGACGGGCAATCAGACATGATGCCGTCATGAAGACATCGCGGGGGAACCGCAGGGCGCAGGATCCTCACCGGCCTTACAGATCAACGCCGTTGGCCGAAAGTTCACTGTCCGGATACGGGCATTCGCGTCCTTCGCACATACCCGCCAGGACCGGCGGGTCGGGGCTGCGCACCCCGCCCCGGGCCGGCGAGATGCGCCGCTATCTCGCTGTCGGCCTCGACTGCTATCTCTGCCTGGTCACCGCCGGGTTAGTCGCCCGGCCCCACGTGGACTCGACGCCCCTGTCCGGGGACGTCGCCCTGCTGCTCGGGCCGGTGCTCGCCCTCTCCTTCCTCAACCATGTGGTGCTCACCGCGCTCGTCGGCGGCGGAGCCGGAAAACTGATCATGGGCATACGGGTGGTGAGCCTGCCGGACGGCGGGCGCCCCGGGCCGGGGCAGCTGGTGCGGCGCTGGCTGCACGGACTGTGCTGGCTGCCGCTCCAGCCCTGGTACGGGCTGCGCGCCCACCTCGCCCGCGCCGGCGACGGAGCCGGCCACGCGCCGCGGGGCTGTGCGGAGGGCGATCCGTACGCGGAGCCCTACGCCGACCCGGCCGGGGTGCGCCAGGTCCGCCGGAGCGACCTGGCGGCACACCGCCGCGCCGCCGCCGGCCGGGCGGCCTGAGCCCGTGGCACGCGGACTGCCGCCACCCGCCCGTGGACGGCCGGACCGGGCCCGGGGACGGCGGCGGTTCGGGCGGAGGGACTGGATCCGGCCGCCGGCCCGGTGACTGCCCGGCGGCAGCGCGGGTGAGTGACCGCGCCGGCGCCCCCGTCCCGGCCGCGTCAGGCGGCGGCGTTCTCCGTGATGGTGACCTTGCCCTTGCGGATGGTCGCCAGCCGCGGGGCCTTGCGGGCGATCGCACTGTCGTGGGTGACCATGATGAAGGTGAGCCCGTGCTCCTTCCACATGGTCTCCAGCACCTCCATGATCTCGTCGCGCATGGACTCGTCGAGGTTGCCGGTGGGTTCGTCGGCGAGCAGCACCTTGGGCTGCTTGACCAGGGCCCTGGCTATCGCCACCCGCTGCTGCTGGCCGCCGGACATCTCGCCGGGCAGATGGCCGAGCCGCTCGCCGAGACCGACCGAGTCGAGGGCCTCGGCCGCGCGTCTGCGCCGCTCCGACGCCTTGCCGCCCAGCGGTACGAGGGCGGTCTCGACGTTCTCCTGGGCGGTGAGCGTCGGGATGAGGTTGAAGCTCTGGAAGACGAAGCCGATGTTCTGGGCGCGCACCTTGGTGAGCTTGGCCTCGCTGAGCTTCGCGAGGTCGACCCCGTCGAGTTCGACGCTGCCGGCCGTGGGACGGTCCAGGCCGCCGAGCATCTGGAGCAGCGTGGACTTGCCACCGCCGGTGGGGCCCTGGATGACCAGCCGGCCGCCGTCCTCGATGGTCAGATCGACGCCGGCGAGTGCGTGGACGGTGGACTTGCCGCGCGTGTAGCGCTTGGTGACGCCTTGAAGCGTGTACATGGGTCAACTCCTGCTGGACGATGACCGCGGTCCGGGTCGGGCGGATCGCGGATCACGGGGGACGGGGGCCGGGGGCCGGGACACCCGGGCGACGGATGTCCCGCTGCGGACTACTCGACGCGGCGCAGCGCGTCCGCGGGGCGCAGCCGGGAGGCGCGCCAGCCGCCGAACGCGCCCGCGATGAGCCCGCCCGCCACGGCCAGGCCGACGGCGATCATGATGATCGAGAGGGAGACGGGCGCGGTCAGCGCGATGTCGAGGCTCTTGGACGCGGTCTGCCGGCCGGGGCCGCCCATACCGCCGCCCATGCCGCCGCCTCCGCCGCCGCCCGAGGAGCCGAGCTGGGCCTTGAGGGTGGGGCTGATCGCGGTCACGACGTAGGCACCGGCCAGGCCGACCGCGATGCCGAGGATGCCGCCCATCAGCCCGTTGACGAGGGCCTCGCCGACGACCTGGCGGGTGACCCGGCCGCTCTTCCAGCCGAGGGCCTTGAGCGTGCCGAACTCGCGCACCCGGCGGCTGACCGCTGAGGAGGTGAGCAGCCCCGCCACCAGGAACGCGGCGATCAGTACGGCTATGGAGAGCCACTTGCCGACGCTGGAGGCGAGGTCGGACGCGGTGGACAGGGAGCCCGAGACGGTGTCCGCGAGATCGGCGGATGTGGTGACCGTGGTGCCCGTGATGTTCTTCTGGATCGTGGACTTGACGCTGTCGATCTGCTGCGAGTCCGCGGCCTTCACGTAGACCGTGGTGACCTTGTTCTTCGCGTCGGCGAGGGTCTGCGCCTGCTTGAGCGGGATGTAGAGGTTGGCTGCCGCGTCGCCGCTGTCGGCCGCCGAGACGCCGACGATCGTGAACTCGGTACCGTGGACGGTCACCGTCTTGCCGACGGAGAGCTTCTTCTCCTTGGCGTAGGCCGCGTCGACGACGGCCACCTTGCCGTTGGTCTCGGTGGCCTTGAAGGTCCGCCCCTTCGTGATCTTCGACGAGGTCAGCGGCCCCAGGTCCTGCTTGGTGACGTCGGTGCCGTAGACGGTGTAGGAGTTGACGTCGAAGGAGGCGCCGCCGCCCCTGACCTCGCCCTGCGGCTGGCTGCTGCCGCCTCCGGGACCGCCGCGGCCGCCCTGGGACGTGCCGCCGCCCTCCTGCTTGAACTCGCCGCGCTTGAACTGGCCGTCCACCTTCATGACGGTCACGCTCAGTCCGCCGACGGCGTCGGCGACACCGTCCTGCTCGGTCACCTTGCCCACGGTGGTGGAGGCCAGCGTCTGGAAGCCCTGGACCATGACCCGGTCCGTGCTCTGGGTCGAGTCGTCGTCGTCGCCCTTGGCGTCGAACTCGAACCTGGGGCGCTCCGTGCCGGAACCCGGCGCCGCTGCGGCCTTGGTGACGGTCATGTCGGTGCCGAGGCCGTACAGCGATTCCAGGACCTTGTCCTGGGCCTTGCTCATGCCCGATGAGACCGAGCTGACGATGATGACCAGCGCAATGCCGAGGCCGAGCCCCGAGGCGACGACGAGCGCCGCCTTTCTGCGGCGGCGCAGCTCGCGCCGGAGGTAGGTGAAGAACATGGCGCGAGGTTATGGACCGGTTGTGATGGTGGGTTAAGGCCACCATGAGAGCCGGATGAGAACGCCCACGAACGCCACAGGCGGCGGCACCGTGGATCCGTGGGGATCCGGTGCCGCCGCCCGTGGTGTGCGACGTGGGGCCGGCCGGGGGCGGGGCCCCGGGCGGGATGGCGTCGGTCAGGCCTGCGAGCCCGCCGTCCACTCGGCCCAGCTCATGTTCCAGCCGTTGAGGCCGTTGTCCGGCTTGATGGTCTTGTCCGGGGAGTTCTTGATGACGACCACGTCGCCGATCATGGAGTTGTTGTAGAACCAGGCGGCGGGCTGGTTGGGGTCGCCCGCGCCCTTCGTGTCGGCGAGACCGACGCAGCCGTGGCTGGTGTTGGCGCTGCCGAAGATCGACTTGGCGCCCCAGTAGTTGCCGTGGATGAAGGTGCCCGACGTGGAGAGCCGCATGGCGTGCGGCACGTCCTTGATGTCGTACTCGCCCTTGCCGTCGTCATCGGTGAAGCCGACCGTCGAGCCGTCCATCCGGGTCTCCTTGAACTTCTCGGAGATCACCATCTGGCCGTTGTACGTCGGGTTGTCCGAGGAACCGGCGGAGATCGGGATGGACTTGACCGTCTTCCCGTCCTGGGTGACGGTCATCGTGTGGGTCTTGGCGTCCACGGTCGAGACCTGGTTGCGGCCGACCTTGAAGGTGACCGTCTTCTGCTGCACGCCGTAGACGCCGTCCGCGCCCTCGACGCCGTCCAGCGACAGCTTCAGGGTGACGGTGGAGCCGCCCTGCCAGTAGTCCTCGGGACGCAGGTCCAGGCGCTGGGAGTTGAACCAGTGTCCGACGACCTGCTGGCCGCTGCTGGACGTGACCTTGATGCCGTCCTGGACCGCCTTCTGGTCCGTGATCGCCTTGTTGAAGTTGATCGAGACGGGCATGCCGACGCCGACGGTGGAGCCGTCCTCGGGGGTGAAGTTCCCGATGAAGCTGTTGGCGGGCGACACGGTGGTGAAGGAGGAGTTCTCGTGGGCCTCGCGGCCCTTCGCGTCCTGCGCCGTGGCGTTGATCTTGTACGTGGTCGAGCGCTCCAGCTGGCCGTCCGGCTTCCAGCTGGTGCCGTCGGCGGAGAGGGTGCCCTTGACGCTGTCACCGGCCGCCGTCGTCATCGTGACGACCGTCAGCTTGCCCTTGGTGACGGAGACCTTCGCGTCGTTGTTGATGCTCGCGTTGGTCGCGCCGTTCTTCGGCGAGATCGCTATCTGTGCTTCCGAGGTCTCCTCGGCCGCCGCCTTGTCGACCTCGGCGGCCTGTGACTTCTTCGAGCTGTCGGGGCTGGAACCGCTCTTGTCGCCGTCGCTGCAGGCCGTGAGCACCAGCACGCCGCCGAGCAGTGCGGACGCGGCCATGAGGCCCTTGCGCCGCTTGCTGTCCGTCATCACACGCTTCTCCATCGTTGCCGAAATCCCCAAAAACCCCGAGCAAGGCCGTCGACCGGCGTTAACCCGTCAATACTCCAAGAACCCCCTCAAAGGGGGTACCCGTTCCACATCCGCTGAAGATGTGGGGAACACCACTCATCGACGCGGTGCCGGGAGCGATGGTTCCCGTGCTCCAGCATGCCCGTGCCGCCGGTGTCCGGCCGGTTCACGACAGCGTGCGCGGACCGGCCGGCCGGCTGTCACGCACACCGGCCCCGGCCCGTCGGAAGCGGGCCGGGGCCGGTGATCTCCACCTGCTACGCCCGCCGCTCCGCACGGCCGTCGTCTTCGTACTCCTCCCCATTGTGCGGGACGCCGGCACCTCCCTCGGCGCCGTCGTCCTCGTCGTCCTCGTCATCGCCGTCGTCGAGGTCCCATCCGTCCGGGTCCTCCGGGTCGTAGTCGATGATCTCGCTGCTCCAGGAGGCCTGGGTCAGCTCGACCCCGGGCACCTCGCTGACCAGGTCGAACGGGTCGATCAGCGAGGCGAGGGCCTCCGCGCCGTCTTCCCGGACCGCGGTCTCGGCATGCGTGCGTTCCTCGGCGGAATCGCCGCCCGGCTCTCCGTACTCGGCCGCCAGACTCTCCAGAGCGGTCCCGCTCAGGGCGTCGGCGTCCGTGATCTCCAACACCATTTCCACGCGAAGTCGAACAAACCGTGATGTCTCAGAAGTGCTCATATGCCGGAGCGTAAGCTCCCGGACCCTGTGGCTTTCCTGCGACCCGCTGCTTTCATTAGCATCGGTCGCAGGCCTAACTCATGGCTGTCACAAGGGGGATCGATTCCGTGGCCATCACCCGCCGCCCGCTCCTGACCGCCACCGCCGCGGGAACGCTGCTGTGCGCCCTCTGGTTCGTCCCCTCCGCCAACGCGAGCGGTGACACGGGCAACGCTCCGGCCGCACCGGAACAGACGTCCGCCGCCTCCGGGTCGGACGGCACGGCACTCGCCGACACCGGGGCGGGGATCGACACCACCCCGTACCTGATCGGCGGCATGGCGTTCCTGGGCATCGGCGCGGGCTTCGTCACCTACTCCGCCCACCGTGGAGGTCCCAGGCCGGCACTGTGACCGGCCCGTCGTCAGGGGAACGGCCACCGGGGTGCTACGGGTGCGGTCAGGCGAGCCGGCCCGTCACCGGCTCCACCGCCGCGACGAGCCCGCCCGCGCGCACGAAGGCGTCCGCGGCGGCCAGGTCCGGCGAGAGGAAGCGGTCCGGGCCCGGGCCCTGGGCGCCTGCCGCCCGCAGCGCGTCGACGGCCGCCACGGAGGCCGGCGCCGGGGTCAGCCCGTGCGCGGCGCGCAGCTCGATCGCGCGGGTCGCCGCGTACAGCTCGACGGCGACGATCCGGGCGAGGTTGTCGACGGCGGTACGGAGCTTGCGCGCGGCCGACCACCCCATCGAGACGTGGTCCTCCTGCATCGCCGAGGACGGGATCGAGTCCGTCGAGGCCGGTACGGCGAGCCGCTTCATCTCGCTGACCAGGGCCGCCTGGGTGTACTGGGCGATCATCAGGCCGGAGTCGACCCCGGCGTCGTCCGCCAGGAACGGCGGCAGCCCGTGCGAACGGTTCTTGTCGAGCAGCCGGTCGGTGCGGCGCTCGGTGATCGAGCCGAGGTCGGCCGCGACGATCGCCAGGAAGTCCAGGACGTACGCGACCGGGGCGCCGTGGAAGTTCCCGTTGGACTCGACCCGGCCGTCGGCCAGGACAACGGGGTTGTCGACGGCTGCGGCGAGTTCACGGTCGGCGACGAGCCGGGCGTGCGCGAGGGTGTCCCGGCCGGCGCCCGCGACCTGCGGGGCGCAGCGCACCGAGTAGGCGTCCTGGACGCGGGGGGCGTCGTCCTGGTGGTGGCCGGTGAGGCCGGAGCCGGCGAGCACCCGCAGCATGTTGTCGGCGCTGGCGCCCTGGCCCGGGTGCGGGCGGATGGCGTGCAGTTCGGGGGCGAGGACCTTGTCCGTGCCGAGCAGGGCCTCCAGGGAGAGGGCCGCGGTGATGTCGGCGGAGGTGTAGAGGTTCTCCAGGTCGGCGATGGCCATCACGAGCATGCCGAGCATGCCGTCGGTGCCGTTGAGGAGGGCGAGGCCCTCCTTCTCGCGCAGCTCGACCGGGGTGATGCCGTGGGCGGCGAGGAGCTCGCCCGCGGGGCGCACGGCCCCGTCGGGGCCCTCCGCGTCGCCCTCCCCCATCAGGGTCAGCGCGCAGTGGGAAAGCGGCGCCAGATCGCCGGAGCAGCCGAGCGAACCGTACTCGTGAACGACGGGTGTGATCCCGGCGTTCAGGACGTCGGCCATGGTCTGCGCGATCTCGGGCCGTACGCCGGTGTGACCGGAGGCGACCGTCTTCAGCCGGAGGAACATCAGCGCCCTGACGACCTCGCGCTCGACCCGGGGGCCCATGCCCGCGGCGTGCGAGCGGACGATGTTGCGCTGGAGCTGTGCGCGCAGCTCCGGGCTGATGTGGCGGCTGGCCAGTGCCCCGAATCCGGTGGAGACGCCGTAGACCGGCTCGGGCTTGGCGGCGAGCGCGTCGATGACCTCACGGGCCGCGGCAAGAGCGCTCACCGCGTCGGCGGAGAGCTCGACACGGGCGTTGCCGCGGGCCACGGCGATGACGTCCTGAGCGGTGGTACCGGACGTCCCCACCACGACTGTATGCATATCCATATTCAGAATCGTACGGACTGAATCTCTTCATGTCACTAGTGGTCGCCGGGTTGACCCCTTACCGATCGGGCGGCTCGGCCGGGGGGCGGTTTCCGCGCAGCCTGCGGCGGTCGTGGGCCGCTTTCGGCGGGGAGTCGGCCAGCCGGATCACCTCGCCGTCGCGGCCGGCCACCACGGGCCGCAGCGAACGGGCCGCCTTCGCCCGGTACTGAGCCGCGTCCGCGAGCCGGAACAGCCGCCGCGCGGAGACGACCGGGCCGATCGGGTCGCCGGTGGAGGCGATCCCGCACGCGACCCCGTTGCCGAACTCCAGCTCGGCCGCCCGCTCACAGAGCTCCGTCGCCACCGCGACCACCTCGTCCGCCCCGGGGCCCACGGCCAGCAGACAGAACTCGTCCCCGCCGAGCCGGGCCGACAACGCACCGGGCAGTATCGCGCCGCACCGGGACAGCACCGAGCCGAAACGTTCCAGCAGGCGGTCGCCGACCGCGTGGCCATGGGTGTCGTTGACCCGCTTGAGCCCGTTGAGATCGCAGACGACCAGGCTGACCACCGAATCGTCCACCCGGTGCCGCTCCACCGCCTCGTCCAGCCGCATGTCGACGGCCCGCCGGTTGGCCAGGCCGGTCAGCGGATCGGTGAAGGCGAGCTTGCGCACCTCCTCCAGCCGCTCGGTCTGGGAGATCCCGGCGGCCACGACCGCGGCCAGCACGGTGGCGAAGTCCGCGTCCCCGCGCCCGAACACCGGCGTCCCCACCCGCCGCGCCACATACAGCTCGCCCCAGGCGCGTCCGTGCAGCACGATCGGCGCCACCACGCAGCAGCCGCGTCCACGCCGGCGCAGGGCCGCCACCCGCTGGTGGCTGTAGCCGTGTCCGTGACGGTGCTCGCCCGCCGCCCCGGCCCGCCGATCGTCACCCGCGGACCGCTGTTCCACCGGACCGTCGGCGGTCTCCACCCAGGCGTCCGGCTCACCGCCCCCGGCCCACCGCTCGTGGAGGAACTCGGTGATCTCCGGGAACTGGTGAACCGGATACGTCTCCTCGTCGGGGAACTCCTCCTCCCCCTCGGCCCGCTCGCCCGCGTTCACCAGGACCCGCAGCCGCCCGCGCCCGCGCTCCCAGACCGACAGCGCGGCGAAGCTGCCGCCCAGCGCCTCGCACGCCCCCAGCGCGGCCGCTCGCCAGCACCCCCGCGGGGTGTGCGCCGCCGCCATCGCCTGCGCAAGCGAAACCACGGCTCGCAGCCGCGCATCATCACCACCCATAGCCGCAGCTTATGTAGGTTTGAGGTGATTTGATCAGCTTGGGGCCATATTCATGCACACCGAGTCGCCGACAGTCACTCAACGTGACAGTCGCATCACTCCCCGGGCCAGTTCGGCTTCCGCTTCTCGTTGAACGCGGCCACACCCTCCGCGCGGTCGCCGGAGAAGGCCACCGACCGCCACGCCGAGTCCTCGACCTCCAGACCGGCCCGCAGATCGAGCCCGTGCCCGAGCCGCAGCGCCCGCTTGGCCGCCCGTAGCCCCACCGGGGAGTTCCCAGCGATCCGCCCGGCAAGCGCCAGCGCCTCGGACCGGTCCTCGCCCGCCGCCACCAGCTCGTCGACCAGCCCCAGCTCCCTGGCCTCGGCCGCCTCCACCCGACGGGCGGTGAAGATCAGCTCGGCGGCGCGTGCCGCCCCGATCCGGCGCGGCAGCAGCTGCGTGCCGCCACCGCCGGGGATGACCCCGACCGAGACCTCGGGCAGGCCCACCAGTGCGGTCCGGTCCGCGACGATCAGATCGCAGGACAGGGCCAGCTCGAATCCGCCGCCGAGCGCGAAGCCGTGCACCGCGGCGATCGTCGGCATCGGCAGTTCGAGCACGCCGGTGTAGGCGGCGCGCGCGGTGGGCCGCTGACGCACCAGGTCGGCGTCGGTGAAGGAGTTCCGCTCCTTGAGGTCGGCGCCCACGCAGAAGGCCCGCTCGTGGCTGGAGGTGAGGACTGTGACCCGTACGTCCGGGTCGGCGGCGAGCGCGGCACAGGCGGCGCCGATCGAGCGGGCCATGTCCGTGGACACCGCGTTCATGGCCCCGGGCCGGTCGAGTACCAGCTCGGCGACGTGCTCCAGGCCCTCGTGGCTCCGTACGGCGACGTACTCCCCGAACCGCTGCTCGGACGTGACGGTCATGACTGCACCCCTCCGGTTAACGAGCGTTACCGGAGGGATCCTAGGGCTCCGCCGCGAAAGGGACCGGGGTGAGGGTCAGGAGGCGCCGCGACGGGCCAGCAGCCAGGGCTCCACGACGCCGAGGCCGCGGACCGGGCGCTGCCACATCGGCTGCAAGCCGTAGCGGTACCTGGGCGGGGGCGCCGGCTCCTCGCCGTCCACGCCTTCCTTCTCGGCCCGTTCGGCGGCGGCCGCGGCCTCCTCGGCGGCCTGGGCCTCGGAGACCGGGGCGTCGCCCGTACGGGTCAGCTCCTCGGCGAACGCCCCGTCCACCAGGACGGCGTCCTTCGGCGCTATCGAGGTGAGCCGGCTGGCGAGGTTCACCGTGGTGCCGAAGACATCGCCCATCCGGGTGGTGACCGTGCCGAACGCGATGCCCACGCGCAGCGCCGGCATCGTCTCGTCCAGAGCCATGGCCTCGACGAGGCGCAGCGCGATCTCCGAGGCGGTGCCGGCGTCGTCGGCGGCGTAGAGGACCTCGTCACCGAGCGTCTTGATGAGCCGGCCGCCGTGCGCGGCGACCAGGTCGGCGCAGGTGGTCTCGAAGGACTCGACGAGCTCGCCGAGCTCCTCCTCCTCCAGACGCCGGGTGAGCCGGGTGAACCCGACGAGGTCGGCGAAGCCGACGGCCAGGCGCCGGTCGACCATCTCGTCGTCGTCCGCGGCCTGCACGACCCGCCCGGTGGCGGCGGCGAGCTGACGCCGCCAGACGTAGACGAGGAATTCCTCCAGCTCCGGCAGGAGCAGCTCGACCAGGGGGTACGTGACCTCGGTGCGGGTCATTCCGGGCTCGGGCGGCTCGGTCAGGCCCTCCAGGAAGGAATCGATCTGCCACTCGGCCAGCCGGGCGGTGGTCTGCCCGGTCGACCGGGCCACCTGGATCGCCATCGGCTCACTGAGCAGCCCTGCCTCGACCAGACCGGACAGCCGCCGCAGCGCCAGCACGTCCGCCTCGGTCAGCGCCTTGGCCTGACCGATGTCGGCGAAGCCCATGGCGCGCCAGAACCGGGACGCCAGGTCCATGGAGACGCCCGCGGTCCTGGCCGCCTGGAACGGGGTGTAGCGCCGGTCGGCGCCCAGGATCAGCTGTTCCAGCCTGATCGCGAGGGGGTCGTCGGTCGGCTCGGCCGTATGGTCGACTTCGTGATGCGGTGTCGCGTGGACCGATGGGTCCGACGGGGGCTCCGCGCCCGCGCCGGAGCTCGTGTCGTCGACGGTCACCAGCCGCCTCCTGCCCGTTCCCTGCGCACTGCCCTGCCGATCTGTCGGTGGATCGCCTCAACGATACGGCAGGTGTGCCCTACCTCACGTCCCCAGCCCACACCTGGGGCCCACCCGGCGCACGAGGACGAAAGGCCCATCCGGCGCTCGAGGACGAGCCCCCACACCACACCGAGCCCGTCCGGCGCTTGAGGACAAGGCCCGGCCAACACCAAGCCCGGGCGAGCCCGCGCCAACCAAGCCCGTCCGGCGCTTGAGGACAAAACCCCGGCCCGGACGAGCCCGGCCCAACCAAGCCCGTCCGGCGCTTGAGGACGAGGCCCCGGCCGGACGACCCCGGCCCAACATCGCCCCGCACACCGCACACCGCACACCGCACGCCCCATCCCGCCCCCCCCACCCGCACACCGCCCCACCGGCCCCCTCAGATCAACCCGCCCTCCACCCCCCGCAAGTGCACGATGTCCCCCGCCGACACCGGCTCCTGGAGCCCGTCCGCGGTCGCCAGGACCAGCCGCCCGTCCCCGTCGATGGCCACCGCCTCCCCCGTGAGCGTGCGGTCGCCCGGCAGCTGCGCCCGCACCGTCCGCCCGAGCGTCGCGCAGCCCGCCGCGTACGCCTCCTGGAGATCGCAGGCAGCCGCGTCGCCGTCCGCCTCGCGCCATTTCCCGTACCACTGCTCCAGTGAGCGCAGCACACCCCTCAGCAGCGTCTCGCGGTCCGTGGAGACCGCTCCGGCCAGGGCGATCGAGGCGGCCGTGGGCGCGGGCAGCTCGTCCTCGCGCAGGGAGACGTTGAGGCCGATGCCGATGACGACGCCGTCCCCGGCCCGTTCGGCCAGGATGCCCCCGGTCTTGCGCTCCTCGCCCGCCACGGAGACCAGCACGTCGTTGGGCCATTTCAGTGCCGTGTCGACGCCCGCCGACTTCGCCAGGCCGGACGCCACGGCGACACCGGTGAGCAGCGGCAGCCAGCCCCACCGCTGTGCCGGGATGTCTCCCGGTACCAGGTAGACGGAGAGGAAGAGGCCCGAGCGGGCCGGGGCCGTCCAGGCCCGGTCCAGGCGCCCGCGTCCGGCGGTCTGCTCCTCGGCGACCAGGACGGCGCCCTCGGTGAGGTCCGCCGCCCGCCCCGCGAGGTCGGAGTTGGTGGAGCCGGTGCTCTCCACGACGTCGAGGGTGCTCCACAGCCCGTCCGGCCGGAGCAGTCCGCGCCGGAGCGCGGTTACGTTCAGGGGCGGCCGGTCCAGGTCCGACCAACGGTTGTGAGACGCATCCGAAGGTGTCATGCAAGCCACCCTAGGTGTGTCAAACGACGCACTGCCGAACCGTATCCGCGCCGATACGCTACGGGTCAGTAGCCTTCATCCGCTGATCAGCAGCACAGTCGTCCCCGTGACCAGGCAGGGAGCCGCAACCCGATGTCCGAGCCGGAAGAGACCGACGTCCACACCACCGCGGGCAAGCTCGCGGACCTGCAGCGCCGCATCGACGAGGCGACCCACGCGGGTTCCGCGCGTGCGGTGGAGAAGCAGCATGCGAAGGGCAAGTTGACCGCACGCGAGCGCGTCGGTCTGCTGCTCGACGAGGGCTCCTTCGTGGAGCTCGACGAATTCGCCCGGCACCGCTCGACGAACTTCGGGATCGAGAAGAACCGCCCGTACGGGGACGGCGTCGTCACCGGGTACGGCACGGTCGACGGCCGCCCCGTCTGCGTGTACTCGCAGGACTTCACCATCTTCGGCGGCTCGCTCGGCGAGGTCTACGGTGAGAAGATCGTCAAGGTGATGGACTTCGCGCTGAAGACCGGCTGTCCGGTCATCGGCATCAACGACGGCGGCGGCGCCCGCATCCAGGAGGGCGTGGCGGCGCTGGGCCTCTTCGCGGAGATCTTCCGGCGCAATGTGCACGCCTCGGGCGTCATCCCGCAGATCTCGCTGATCGTCGGGCCGTGCGCGGGCGGCGCGGTCTACTCCCCCGCGATCACCGACTTCACGGTCATGGTCGACCAGACCTCGCACATGTTCATCACGGGACCCGACGTCATCAAGACGGTCACCGGCGAGGACGTCGGCTTCGAGGACCTCGGCGGCGCCCGCACCCACAACACCACCTCCGGGGTGGCGCACCACATGGCGGGCGACGAGAAGGACGCCATCGAGTACGTCAAGTCGCTGCTCTCCTACCTCCCCTCGAACAACCTCTCGGAGGCCCCGGCCTTCCCGGAGGAGGCGGACCTGGCGACCACCGACGAGGACCGTGAGCTGGACGCGCTCATCCCGGACTCGGCGAACCAGCCGTACGACATGCACACCGCGATCGAGCACGTGCTGGACGACGGCGAATTCCTGGAGACCCAGGCCCTGTTCGCGCCGAACATCCTCACCGGCTTCGGCCGGGTCGAGGGCTATCCGGTCGGCATCGTCGCCAACCAGCCGATGCAGTTCGCCGGTTGTCTGGACATCAACGCGAGCGAGAAGGCCGCACGCTTCGTCCGCACCTGCGACGCGTTCAACGTGCCCGTGCTGACCTTCGTGGACGTGCCCGGCTTCCTGCCCGGCGTCGACCAGGAGTACGGCGGCATCATCCGGCGCGGCGCCAAGCTGATCTACGCGTACGCGGAGGCGACGGTCCCGCTGATCACGGTGATCACCCGCAAGGCCTTCGGCGGCGCGTACGACGTCATGGGCTCCAAGCACCTGGGCGCCGACATCAACGTCGCCTGGCCGACCGCCCAGATCGCCGTCATGGGCGCGCAGGGCGCCGTCAACATCCTGCACCGCCGCACGATCGCCGCCGCGGAGGATCAGGACGCCACCCGCGCCGAGCTGATGGCGGACTACGAGGACGCGCTGCTCAACCCGTACGTGGCGGCCGAGCGCGGCTACGTGGACGCGGTGATCATGCCGTCCGACACCCGGGCCCACGTGGTCAAGGGGCTGCGGCAGCTGCGTACCAAGCGGGAGACGCTGCCCCCCAAGAAGCACGGCAACATCCCTCTCTAGAAAGGGTCCTGACCATGATCAAGGTCGTACGGGGCAACCCGAGCCCGGAAGAGCTGGCAGCCGCGCTGGCGGTCGTACGGGCGCGCGCCGCGGCGGCGTCCGCCGTGTCGTCCGGGGCGCCGGAGCTGCCCGGACAGTGGTCCGATCCGGGCCGGGTGGCCCGGCGCGGCAGCCATCTGCCGGGGCCGCGCGCCTGGGCGCGCACGTACTGGCCCGGCTAGCAACGGCGCGTAGCAACGGCGCGTGCGGTGGCGGTTGAGTACGCGTACTCAGGCGCCGCCGCTGTCCGCGCAGCAGGATCGGGGGCATGCTGTGGTCCGACCCGGAGAACAAGCCCCCGAAAGAGCTTCGCGACGCCCAGGACATGATGCGGCGCGCGGGGCTGGTGCTCGCGCTGGCCATGGTCGTCGCCATGTTCGTCCTCGGGACACGGTGAGGCGGAACGCCCGCCCGGCCCCCTTTGTACGATGGCGCGCATGACTGATCCCGCACCCCGCCGCCTCGTACTCGCTTCCGCGTCCCCCGCCCGTCTCGGCCTGCTGCGGCAGGCGGGGTTCGCGCCCGAGGTCATCGTCAGCGGAGTGGACGAGGACGCGCTGAGCGCCCCGACACCGGCCGAGCTCGCGCTGGTCCTCGCCGAGGCCAAGGCCGCGGCCGTGTCCGGGCTGGCGGAGGTCGCGGGGGCTCTGGTCATCGGGTGCGACTCGGTGCTGGAGCTGGACGGCGAGGCGCTCGGCAAACCGGCCGACGCGGAGGACGCCACGGCCCGCTGGAAGTCCATGCGGGGGCGGTCCGGGGTGCTGCGGACCGGGCACAGCCTGACCGACACCGCGACCGGCCGGACCGTCTCCGAGACCGCGTCCACGACGGTCCGCTTCGGTGAGCCGACGGACGCCGAGATCGCCGCCTACGTGGCCACGGGCGAACCACTGCACGTGGCGGGCGCCTTCACCCTCGACGGGCGCTCGGCGCCGTTCGTGGACTCGATCGACGGGGACCCGGGCAATGTCATCGGGCTCTCGCTGCCGCTGCTGCGGCGACTGCTGGGTGAGCTGGGTATCCCGGTCACCGATCTCTGGGTCTGAGGGGCCGCGCGGCCCCTGCGGGGCCCGCGCTGATAGGCGCTCAGACCGGGGCCGGAGCCGTGGGCTGCTCGCTCCCGGCCTCGGCGGCGGTCTCCTCGCGGCCGGGGCCGTACGCCACCAGCGTCAGCACGATCAGACCGAGCACCACCATCATGAACACGAACGCGCCCCAGCCGATCAGACCCACCGTCAGCGCGCCCAGCACCCCGTGGATGACGGCGCAGCAGATGAGAACGATCCGGGCGATGCGGCCGGGGGCCCGGTCCCGGATGCCGGCCAGCAGGAGCAGCACACCGCACAGCAGCAGGAACAGTCCGGAGACGCCGCCCATCACCCAGGTGCCGTTGGCCATGACACCGGGGTCCATCCCCGCCAGCGACATGTCCTGGTTCTTCACGAACGTCGCCATGACACCGTTGATGATCACGATGCCCACGGCCTCCGCGATCAGCACGATCGCGGATATGAATGCCACCGGCCTGCGCACCATGATGCCCACCCCCTGTTACCTGCCCTGTTACCTGCAGTACGTGCGATAGCGCGGACCCTACTAATCGGTAATGCTCCGGACAAGAGGTTCGGCAACCTTCACCGCTCGTCCGCCCGCGCGACGGCCTCCGTTGTGCGGGCCGCCGTGCGTCGAGCAAAGAATTACACACCTGTTAGTAGGAACCCGACAAAGAAACATGCACCCTCGCTGCCCGTACCGACAGAGACCTGGGCCACACCTCGTGGCTACTGTGCGGTCATGGTTCCCGGCGTACCGTGGTGCCACAAGGGATTTCGCGACTCGAGCAAGCCTCGAATCACACTCCGTGTGGGCAAGCTCACCATTGGGGACGGGTCGTAGGACCGTGTCGGTTGTCCCTAAACTCAGCTTGTTTCAAGGAGGGAGCCATCGTGCGCAAGGTGCTCATCGCCAACCGTGGCGAAATTGCTGTCCGTGTTGCCCGAGCTTGCCGGGATGCGGGAATCGGGAGCGTAGCCGTCTACGCCGACCCGGACCGTGACGCTCTGCATGTGCGGGCAGCCGATGAGGCATTCGCTCTGGGCGGTGACACCCCGGCCGCCAGTTACCTGGACATGGCCAAGGTGCTTCAGGCTGCCAAGGACTCCGGGGCGGACGCGATCCACCCGGGTTACGGATTCCTGTCGGAGAACGCCGAGTTCGCCCAGGCCGTGCTGGATGCCGGCCTGACGTGGATCGGCCCCCCGGCGCAGGCGATCCGGGACCTCGGTGACAAGGTCGCCGCCCGTCACATCGCCCAGCGCGCCGGTGCGCCGCTGGTCGCCGGTACTCCGGACCCGGTAGAGGGTTCCGCCGAGGTCGTCGCCTTCGCCGAGCAGCACGGGCTGCCGATCGCGATCAAGGCCGCCTTCGGCGGTGGCGGGCGTGGGCTGAAGGTCGCCCGCACGCTGGAGGAGATCCCGGAGCTCTACGACTCCGCGGTCCGCGAGGCCGTCGCCGCCTTCGGGCGCGGCGAGTGCTTCGTGGAGCGCTACCTCGACAAGCCGCGGCACGTGGAGACCCAGTGCCTGGCCGACACCCACGGCAACGTGGTCGTCGTCTCCACGCGTGACTGCTCGCTCCAGCGCCGCCACCAGAAGCTGGTCGAGGAGGCCCCGGCGCCGTTCCTGTCCGATGCGCAGAACGCCGAGCTGTACGCGGCGTCGAAGGCGATCCTGAAGGAGGCCGGCTACGTCGGCGCCGGCACGGTCGAGTTCCTCGTCGGCGTGGACGGCACGATCTCCTTCCTGGAGGTCAACACGCGCCTCCAGGTGGAGCACCCGGTCACCGAGGAGGTCAGCGGCCTCGACCTCGTCCGCGAGATGTTCCGTATCGCCGACGGCGAGGAGCTGGGTTACGACGACCCGGCCGCGCGCGGTCACTCCTTCGAGTTCCGGATCAACGGCGAGGACCCGGGCCGCGGCTTCCTGCCCGCCCCCGGCACCGTCACCGTGTTCGACCCGCCGAGCGGTCCCGGTGTCCGCCTCGACGCGGGTGTGGAGTCCGGTTCGGTCATCGGCCCCGCCTGGGACTCACTGCTCGCGAAGCTGATCGTGACGGGGGCGACGCGTGAGCAGGCGCTCCAGCGCGCGGCCCGTGCGCTGGCCGAGTTCAACGTCGAGGGCATGGCCACCGCCATCCCCTTCCACCGCGCGGTCGTCACGGACCCGGCGTTCACCGACTCCCCGTTCCGGATCCACACCCGCTGGATCGAGACGGAGTTCGTCAACGAGATCCCGGCCTTCGCCGCTCCCGCCGACGCGGACGCGGACGAGGAGTCCGGCCGCGAGACCGTGGTCGTCGAGGTCGGGGGCAAGCGCCTCGAGGTCTCGCTGCCCTCTTCGCTCGGTATGAGCCTGGCCCGTACCGGACTCGCGGCGGGCGCCAAGCCCAAGCGCCGCGCGGCGAAGAAGTCCGGCTCCGCGGCTTCCGGCGACACCCTCGCCTCCCCGATGCAGGGCACGATCGTGAAGATCGCGGTGGAGGAGGGCCAGGAGGTCAAGGAGGGCGATCTGATCGTCGTCCTGGAGGCCATGAAGATGGAGCAGCCGCTCAACGCGCACCGCGCCGGCACGATCAAGTCCCTCGCCGCCGAGGTCGGCAGCTCGGTCTCCTCCGGCGCCGTCATCTGCGAGATCAAGGACTGATCCAGCGGATCCCCTTTCCCCCGGCGCCCCTGTCATGTCGTACGACGTGGCAGGGGCGCCGGTCACGGGGCACCGGTCACGGGGCCGGTGGCATCCTGGACCCCGGCGGCGGAATCAGGGAGGACTGCGCGATGGCGATGAGCACGGCACCGACACCGGCCCGGCCCATGCGCGCCGACGCGCGCCGCAATTACGACCGGCTGCTGGCCGAGGCCCGTACCGCCTTCGCGGAACACGGCACGACGGCCTCCCTGGAGGATGTCGCGCGCTGTGCGGGGGTGGGGATCGGCACGCTGTACCGGCACTTCCCGACCCGGCACGCGCTGATGAGCGCCGTCTTCCAGGAGGCGGTTGCCGACCTGATCGCCCGCTCCCGCGAGCTGGCCGGGGCGGAGCGGCCGTGCGACGGCCTGGTGGAGTGGCTGGGCGCGATCATCACTCATGCGGGTGAGTACCGCGGGCTGGCCCAGGCCCTCATGTCGACGTGCCGGGACGAGACTTCGGCACTCTCCCGGTGCAACGTGCCGCTGCGCGAGGCGGGTTCGGTGCTGTTGGCGCGTGCGCAGGCGGGTGGGGCGGTGCGGGCGGAGGTATCCATCGACGATCTGATGCAGCTCACGAATGCCATCGCGCTGGCCGCGGAGCAGTCCCCGGACGATCCGGGGCTGGCGGGCCGCCTGTTGACCCTGACGGTGCAGGGCCTACGCCCCCCGTCCTGACGCCCGCGCGGGGGGTACGGGGCAGCGCGCGCCCATGAGCCATTCCAGCCCCCGTCGGCGCCGCTCCGGCCCCGTCGGCGCCACCCCAGCCCCGCCGGTGTCACCCCAGCCCCGTCGGCGCCACTCCAGCCCCCTCGACGCTTGAGCAACGGAGACCACTCCAGCCCCCTCGGCGCTTGAGGAGCGAAGGCCACTCCGGCCCCTCCGGCTTGAGCAACGGAGACCGTTCCAGCCCCTCCGGCGATTGAGGAGCGGGGGTTCGGGGGCAGCGCCCCCGGGGGCTCCGCCCCAACCCAGCGCCCGGGACCCCCGCCTCAAACGCCGACGCGGCTGAACTCTGGCCACCGAGCTCGGGCCACCGAGCCCGGGTCGCCTAGCGACGCCTCAGGTCCGCCACTCGCGCCCGCTCCCCCTGGCCCTGCTCGGCCAGTACCGCCGCCCCCCGCAACGGCTGCGGCCCACCCCCATGCGTCCGCCGCTGCCCCGGCAGGGGCATGTCGCGGCGTCCGGACCGCCCGGACGCCGGCGGGTCGGACGGGGCCGAGGCCGGGGCGCCCCCCGCGCCCGCCACCGCGATCTGCACGCCCTGGTCCGCCAGGGCCTGCAACTCGGCCGCGGCCCGGTCGTCGTGCGCGGCCGGTTCGTCCGTCACGAGACGGGTGATGAGGTCCGTCGGCACCGTCTGGAACATGGTGTCGGAGCCGAGCTTGGTGTGGTCGGCCAGGACCACCACCTCCCCGGCCGCCTGCACCAGCGCCCGGTCCACGCTCGCGGAGAGCATGTTGGACGTGGAGAGCCCGCGCTCGGCGGTGAGCCCGCTCCCGGACAGGAACGCGCGCGAGACCCGCAGCCCCTGGAGCGACTGCTCGGCCCCACTGCCCACCAGGGCGTAGTTGGAGCCGCGCAGGGTGCCCCCGGTCATCACCACTTCCACCCGGTTGGCATGGGCCAACGCCTGGGCGACCAGCAGTGAATTGGTGACCACGGTCAGACCGGGGACCCGCGCGAGCCGGCGGGCCAGCTCCTGCGTGGTCGTACCGGCGCCGACCACAATGGCCTCGCCCTCTTCGACGAGACCGGCGGCCAGATCGGCGATGGCCGTTTTCTCCGCGGTGGCGAGATGGGATTTCTGCGGAAAGCCGGACTCCCGCGTAAAACCGCCCGGCAAAACCGCACCGCCGTGCCGGCGGTCGAGGAGTCCTTCTGCCTCCAGTGCCCGCACGTCCCGCCGTACGGTCACTTCGGAGGTCTGGACGACGCGGGCGAGCTCACGGAGCGATACCGCCCCGTTGGCACGCACCATTTCGAGGATCAACTGACGACGTTCTGCAGCGAACACGAAACTGACAGTAACGTGACCGCCCGAGAGTTTTCAGCAGTTTGCGCCGAATAGCAGAAGTTGTACGTACAAGGGGCCGTCAAGTGGTATAGGCGACCCCGTTGTTGTCCTCTACTGATCGCGGGCGGTCGCCGGACCGCCTGAGATGCCGGGAGTTGCCGGGTTATGCCGGGTTCCCGGGGCCGTTCTAGGCTTCGCCCGCCTGCTTACGGGTGTGCAACTGACGGGCCACTTCCGCGATCGATCCCGACAGGGACGGATACACAGTGAAGGCGTTTGCGATCTGTTCGACCGTCAGGTTGTTGTCCACCGCGATCGAGATGGGGTGGATCAGCTCGCTCGCCCGGGGCGCGACGACACAGCCGCCGACCACGATGCCGGTACCGGGTCGGCAGAATATCTTGACGAAGCCGTCCCGGATGCCCTGCATCTTGGCGCGCGGGTTGCGCAGCAGCGGCAGCTTGACGACCCGGGCGTCGATCTTGCCCCCGTCGACGTCGGCCTGGCTGTAGCCGACCGTTGCGATCTCGGGGTCGGTGAAGACGTTCGATGAGACCGTCTTCAGGTTCAGCGGCGTCACCGCGTCCCCGAGGAAGTGGTACATCGCGATCCGGCCCTGCATCGCGGCGACCGAGGCGAGCGCGAAGATCCCGGTGACGTCACCGGCCGCGTAGACACCCGGCGCACTGGTGCGGGAGACCTTGTCCGTCCAGATGTGTCCGGAGTCCTTCAGCCGGACGCCGGCCTCCTCCAGGCCCATGCCCGCGCTGTTCGGGATCGCGCCGACCGCCATCAGACAGTGCGAGCCGGAGATGACCCGGCCGTCGGCGAGGGTCACCTCGACCCGGTCTCCGACGCGCTTGGCGGACTGTGCGCGGGAGCGGGCCATCACGTTCATGCCGCGGCGCCGGAAGACGTCCTCCAGGACGGCGGCGGCGTCCGGGTCCTCGCCCGGCAGCACCCGGTCCCGGGACGAGACGAGGGTGACGCGCGAGCCGAGTGCCTGGTAGGCGCCGGCGAACTCCGCGCCCGTGACACCCGAGCCGACGACGATGAGCTCCTCGGGGAGCTCGTCGAGGTCGTAGACCTGGGTCCAGTTCAGGATCCGCTCACCGTCGGGGAGCGCGTCCGGGATCTCCCGGGGGTGGCCGCCGGTGGCGATCAGCACGGCGTCGGCCAGGAGCGTCTCCTCCGTGCCGTCGGCCGCGGTCACCACGACCTGACGGGAGCCGTCGGCGGCCTGGAGCCCCTCCAGCCGGCCGCGCCCGCGCATCACCCGGGCACCCGCGCGGGTGACGGAGGCGGTGATGTCGTGGGACTGGGCGAGCGCCAGGCGCTTCACACGCCGGTTGACCTTGCCCAGGTCGACGCCGACGACGCGGGCCGCCTGCTCTATGTGCGGGGTGTCGTCCGCGACGATGATGCCGAGCTCCTCGTACGAGGAGTCGAAGGTGGTCATCACCTCTGCCGTCGCGATCAGGGTCTTCGACGGCACACAGTCGGTGAGCACCGACGCGCCGCCGAGGCCGTCACAGTCGACGACGGTCACCTCCGCGCCGAGCTGGGCGCCCACCAATGCCGCCTCGTACCCGCCGGGTCCGCCGCCGATGATCACGATCCGGGTCACGAAAAGTCCGCCTCGCGTTTCGTCCCGCGGCCGTCTGCTGCCCCGGCCGGGGTCCGGGGGGTCGCCCCGGGTGAATGCAGTACGTACTTCATTGTCCCGCACGCGCCAAGGTGCTTCGCCCCGGGGCCCTCCATACGTGCACCGGACCCGCCGGGCGGGGCCCGCCCCTCCCCGGGACCGACCCCCGGGCGGGCGTCTTCCTCACCGGAATCGACCTCCCCGGGGTCACCTCCCGTACCCTCGACCCCATGTCGCTCTACGCCGCGTACGCCGGCAACCTCGACGCGCGGCTGATGACGCGCCGCGCACCGCACTCGCCGCTGCGCGGAACCGGCTGGCTGAACGGCTGGCGGCTGACGTTCGGCGGGGAGCAGATGGGCTGGGAGGGCGCGCTGGCCACCGTGGTCGAGGCGCCGCGCTCCCAGGTCTTCGTCGCCCTGTACGACCTGGCGCCGATGGACGAGGACTCCATGGACCGCTGGGAGGGTGTCGGCCTCGACATCTACCGGCGGATGCGGGTCCGGGTGCACACCCTGGACGGCGAGGAGCCGGCCTGGATGTACGTGCTGAACGGATACGAGGGCGGGCTGCCGTCCGCCCGCTACCTGGGCGAGATCGCGGACGCCGCGGACTCGGCGGGCGCGCCGCACGACTATGTGATGGAGCTCCGCAAGCGCCCCTGCTGAGGGTTCGGGAGCGGCGCCGGCCCACCGTTTCCGGCCGTCGCGGCGAGACTGTTGTGGGAACAGACGAACGAACGCGGCGAGACTCTGTACGAGAACATCTACGCGCGTAGGGAATCAGCGGTTACGCTCATCCGCGTGAACGCATCAGTTATTCCGGACCACATCCAGGGCGACCCGCACGCCGCCGCTGCCGACGCCGCCGCCCGCCTGCGCGAGCTGACCGGCGCCGAGACCCACGACGTCGCTCTCGTCATGGGCTCCGGCTGGGCCCCCGCGGGCGATGCGCTCGGCATTCCGGAGGCCGAGTTCCCGGTGACCGCCCTGCCGGGATTCCCCGCCCCCGCCGTCGAGGGCCACGGCGGCACGATCCGCTCGTACCGGATCGGCGACAAGCGCGCCCTGGTCTTCCTGGGCCGTACGCACTTCTACGAGGGCCGCGGCGTCGCCGCCGTCGCCCACGGGGTGCGCACCGCGGTCGCCGCGGGCTGCGGGACCGTCGTACTGACGAACGGCTGCGGCGGACTGCGCGAGGGCATGCGCCCCGGCCAGCCGGTCCTGATCAGCGACCACATCAACCTCACGGCGGCGTCGCCGATCATCGGCGCCAACTTCGTCGACCTGACGGACCTGTACTCCCCGCGGCTGCGGGCGCTGTGCAAGGAGGTCGACGCGACCCTCGAAGAGGGCGTGTACGTGCAGTTCCCCGGCCCGCACTACGAGACGCCGGCCGAGATCAACATGGTCAGGGTGATGGGCGGCGACCTGGTCGGCATGTCCACCGTGCTGGAGGCGATCGCGGCCCGGGAGGCGGGGGCGGAGGTGCTCGGCATCTCCCTGGTGACGAACCTGGCCGCCGGGCTGAGCGGTGAGCCGCTGAACCACGAAGAGGTGCTGCAGGCCGGGCGCGACTCGGCGACCCGCATGGGCTCGCTGCTGGCGCGCCTGCTGGACCGCATCTGACGGATCCGTCCCGGGGGCGCGCCGCCCCCGTACCCCCACGCCTCCGACCGGACGCCCCACCCCCGCCGGCGTTCGAGGCGCGGGGTCCGGGGCGGAGCCCCGGTTACGGGAAGGGGCGGGGTGGGGAAGCCTGCCGCAGGCACCCCCGCCCGCACCGCACGCCGACACACCACACCCACCCCCGGAAGGCGGACCACCGTGCAGCAGGACCTCATCACCCTGGCCAGGACCTGGCTCGCCGAGGACCCGGACCCCGACACCCGCAAGGAGCTCGCCGAGCTCATCGACGCCGAGGACCTCGACGAGCTCGGCGGACGGTTCGCCGGCACGCTCCAGTTCGGCACCGCGGGCCTGCGCGGTGAACTGGGTGCCGGACCGATGCGGATGAACCGCGCCGTCGTCATCCGCGCGGCCGCCGGACTCGCCGCGTACCTCAAGGCCCAGGGACAGACCGGCGGCCTCGTGGTCATCGGGTACGACGCCCGCTACAAGTCCACCGACTTCGCCCGCGACACCGCGGCGGTGATGACCGGCGCCGGCCTGCGGGCAGCGGTGCTCCCCCGTCCGCTCCCCACCCCCGTACTCGCGTACGCCATAAGGCACCTGGGCGCCGTCGCGGGCGTGGAGGTGACCGCGAGCCACAACCCGCCGCGCGACAACGGCTACAAGGTCTACCTCGGCGACGGCTCGCAGATCGTCCCCCCGGCCGACGGAGAGATCGCCGCGGCGATCGCCGCGGTCGGCCCGCTGGACACCGTGCCGCGCCCCGACGACGGCTGGCAGACCCTCGGCGAAGAGGTGCTCGACGCCTATCTGGCCCGTACGGACGCGGTACTGGCCGACGGTTCGCCCCGTACCGCCCGCGTCGTCCACACCGCGCTGCACGGCGTCGGAACGTCCGTGCTCACGGCGGCCTTCGACCGCGCGGGCTTCCCCGCCCCGGTCCTCGTCGCCGAGCAGGCCGAGCCCGACCCGGCGTTCCCCACGGTCGCCTTCCCCAACCCGGAAGAGCCCGGCGCGATGGATCTCGCCTTCGCCACCGCACGCCGCTGCGACCCCGACGTCATCATCGCCAACGACCCGGACGCCGACCGCTGCGCCGTCGCCGTCCCGGACCCGGCCGCCGACGGCGGCTGGCGGATGCTGCGCGGCGACGAGGTCGGGGCGCTGCTGGCCGCGCACCTCGTCCGCCGGGGCGTCACGGGCGTGTTCGCCGAGTCGATCGTGTCGTCGTCCCTGCTCGGCCGGATCGCCGAGAAGGCGGGTCTCGACTACGAGGAGACGCTGACCGGCTTCAAGTGGATCGCCCGGGTGGACGGTCTGCGGTACGGCTACGAGGAGGCGCTCGGCTACTGCGTCGACCCGGACGGCGTCCGCGACAAGGACGGCATCACGGCCGCGCTCCTGGTCGCCGAACTCACCTCCGTACTCAAGGAACAGGGCCGCACACTGCTCGACCTGCTGGACGACCTCGCGGTCGAGCACGGGCTGCACGCCACCGACCAGCTGTCGGTCCGGGTCGAGGACCTGTCCGTCATCGCGGACGCCATGCGCCGCCTGCGCGAACAGCCGCCGACCGCACTGGCGGGCCTGGCCGTCACCTCGGCCGATGACCTCCTCCAGGGCACCGAGCTGCTGCCGCCCACCGACGGCCTCCGCTACCACCTGGAGGGCGCCCGGGTGATCGTCCGGCCGAGCGGCACCGAGCCGAAGCTCAAGTGCTACCTGGAGGTCGTGGTGCCGGTCGCCTCGGCCGGCGGGCTGCCCGCGGCCCGCGCGAGGGGCACGGAGCTGCTGACCGGCATCAAGCGGGACCTGGCGGCCGCTGCGGGGATCTGACGGCCCCCGCACCGGGGAGAGCGGCCGACGGGCAGGCCGGGCCGTCCCGGGGACGGAAGGGAGAGGTGTGCGACGGACGCGCAGCGCCGCATCCGCCACCTCTGCCTCCCGCCCCGCCGGACGCGCCGTCATCTCACCCCGCGAAGCGCGCCATCCAGGCCTCGACCTCGTCCGCCGACCGGGGCAGGCCCGCCGACAGGTTCTCGTGGCCGTCCGCGGTGACGAGCAGGTCGTCCTCGATGCGGACGCCGATGCCGCGCCACTCCTCGGGCACGGTGAGATCGTCCGGCTGGAAGTACAGGCCGGGCTCGACGGTGAGCACCATGCCAGGCTCCAGCGCGCCGCCGACGTACGTCTCGTTCCTGGCCTGTGCGCAGTCGTGGACGTCCAGACCGAGCATGTGGCCGGTGCCCGCCATCGTGAAGCGGCGCTGGAGGCCGAGTTCGTACGCCCGGTCGGCCGGGCCCTCGATGAATCCCCATCCGACCAGCCGGCCCGCGAGGTGGCGTTGCGCCGCCTCGTGGAAGTCGCGGTACGCGGCGCCCGGCTTCACGGCGGCCATGCCCGCCTCCTGGGCCTCGTACACCGCGTCGTAGACCTTGCGCTGCAAGGGCGTGAACGTGCCGTTGATGGGCAGCGTGCGGGTGACGTCGGCGGTGTAGAGGGTGTGCGTCTCCACGCCCGCGTCGAGCAGGAGCAGGTCACCGGGGCGCACCGGGCCGTCGTTCTCCGTCCAGTGCATGATCGTGGCGTGTTCGCCGGCTGCGCAGATCGTGCCGTAGCCGACGGCGTTCCCCTCCAGACGGGCGCGGCGGAAGAACGTGCCCTCGATCCACCGCTCGGACGAGGCGACCGCCCGGGAGAGTTCGCCGACCACGTCGGTGAATCCGCGCACGGTGGAGTCCACCGCCTTGCGGAGCTCGGCGATCTCCCAGTCGTCCTTGACGAGCCGCAGCTCGCTGAGCGCCTCCTCCAGTTCGGCGTCGCGCTCCGCGTCGGAGGTGACGGCGGCCTCCAGGGACGGGTCGATGGAGCGGACGATCCGGGTCGGCGCACCGGTGGCGGCTGCCAGGTCGGCGGCGGCCGTGCGGACGTCGCGGCAGGGCAGACCGAGTACGCGCTCCGCCTCGGCGAGCGAGCGACGGCGGCCCATCCACAGCTCAGCCGTGGCACCGGTCCAGAACTCGTCGTTGTCCCTGCTGTCCCGGGGCAGTTGGAAGCAGTAGGCGTCGTGGCCGCCGTCCGCGCGGGGTTCGAGGACGAGTGCGCCGTCGCGGGCGCGGTCGCCGGTCATGTGCACATAGCCCGAGTACGGCCGGAACGGGTAGCCGTCGTCGTTCGAGCGGACCTTGATGTTCCCCGAGGGGATCACGAGGCGTTCGCCCGGGAAGCGCGCGGAGAGCGCGGCGCGGCGGCCGGCCGCGTACGGGGCCTGCTCGTCGGGCCGGGGGTCGTGCCGCTCGGTGTCCGCCCAGCCGGTCCGCATCAGAGCGGACAGTTCCTCGGAGATCCCTGCGTAGAGACCGTTCTTCCGTCGGCCTTTCGCCACGTCTGCACCTTCTTCCGGCTTGCTGATGGGCTTGTTGATGGGCTTGCTGGTGGACTTGTCCGTGCGCTTGTCCGTGCGCTTGTCCGTGCGCTTGTCCGTGCGCTTGTCGATGCGCTTCTCCCGCCGGTGCTGCTCGGCGGCGGCATGCGGACGCTATCCCGCACCGCGCGCCCCCGGGGCCGGGCAGTGCCACTGGCACAGATCGGCCACACCCGTGCGGGGGCCGTCGGATAATGCGGGTATGACGCACGCGAAGCTCGGCGAGGCCCTCCGCCTGCTGGGGCTCGGCCACGCGGCGGGCCAGGTCTATCTGGCGCTGCTCGATCTGGCCCCGGCCCCGCTGAGCACGGTCGGCGCGGCGGCGGGTCTGGGCGGGGCCGAGCTCGACGCGGCGTACGGGGTTCTGGTGGACGCCGGTCTCGCCAGTGCCGGAGAGGGCGAGGACGTGGTGGCCCCCGTGCCGCCCGCCGCGGGCCTGGAGATCCTGGCCCGGCACCGGGCCGGCGAGGTCGAGGAGTCGCGCATCGCCGTCGGTGGCGCGTTCGAGTCGTTCCGGCGTCAGCGGCTGGCCGCGTACAACGACGATCTCGTCGAGGTCGTCACCGGGGACGCGGTCGGCCCCCGGATCCGGCACGCCTGGGCGAGCGCCCGCGACCGGATCCGGCAGTTCGAGTCACCGCCGTACTTCCCGCTGTCCGGCGCCACGGACGACGCGCTGGCCACACTCGCCCGCGGTGTGACGCAGCGCGTCATCTACTCGCGGGAGTCGCTGGAGCACCCGGGCCATCTGAAGGACGTCATCGAACCGTGCGTCAACGCCGGTGAGCAGGCCAGGGTGTTGCCGTCGGTGCCGGTCAAGCTGGTGATCATCGACGACGCGTACGCGCTCGTATCGCTTTCCATCCAGGAGGCGGACGTGCACAACACCATGCTGGTCGTGCAGCCGTGCGGACTGCTCTCCGCGCTCATGGCCCTGTTCGAGCAGTCCTGGCAGAACGCCCTGCCCTTCCACGGCAGCACCGCCCGCCCCGGCGGGCTGCCCCCCGTCGACCGCCGCCTGCTGTGGCTCCTGGCGGGCGGTGCGAGCGACGAGGTCATCGCCCGCGAGCTGGGGATCAGCCGCCGTACGCTCTTCCGCCGCCTGCAGATCCTGATGGCCCGGCTGGGCGCAGCCAACCGCTTCCAGCTGGCCCTGCAGGCTCAGCGCAGCGGATGGCTGTGAGCGGCGAGGCCACTCACGGATGCCCTTCTCAGCCCGTCGCCCCCAGCACCACCAGCAGCACCGCGCCCACCGCCGCCGGCACGATCACCTCGTACGCCCAGCGCACCGAGGTGACGGCGTCGCCCGCGACGGGCTTGTCGCCCGCGCGTTCGGCCAGGTCGCGCAGGTCCACCACCGTCTGGTCGGCGGCCGCCGTCCGTGCCTTGCTGTCGCTCACGTCGGCGGTCACGGACGTCCTGCCGTACGGATCGTCGACCGACTGGCGCGACTGCCTGCGGGCGGCCTTCTTGCGCTGCCGCAGCGACACCGGCACCGCCCAGAGCTGGTACTTCGCGCCGCCCTGCGTGAACACCTCGCTGGAGTAGCCGGCCCGGACGTCCGTGACGTCGGTCCACGGCAGGGTGATCGTGCGGAACGGGTTACGGATCCGGATGCGCCGGTCGTTGGCGAACACCACCGGGCGCAGGGTGAAGGCGATCACCAGCGGCACCGCGGTCAGCAGCCCGGCCAGGGACAGCCACGGCACCCGGCCCTCGCCCCGGATCGCGGCGTCCACACCGATCCAGAAGATGAGCAGGAGCAGCATGGCGCCCGCGACCAGCCCGGCGGGCGACCGGTAGGTCCGGTCTGCGTAGGTGGGCTCGGCGGGGGGCGTGGGGCTCGTCATGGGCCCGATTCTGCCTGACGGGCACCGGGGGCGCGGGGGCGGCTTCCCGATGAGGGGCCGATGCGGGTGTCCGCGGTCCTGCCGGTGATCCTTCCGACCGTCCTGCCGGTGATCGACCCCGTCCCCGGGCCGTGCCGGCAGGACGAACGACCTGGGCCCCTGTACAGGCCGCTACGCGCGTAGATATGCTGCTGTGGTGACCATGCCCACCACAGCTCCTGCATTCTCCGACGCGACGGCGTCCGACAGTGCGCTGCGCCGCTTCCTGCACGGCCTGCCCGGCGTCGACGCCGTCGGCCTCGAAGCGCGTGCCGCCTCGCTCGGAACCCGTTCGATCAAGACGACGGCCAAGGCCTACGCCATCGACCTCGCCATTTCGATGATCGATCTGACGACGCTGGAAGGCGCGGACACCCCGGGCAAGGTCCGGGCGCTCGCCGCGAAGGCCGTCAACCCCGATCCCACCGACCGCACGGCTCCGCGCACCGCCGCCGTCTGCGTCTATCCCGACATGGCGGCGACCGCGGTCGCCGCGCTGGCCGGCTCCGGCGTGAAGGTGGCGTCCGTCGCGACGGCCTTCCCGGCCGGCCGCGCCGCGCTCGACGTGAAGCTCGCGGACGTCCGCGACGCCGTGGCCGCCGGGGCCGACGAGATCGACATGGTGATCGACCGGGGCGCCTTCCTCTCCGGCCGCTATCTGAAGGTGTACGAGGAGATCCTCGCCGTGAAGGCCGAGTGCGGCCGGGCACGGCTGAAGGTGATCTTCGAGACCGGCGAGCTGTCCACGTACGACAACATCCGGCGCGCCTCCTGGCTCGGGATGCTGGCGGGCGCGGACTTCATCAAGACGTCGACCGGCAAGGTCGGGGTCAACGCGACCCCCGCGAACACCCTGCTGATGCTGGAGGCGGTGCGCGACTTCCGGGCGCAGACCGGCGTCCAGATCGGCGTGAAGCCGGCCGGTGGCATCCGTACCTCCAAGGACGCCCTCAAGTTCCTGGTCCTGGTGAACGAGACCGCGGGCGATGACTGGCTGGACAACCACTGGTTCCGCTTCGGCGCCTCCAGCCTGCTGAACGATCTGCTGATGCAGCGCCAGAAGCTCAGCACCGGCCGTTACTCCGGCCCCGATTACGTGACGGTGGACTGATCCCCATGGCATCTGCATTCGAGTACGCACCGGCCCCCGAGTCGCGGTCGGTCGTCGACATCGCGCCCTCGTACGGGCTGTTCATCGACGGCGAGTTCAGCGAGGCCGCCGACGGCAAGGTCTTCAAGACCGTCTCGCCGAGCAGCGAGGAAGTGCTGTCCGAGGTCGCGCGGGCCGGCGCCGAGGACGTGGACCGCGCCGTGAAGGCGGCACGCAGGGCGTTCGAGAAGTGGTCGGCGCTGCCCGGCTCCGAGCGCGCCAAGTACCTGTTCCGCATCGCCCGGATCATCCAGGAGCGCTCGCGCGAGCTGGCCGTCCTGGAGACCCTGGACAACGGAAAGCCGATCAAGGAGACCCGCGACGCGGACCTCCCGCTGGTCGCCGCGCACTTCTTCTACTACGCGGGCTGGGCCGACAAGCTGGACCACGCGGGCTACGGCGCCGACCCGCGCCCGCTCGGCGTGGCCGGCCAGATCATCCCGTGGAACTTCCCGCTCCTGATGCTGGCCTGGAAGATCGCGCCGGCGCTCGCCACCGGCAACACGGTGGTGCTGAAGCCCGCGGAGACGACCCCGCTCTCGGCGCTGTTCTTCGCGGACATCTGCCGCCAGGCCGGACTGCCCAAGGGCGTCGTCAACATCCTCACCGGCTACGGGGACGCGGGCCAGGCGCTCGTCGAGCACCCGGACGTCAACAAGGTCGCCTTCACCGGCTCGACCGCCGTCGGCAAGGCCATCGCCCGCGGTATCGCGGGCACGGACAAGAAGGCCACGCTCGAACTGGGCGGCAAGGGCGCCAACATCGTCTTCGACGACGCCCCGATCGACCAGGCCGTCGAGGGCATCGTCACCGGCATCTTCTTCAACCAGGGCCAGGTCTGCTGCGCGGGCTCCCGGCTCCTCGTCCAGGAGTCCGTCGAGGACGAGCTGCTGGACGCGCTCAAGCGCCGGCTGACCACGCTGCGCCTCGGCGACCCGCTGGACAAGAACACCGACATCGGCGCGATCAACTCCGCGGAGCAGCTCTCCCGGATCACCGCGCTCGTCGAGACCGGCGAGGCCGAGGGCGCCGACCGCTGGTCGGCCCCCTGCGAACTCCCTTCCGCGGGCTACTGGTTCGCGCCGACCCTGTTCACCGGTGTCACCCAGGCGCACACCGTCGCCCGGGACGAGATCTTCGGCCCGGTGCTGTCCGTGCTGTCGTTCCGTACACCGGACGAGGCGGTCGCCAAGGCCAACAACAGCCAGTACGGCCTCTCGGCCGGCATCTGGACGGAGAAGGGCTCCCGCATCCTCGCGGTGGCGAACAAGCTCCGGGCGGGCGTCGTCTGGGCCAACACGTTCAACAAGTTCGACCCGACCTCGCCGTTCGGCGGATACAAGGAGTCGGGCTTCGGCCGCGAGGGCGGCCGTCACGGTCTGGAGGCCTACCTCGATGTCTGACGGGCGACTGAGCGTCTTCAAGACCTACAAGCTGTACGTCGGGGGCAAGTTCCCCCGCTCCGAGAGCGGCCGGGTGTACGAGGTGACGGACTCCAAGGGCAAATGGCTGGCCAACGCGCCCCGGTCCTCCCGCAAGGACGCCCGCGACGCTGTCGTGGCCGCGCGCAAGGCGTTCGGCGGCTGGTCGGGCGCGACCGCGTACAACCGCGGCCAGGTCCTCTACCGCGTCGCCGAGATGCTGGAGGGCCGCCGGGAGCAGTTCGTACGGGAGGTGGCCGAGGCGGAGGGGCTGTCGAAGTCCAAGGCCGCCGCCGTCGTGGACGCGGCGGTCGACCGCTGGGTCTGGTACGCGGGCTGGACCGACAAGATCGGCCAGGTCGTGGGCGCGGTGAACCCCGTCGCGGGCCCCTACCTCAACCTCTCCACGCCCGAACCGACCGGCGTCGTCACGGTGCTGGCCCCGCGGACGTCGTCGTTCCTGGGGCTGATCTCGGTGGTCGCCCCCGTGATCGCGACGGGCAACACGGCCGTCGTCATCGCCTCGGCGGACGCCCCGCTGCCCGCCCTGTCGCTGGGCGAGGTGCTGGCCACCTCGGACCTGCCGGGCGGTGTGGTCAACATCCTGTCCGGCAGGACGGCGGAGATCGCCGCACCGCTCGCCTCCCACCAGGACGTGAACGGCATCGATCTCACGGGCGCCGACGCCGAACTGGCGAAGGAGCTGGAGATCGCGGCCGCCGACAACCTGAAGCGGGTTTCCCGTCCACAGGCTGTGGACGGCGGCGACTGGTCGGCCGACCCGGGCACGCGACGGCTCACCGCGTTCCTGGAGACCAAGACGGTCTGGCACCCGACGGGTGCGCTGGGCGTGTCGGGCTCCTCGTACTGACGCGCACGCGGGCGTGGGGGCGGGCGCGCGGGCGCGCCGCACACCCCCCCCCCCACCTGGAGACAGAAAAAACAAAAAAAACCCACCACACAAACAACCAAAAACAAAAACAGAAAAAAGAAGAAAAAATG
>NZ_JBHXUW010000074.1:0-35268 GCF_042672475.1 Streptomyces sp. NPDC127177
CGGCCCCGCAACCCCAGCAACCTCACATCCGTCCGCGGCACCGACCTCCGGGACCACCGACGAACACGACGACGCACATCCCCCATTTGTGACATGTTCTTGAGACTAGAGGCCGGTCGTGTCCGGTGTCTTGGGCCCTGGGCCCCATCTCCGCGCCGCGCGGCTGCCGTTCAGCCGACGGGTCCCTCGCTCTGCGTGAGCTCCACCTTCGCGCCCGGCCGCAGCCCCCACTTCGCCATCGCACCGGCCTCCGACTCGATCACATGCCGGGCCCTGAGCCGCGGCAGGCCGAGCCGTCCCGGCTTCATCGTGTGCACCGCCACGACGTTGAACTTGCGGTCGAGATAAGCCACATCGATCGTGAACCGCATGCGGAAGGAGTGCACACTCCCGCACGGCGTGATCAGCAGGGCGCCGTCGATACCGTCCTGCCCGAGCAGTCCACGGCTCCGGTGACGGTACGAGGCCGCGATCCGCAGCGGTACCTCCGTCTTCTGTCCCCCCTCTCGGTCCGTGATGCTGAGCGTTCCTGTGCCATTGCGCCATCGAGCCATGGCCATGACGGTAGCGCCACGTGACGGCCTCTGGGTCCGTAACGGTGTGCGGTGGGCCCCAGGGCCCATGCCCCCTGCACGCCGGACGCCTAAAATCGCTGACGTGTACGCCATGCTGATAGGGGTCGCCGCCCTCTGGGGCGCCGCGACCGGACTGCTGGTTCCGCGCGCTGCCTACCGGTTCTCCGTCGAACCCGAGGACGCATGGCGGGACGCCTGCCCCGCCGGCCACGCCCTCACCGGGCCGGTCCGCGGCTGGCTCGGCTCCACCCGCTGTACGACCTGCGCGGAAGTGGGGGCGGCTGTCGCCGTGCGCACGGAAGCGACGGAAGCGAGAGCGGACACAGGTACGGGCTCGGGGACGCCTGCCGACGCCGGTGCGGACGCGGTCCCGGAGACCGGAGCGGGCGCGGCTGCCCACCGCCCGCGGTACGCGCCGTCCCTCCTCGCCCCCGTCGTCTCCGTCCTCGGCTGCGCCGCCCTCGCCGCGACCACCGGGGCCCGCCCCGAGCTCGTCGTCTGGCTGCTGCTCGCCCCCGTCGCCGTGCTCCTCGCGGCCATCGACCGCCGCGTCCACCGGCTGCCGGACGAGCTGACGCTGCCGGCCGCCGGAGCCGCCGCCGTCCTCCTGGGCATCGCCGGACTGCTGCCCGAACACGGCGGTTCCTGGGTGTCCGCCCTGCTCGGCGGAGTCACTCTCGGCGCCTTCTACTTCCTGCTCTTCCTCATCAACCCGAACGGCATGGGCTTCGGCGACGTCAAGCTGGCGCTCTCGCTGGGCGTGGCGCTGGGCTGGTACGGCTGGGCCGTCGTGTTCGCCGGGGGCTTCGCCGGGTTCCTGTTCGGTGCGGCTTACGGGCTCGGGCTGATGATCCTGCGGCGCGCCGGGCGCAAGACGGGCATCCCGTTCGGTCCGTTCATGATCGCGGGCGCCCTGCTGGGGATCCTCTTCGGCGGCCTGGCCGCCTGAGCCTGAGCCCGCCCCCGGGCTCCCCCCTATTAAGGTCGCGTCCGGCACGCACCGGCTGAGACCATTCCCCATGCCCGGAACACCCGAAGACAAGCAAACGGCGGGGGCGGCCGAGCGCGCCCGGTTCGACGCCCTCGTCGCCGAGGCGGACACCGTCTCGGTAGCCGGCTGGGACTTCTCCTGGCTGGACGGCCGCGCCACCGAGGAACGGCCCTCATGGGGGTACGCCCGCGCCATGGGTGAGCGTCTCGGCAGGGCGAGCGCCGCCCTCGACATCCAGACCGGCGGAGGCGAGGTGCTCGCCTCCGCGCCGAAGCTGCCGCCGCTGACCGTCGCCACGGAGTCCTGGCCGCCGAACATCGCCCGCGCCACCGCCCTGTTGCATCCGCTCGGCGCGGCCGTGGTCGCGGACGAGGACGAGCCGCCACTGCCGTTCGGCGACGCGGCGTTCGACCTCGTCGTCAGCCGGCATCCGGTGACCACATGGTGGGACGAGATCGCCCGGGTCCTGACACCCGGCGGCACGTACTTCTCGCAGCAGGTCGGCCCGGCCAGCGTCTTCGAACTCGTCGAGTACTTCCTCGGTCCGCAGCCGCCGGAGGTACGGGGCGGACGCGACCCGGAGCAGGCGCGCGCCGCGGCCGACGCGGCCGGCCTGGAAGTCGTCGACCTGCGGCTGGAGCGGTTGCGCACCGAGTTCTTCGACATCGGCGCCGTCGTCTACTTCCTGCGGAAGGTGATCTGGATGGTGCCGGGCTTCACCGTCGAGCAGTACCGGCCGCAACTCGCCGCGCTGCACCACCTGCTGGAGACCGAGGGGCCCTTCGTCGCCCACACCACCCGTTTTCTGATCGAGGCCCGCAAACCCGGCCGGCCGGTCTGAGCCCGTATGCCCTTCCCGCGCCGGAAGGATGGCACTCTGGTCGCTGAGTGCACGGGGAAGGAGCAGGCCATGAGGGTCGGCAGCGACGAGGGAGCCACGCGCAGCCCGCGGCAGGGGAACCCGGAATGGCTCAGAGGTGCGCGGATCGTCGGTGTCCTCGGCGTCTTCTACCGTCCCGAGGGGCGGATGGGTGAACCGGAAGCGGTCGAATTCCTGCTGTCCGACAGCCAGTCGGTGATTCTGACCTGCGCCTCGGACGGCACCCTGCACGTAGGCGCCGGCACCTGGCCGCACCTTCCCGACTGGTGCGTGCCGGGCGCGCAGTGGGAGTTCACCGCGATGGCGAACCTCCCGCAGCCGCCGGACGGCGGCTGGACGGTGCTGAGCACCGAGGAGCGCAGGGACGAGCGGGGCGAGGTGCACGAGGCCGTCATCCGCTGCGAGGGCGGCCGCTTCGTGGTCGTCGGCGGCGACACCGTGGGCATCAGGTTCACCCGGGGCCACCGGGGCGCGGCCTCGACGACCTGACGGCAGGGGGCCGGGCGGCCGCCGCCGGTCGGAATGTGCACGTCCTGTGCACGTCCTGTGGGATTCCTCCGCGTCAAGGCGACACCCCCGGGCGTCCGCGCAGGTCCGGGCGGTCCGAGGGCCCGGAATCCGTGCTCACAACGGAGTCCCGCACATTCGGAGAGTAATTATTTGGCGGCGATGCACGCAGCAGCACTTACGAAGGGTTATGGTGGAAACCCCCCCTCGGGCCGGTCCGTAACCCCCCCCACGGACCGGCCCGTTTTTTTGTGCCCCGGCGCGGACGGGGTCGATGCCCCGCCGATGTGAGGCCCTTTCAGTCCCGCCCTCAGGCCCGTCCGGCCCAGATGTTGGTGCCCGCGGTGTCTACGGCGAAGGTGTCGATCTCCTTCAACTCCCCTGCGGACAGCGCCGGAGCGGCCAGCGCCGCCACGTTCTCCTCCAGCTGCTTCACGCTGGAGGCGCCGATCAGGGCCGACGTCATACGGCGGTCGCGCAGCACCCAGTTGAGAGCCAGCTGGGCCAGCGACTGGCCGCGGCTGTGCGCGATGTCGTTCAGCCCGTTGAGCCGGCGGACCACCTCGTCGGAGAGCAGATCCGGGTTGAGGGACTTGCCCTGCGTGGCGCGGGAACCCTCGGGAATGCCGTTCAGGTACTTGTTGGTCAGCAGCCCCTGGGCGAGCGGCACGAAGGAGATGCAGCCCATACCGGCCGCCTCCAGCGTGTCCAGCAGGCCGTCGTCCTCGGTCCAGCGGTTGATCATCGAGTAGGACGGCTGGTGGATCAGGGCCGGTACGCCCATCTCCCTGAGCAGCCGGGCCGCCTCCGCGGTCTGCGCGGAGGTGTACGAGGACACCCCGACGTACAGCGCCTTGCCCTGCCGCACCGCGGAGGCCAGGGCCCCCATGGTCTCCTCGAGCGGGGTGTCGGGGTCGAAGCGGTGCGAGTAGAAGATGTCGACGTAGTCGAGGCCCATCCGCTTCAGCGAGGCGTCGAGCGACGACAGCAGGTATTTGCGCGAGCCCCACTCGCCGTAGGGGCCGGGGTGCATGTCGTACCCGGCCTTGGTGGAGATCACCAGCTCGTCGCGGTAGGGGGCGAAGTCCTGCCGGAAGAGCTTGCCGAAGTTGAGCTCGGCGGAGCCGGGAGGCGGTCCGTAGTTGTTGGCCAGGTCGAAATGGGTCACACCGAGATCGAAGGCGCGGCGCAGAATGGCGCGCTGCGAGTCGAGCGAGCGGTCGTCGCCGAAGTTGTGCCAGAGGCCGAGCGAGACGGCCGGGAGCTTGAGGCCGCTGCGGCCGGTGCGCCGGTACTCCATGGAGTCGTAGCGCGAGCCGGCGGCCCGGTAGGAGGAAGAGGAATCAGTCACGTTTCCCTCCTTATCACGGACTTGTGACAGGCCGGGTTGGGCCGGTGCGCCGCCTGCGCAGTAATGTGGCGGCTTCGGGACTGCCACGGCACGGCGGGGCGATCGGCCCCCTACCGGTGCGGCGATCCCCAGAGGGACAGCCCCGGGCAAGGCGGCGGGCGGGCCCGCACGGAACCGAGAGGTGGACTCAGTGAACTTGCGCGACCTGGTGTACGGGCTCTACGCGCGCCGGGTGGAGGCCCGCCTCGATCACGCCCAGGTGCCCAAGCACATCGGTGTCATCCTCGACGGCAACCGGCGCTGGGCGAAGGCGTCCGGCGGCACCGCCGCGGAGGGGCACCAGGCCGGTGCGGACAAGATCAAGGAGCTCCTCGGCTGGTGCAGCGAGACCGACGTCGAGGTCGTCACCCTGTGGATGCTGTCCACGGACAACTTCGACCGGCCCGAGTCGGAGCTCATCCCGCTCCTCGGCATCATCGAGAACACCGTGCGCGACCTCGTCGCGGACGGCCGCTGGCGGGTCCACCACGTCGGCACGCTCGACCTGCTGCCCGCCCACACCCAGACGGTCCTCAAGGAGGCCGAGCAGGCCACCATCGGGGTCGACGGAATACTGGTCAACGTCGCCGTCGGCTACGGCGGCCGCCAGGAGATCGCCGACGCGGTGCGGTCCCTGCTGCTCGACCACTCCGCCAAGGGCACGTCCTTCGAGGACCTCGCGGAGATCGTCTCCACCGACCTGATCTCCGAGCACCTCTACACCCGCGGCCAGCCCGATCCGGACCTGGTGATCCGCACCAGCGGGGAGCAGCGCCTCTCCGGCTTCATGCTCTGGCAGAGCGCGCACTCGGAGTACTACTTCTGCGAGGTCTTCTGGCCGGCCTTCCGCCGGGTCGACTTCCTGCGGGCCCTGCGTGACTACGCGGCCCGCCACCGCCGCTACGGCGGCTGAAACCACAGCCGGACGGCCGGGGACAGAGCCGTTCGGGTGGTGTTTTGGGGCCCATGGGCGTGGGTCACGGCTCCGGCCCCTCCAGGTCGGCATGGCTTCGCGTGTTCGAGGGAATACCCCTGACAGGTCGATGTCCGGTCAGAAACCAGGCGGACGTCGTCACCAAGTGAGCGGCATGGAGTCCGCTCGCCCGGGAGGCCCTTTGCACACGAAGGACCGTACATACAGTGCGGCTGACGTCGAGGGCCGGCGCTCGGCCCGCGCAAGGTGGCCGAAGCCCGGTCCGTCCTCTCCCTTTGGGATGCTCCGCGACGTCGTCGCACCCCAACCTCGTCCGAGGGGGTACGTCCTTCCGTGGTGACCAGCACAAAGCGCCGCATGCCCGACAGGCGCACCTATGTTCTCGACACCAGCGTCCTGCTGGCCGATCCGAACGCCATGTCCCGGTTCGACGAGCACGAAGTCGTCCTCCCGGTCGTCGTGGTCACGGAACTGGAGGCCAAACGGCACCATCCCGAACTCGGGTACTTCGCCCGGCAGGCCCTGCGCCTGCTGGACGACTTCCGGGTCCGGTACGGCCGCCTGGACGCCCCGATCCCGCTCGGGGATCTGGGCGGGACGCTGCGTGTCGAACTCAACCATTCCGATCCCGGCGTACTGCCAGCCGGCTACCGGTTGGGGGACAACGACTCACGGATTCTCGCGGTCGCGCGCAATCTGCAGGCCGAGGGGTACGACGTCACGGTCGTCTCCAAGGACCTGCCGCTCCGCATCAAGGCGTCGTCGGTCGGTCTCCTCGCCGAGGAGTACCGCGCCGAACTCGCCATCACCGACTCCGGCTGGACGGGGATGGGGGAACTCACCCTCTCCGGCGAGCAGGTCGACCTGCTCTTCGCGGAGGAGACGCTGTACATCCCGGAGGCCGCCGATCTGCCCGTGCACACCGGTCTGGTCCTCCAGTCCGAGCGCGGCAAGGCGCTCGGCCGGGTCACGGCGGATGGCAATGTCCGGGTCGTCCGCGGCGACCGGGAGGCCTTCGGCATCCACGGCCGCAGCGCCGAGCAGCGCATCGCCCTGGACCTGCTCCTGGACCAGGACGTCGGCATCGTCTCGCTCGGCGGCCGAGCCGGCACCGGTAAGTCGGCGCTGGCGCTCTGCGCGGGCCTGGAGGCCGTGCTGGAGCGCGGGCAGCACAAGAAGGTGATGGTCTTCCGCCCGCTGTACGCGGTGGGCGGCCAGGACCTCGGCTATCTGCCCGGTTCCGAGGCCGAGAAGATGGGCCCCTGGGCGCAGGCGGTCTTCGACACGCTCTCGGCGGTCGCCGGGCGCGAGGTCATCGAGGAGGTCCTGGGGCGCGGCATGCTGGAGGTGCTGCCGCTCACCCACATCAGGGGCCGGTCGCTGCACGACGCCTTCGTGATCGTCGACGAGGCCCAGTCGCTCGAACGGAACGTACTGCTGACCGTGCTGTCCCGGATCGGGGCGAATTCCCGGGTTGTGCTCACGCATGACGTGGCCCAGCGGGACAACCTCCGGGTCGGCCGGTACGACGGGGTGGTCGCCGTGGTCGAGAAGCTGAAGGGTCACCCGCTCTTCGCTCACACCACGCTCACCCGGTCCGAGCGTTCCCCCATCGCCGCACTGGTGACCGAAATGCTGGAGGAAGGCCAGATCTGATACGGGATAGGACAGTTGATGCCGCCCGGCGAGCCAAGGAGCTTAGCCGGGCGGCATCGTGTTTCGGCGCCATTTCCGTAATTCACTTGCTCCAAACGAGGTGTGAGCTTTCACACGCAACAGAGAATTGCTTCCCGGCGTCCGGTTCCGGCAGAGTCTTGCTTCCGTCAGGCCCCGCATACGGCACACCCGCACCCCCAGTGGTGCACAGCACCACACAACTCAACAGCCGTCGTCCGTATGCCGCCCGCGAGTACCACGCGGCGCTCCCTCCGGGGAGTCGCCCACCGGGCCCGTGCCTCCCGTGACCCATGCAGTAGGGAGGCCAGTGTCAAGGGCACGATTGCGCCCGCGAGGTCACCTAAGCGGGCGATGCTGGAAGGACACCGTGTGAGCCGGATCTCGGTCCGGGGGTTCGCCGTGGCATCTGCCACAGCTGTGACCACCGTAGGCGCCGTCGTAGGAGTTGCGTCGGGCAGCACACCCGCTGCTGACGACAACAACTTCGAGGCCACCGCAGCCGACACCACGCTGCTCGCCGACATCCCCGCGGGCCAGCAGGCCCAGGTGCAGACCGCTTCACTGACGCAGCAGGCCGACGCCCAGGCGTCCGCGGCCGACGCGACGGCGAAGAAGTCCGCAGAGGAGTCGGCCCGTATCCAGGCCGCCAAGGACGCCAAGTCGAAGAAGGCGGCCGCCGAGGACAAGCTGGCCAAGGAGCGGCAGGAGAAGAAGGACGCTGCCGAGCGCGCCAGCCGGTCCGAGGTCCGCAGCGCATCCGCGTTCGCCACCCAGGGCTCGTACAGCGTGGCCGAGGTCCAGGCGATGGCTCGTCAGATGATCCCTGGCGACCAGTTCCAGTGCTTCAGCAACATCGTGAACCACGAGTCGAGCTGGAACTACCGGGCGAGCAACGCGTCTTCCGGGGCCTACGGCCTCGTCCAGGCGCTCCCCGGCTCGAAGATGGCTTCCGCCGGTGCCGACTGGCAGACCAACCCGGCCACCCAGATCAAGTGGGGCCTCAACTACATGGACAGCCGCTACGGCAGCCCGTGCGGTGCCTGGTCCTTCTGGCAGGCCAACAGCTGGTACTAGAACCTTCCGAGGTTCCGGTCTCAACCTCGTGAAGCCCCCCACCGTCCTACGGTGGGGGGTTTCACGCATGTACGGTCATGCGGGACCGTTCCCGGGGGGAGCGGTGGGGAGAGTGGACGGGGGTAGAGGAACCGTTATGTCAAAACTTCCGGGATGGCTCGGGCAACTGGGTGCTGAACTGACCAGGGCGGGTGAGCGCCTGGAACAACGCCGCGCAGAGGCGGCAGCGGAGGACGACAAGGCCGCGCATGAGGGGGCGTCATCGGCGTCCGGTACGGCACCGGGAAGCGGGCCCGTGAAGGGCGACGCCGAGGTCGAGCACGTACCGCCGCCGCCTTCGTACGCCCCCACGGTCGCCGCGCGCCCCGATCCGGTCGCCGCGATCCCCTGGGGGATGCGCGTCGCCGCAGAGGCCGGCTGGCGGCTTCTGGTCCTCGCGGGCACCCTCTGGGTGCTGATGCGGGTCATCAGCGCGGTGCAGTTGGTGGTGCTGGCCTTCGTCGCCGCGCTGCTCGTCACCGCGATGCTCCAGCCGACCGTCGCCCGGCTCAGGCGTTACGGCCTGCCGCGAGGACTCGCCACCGCGGTGACCGCGGTGCTGGGCTTCGTCATCATGGGCCTGGTCGGCTGGTTCGTGGTCTGGCAGGTGATGGACAACCTCGACACGCTCTCCGACAAGGTGCGCACGGGTATCGAGGACCTGAAGAACTGGCTGCTGGACAGCCCGTTCCACGTCACCGACAAACAGATCAACGACGTCGCGAAGAACCTCAGCGACACCGTCGGCACCAACACCGAGGCGATCACCTCGGCCGGACTCCAGGGCGTCACCGTGATGGTGGAGTTCCTCACCGGGATGCTGCTGGCGATGTTCTCGACGCTCTTCCTGCTGTACGACGGCAAGCGCATCTGGCACTGGGTGCTCAAGCTGGTGCCGGCCCAGGCGCGGCCGGGCGTCGCCGGCGCAGGACCGCGCGCCTGGCGCACGCTGACCGCCTATGTGCGGGGCACGGTCATAGTCGCGCTGATCGACGCGATCTTCATCGGTCTCGGGATCTACTTCCTCAATGTGCCGATGGCTGTACCGCTGGCCGTCTTCATCTTCCTCTTCGCCTTCATCCCGCTCGTCGGAGCTGTGGTCTCCGGGGCGCTGGCCGTGGTGGTCGCGCTCGTCACCGAGGGCGTGTTCACGGCGCTGATGGTGCTGGTGGTGGTCCTGGCGGTGCAGCAGATCGAGGGCCACATCCTCCAGCCGTTCATCCTGGGCCGCGCGGTGCGCGTGCACCCGCTGGCCGTCGTCCTGTCGGTCGCCGCGGGCGGAATGATCGCGGGCATCGGGGGTGCGGTCGTCGCGGTGCCGCTGGTCGCGGTGACCAATACCGTGGTCGGCTATCTGCGGACGTACGGGCAGGAGGAGTCCCGGCGCCACTCGCCGCCTCCGCACGGTGCGACCTCGCTGGACGCGGCCCCGACCCCGGCGCCCGGATCGCCGCCGGAGGAGATCGACGACGGCAGCGACGAGGAGCCGGTGGCGGACGCGCCCAAGCAGGTCTGAGCGGAGCCACGGTAGGAGCGCGGGGACAAGAGAGGTCCGCCGCGGAGGCATGAAGGGTCCGCGGCGGGAAGAGGCGCCCGCGGACACAAGAAGGGCCCGCAGCACAAGAAAAGAAGGGCCCGCGGACATAAGAAGGGCCCCGGGGACGGTCGGTCGTCCTCGGGGCCCTTCTCGTATGTGGGTACTGCGGGTGTTACTCGGCGAGCACGGCCTCGGCTTCGAGGGTCACGCCGACCGCCTGGATCACCGAAGCAATCTTCACGGCCTCCTGAATGGTCTCACGGTCCACGCCGGCCTTGCGCAGCACCTGCTCGTGGGAGTCCAGGCACTGGCCGCAGCCGTTGATCGCGGAGACGGCGAGCGACCACAGCTCGAAGTCGACCTTCTCCACGCCCGGCTTGCCGATCACGTTCATCCGCAGGCCCGCACGGAGCGTCCCGTACTCGGGGTCCGACAGCAGGTGCCGGGTCCGGTAGAAGACGTTGTTCATCGCCATGATGGCGGCGGCCGACTTCGCGGCGGTGTACGCCTCCGCGGAGAGGTTGGCCTTCGCCTCCGGCTCCAGCTCGCGGAGCACCTTCGGCGAGCGCGAGGCGATCGCGCAGGCGAGGACGGTGCCCCAGAGCTGCTGCTGCGGCAGTTCGCTGTTCCCGATGACCGAACCGAGGTTCAGCTTCAGGTCCTTGGCGAAGTCCGGTACGGCGGCCTTCAGTTCGTCGAGTGCCATGTCGGTATCAGCTCACTCGCCCGAGAGGAGCGCGACCGGGTCCAGGGTGGTCTCGCCCTTGGTCCAGTTGCAGGGGCACAGCTCGTCGGTCTGCAGGGCGTCGAGGACCCGCAGGACCTCCTTGGGGTTACGGCCCACGGAACCGGCGGTCACCATCGTGAACTGGATCTCGTTGTTCTGGTCGACGATGAAGACGGCACGCTGCGCGAAGCCGTCCTCGCCCTCGATGCCGAGGTCCCGCATGAGCTCGTGCTTCGAGTCGGCCAGCATCGGGAACGGCAGGTCGGTCAGGTCCGGGTGGTCCTTGCGCCAGGCGTGGTGCACGAACTCGGAGTCACCGGAGAAGCCGAGGACCTGGGCGTCGCGGTCGGCGAACTCCTCGTTCAGCTTGCCGAAGGCGGCGATCTCGGTCGGGCACACGAAGGTGAAGTCCTTCGGCCACGCGAAGACGATCTTCCACTGACCCTCGTAGGTCTTGTGGTTGATCTGCTCGAACTCCTTGCCGCTCTCCAGCGAAACACAAGCAGTCAGGTCGAACTCGGGGAACTTGTCACCGACAGTGAGCACGCGCTCTCCTTGCAGCGTAGGAATTCCCTTTTTGGGGGAGTTCCTGAGGGTTGGACGGTCCCCACCTTGGCACAGAGTGCATTGATCACGGAAATAGCTACACTCGGTCGTGATGATCGGAGGTGCCTATCAGTGGCGCAGGGAAACCAGGGCAACCGGCCCAAACAGCCCAGTCTCTCGCAGCTGCGCGCCTTCGCAGCGGTGGCGGAACATCTGCACTTCCGGGACGCGGCGGCAGCAATCGGGATGAGTCAGCCGGCGCTGTCGGGGGCCGTCTCGGCGCTCGAGGAGGCACTGGGTGTCCAGCTCATCGAGCGTACGACGCGCAGGGTGCTGCTCTCGCCCGCCGGGGAACGGCTCGCGGTGCGGGCCCGGGCCGTACTGGAGGCCGTCGGCGAGCTGATGGAGGAGGCCGAAGCCGTGCGGGCGCCCTTCACCGGAGTGCTCAGGCTCGGCGTGATCCCGACCGTCGCCCCGTATCTGCTGCCGGCCGTGCTGCGCCTCGTCCATGAGCGCTACCCGGACCTCGACCTCCAGGTCCATGAGGAACAGACCTCCTCGCTGCTGGAGGGGCTCGCGGCGGGGCGGCTCGATCTGCTGCTGCTCGCGGTGCCGCTCGGTGTGCCCGGGGTGAGTGAACTGCCGCTCTTCGAGGAGGACTTCGTCCTGGTGATGGAGCGCAGCCACTGGCTCGGCGGACGCGCCGACATCCCGCGCGAGGCGCTGAGGGAGCTTCCGCTGCTGCTGCTGGACGAGGGGCACTGCCTGCGGGACCAGGCGCTCGACATCTGCCGGGAGGCGGGCCGCACCGGTGGCGCGCCGGTCACCACGACCGCGGCCGGCCTCTCCACACTGGTGCAGCTGGTGGCCGGCGGGCTCGGGGTGACGCTGCTGCCGCGGACCGCTGTGACGGTCGAGACCGCCCGCAACGAGGCGCTGACCACGGGGTATTTCGCGGATCCGGCGCCCGCCCGGCGGGTGGCGCTGGGGATGCGGACGGGCGCGGCCCGGCACGAGGAGTTCGAGGAGTTCGCCGCTGCGCTGCGCGGGGCGATGGTGACGCTGCCGGTGCGCGTGGCGACGGCCGGCCGGAGCTGAGCCCGGCCGGCCGTCGGGGCGCTACTCGCTGCGCAGCCCTTCGGGGCGCATCATGCGCCACAGCGAGGGGAGCGAGAGGAGGGCGACCAGCAGGATGAGGGCCGCGCCCACGCCCGCCATCGGCAGGAACAGGAACCAGTCGGACACCTCCTTGCCGACCATCCAGCACAGGGTGGCGCCGAGCGCGAGGCCGCCCGCCACAGCCACCGCGATCCCGATGACCACCGGGATCGCCGTCTGCCACAGCACCGACCAGCCGAGGGTGACCCGGCGGGTGCCGAAGGCGACCAGGACCGACAGCAGCCGTTTGCGCTCGCGCAACTGTTCCAGCTGGGAGACCAGCATGGATGCGGCGATCAGCAGCAGGGTGGCGCTGGCGCCCACCTGGAGGCCCGTCTGGATGCTGGCGTACTGCCGGTCGCGCTCGACCGAGTTCAGCGCGACCAGGCGCATGCCCGGGTCGATCCGGGCGGCGGTGTTGCGTACGAACTCGGCGGCGTCCGGGACGTCTTCGTCGATGCGGATCTGCGAGATCGTCTCGGCTCCCGGCAGGGTCCGTGCGTCGATCGCCCCCGGCGTGGCCATGATGCCCGAGTGCTCCTCGCCGAACGGATCGGTCCGGCCCTGGACGGTCGGGGTGCCGGCGGGCAGCGTCCAGCGCAGCGGCTTGTTCCGGCCGTAGGTGTCGAACTCGAGCACCTTGCCCTTGCGTGCGGTCTCGTCGACCCAGTCGGCCTGTCCCTTGTCCTTGGGGTGGACGACGAAGATGTCACCGTCCCGGCAGGACGTGATCCGGGCGAGCTCGCGCAGGGTCGGGCAGTCCCCGACGCTGAACGAGGTGGTGGGCTGGATGTCGTCGGCCGCGTACTTTCCCGGCTTGGTCGCGTACGCCTCGACGGTACCGATGACCTTCGTGACGCCCTTGGTGGCCCGGAACTCCTTGATGGTGTGGAGGGCGGCGTCGCCGCTGACGATCTCGGAGGCCGCGTAGAACTGGGCGCGGGACGGGTCCTGGCCGGTGGCCTTGTTGAAGTCGTCGTTCATCGCGGCGAACAGCATCTGCAGGGCCACCGCACCGGCCACGGCGACGGTGACGCCGCTGACCGCGCGGGAGGCCGCCCCGCTGCTCAGCTGGAGCCGGCGGGTGGCCAGCTGCCAGGGGACCGGGCCGCCGCGCAGCCGCTTTACGCAGGCCTCGACCAGCCAGGGCAGGAGCAGGGCGAGACCGACCAGCACCAGCACGGCGCCTCCGGCGACCGGGTACGGGTTGACGGGTCCGTACTCCTCGACCTTGCCGGTGAGTCCGAAGACCGCGAGCCCGGCGACCGGCAGCAGCAGCCGCCACCAGAGACGGCGCTTTTGGCTGCGGCCGTTGCGTACGACGCCGAGCGGCTCGATGACCACCGACCGCATGGCGGCCAGGGTGACGAGTACCGCGGTGAGCGGGACCGCGAGGGCGATCAGCACGCAGAGCCGGGTGTCGGGGACCATGTCGGACGGGAAGGCGCTGACGTCCCAGATCTCGACGTGGCCGATGAACTGGCGGCCCGTCACGAATACGGCGAATCCGATGACCAGGCCGAGCACCGAGCCGAAGAGTGCCTCACCGGCCGCGATCCTGCGGGTCATCCGGATGTCCGTACCGACCAGGCGCAGGGCGGCCAGCCGGCGGTCGCGGCGGTCGCCCCCGAAGCGCACCGCGGTGGCGATGAAGATGGCCACGGGGGCCAGCAGCACCACGCAGACCATGATGACCAGCACGATGAGAATCGGCGGCAGCGGATCGGACGGTCCGGGGTTGCCGTATCCGGAGATCCGGTGGCCGCCCGAGTCGCTGGTCAGGGTGGAGCTGCCGGCGTAGAACCACAGTTCGCCGGGCGAGCGCAGCCCGGCCTCCGAGATGGTGCCGGTCACCTTGTACGGCAGCCGCTCCTTGAGCAGCGCGCTGTCCGGGGAGTCGAGGAGTTCCCGGAGCGCGGGGGAGACCGTCATCTCGCCGGGGGCGGGGAAGGCGGTGATGCCGGGGGGCAGGACCGGGTGGTCGCCGTCCGGGCGCATCAGGAAACCGATGACGGAGCGGTCGCGGAACTCGGTGCTCGCCTCGATCCGCAGGACCGTGCTGTCCGACTTCTTCGCCGAGGCGTCGGGGGAGTCGGAGATCTTGGTCTCGGAGCGTGCATGGTCCCGGGCCGACCGCTCGTCGAGCATGTGCGGCACGGAGGCCGCGGTGAGCAGCAGTGCCACGCCGAGTCCCACGCCGACAGCGGTGAGCAGAGTGCGGATCCAGCCCTCGCGGCCGCCGCCGGCGGCGAAGCGGATGCCGAGTGCGAGATCGCGCAGCCAGGGAGCGGTGCGGGAGGGGCGTTCGGGAGGAGGCACCTGGCCGGCCGGTGGCCTCTTCTCGTCGAGCAGTGTCATACGGCGTGCTCCAGGTCGCGGGCCCGGCCGTCGCGCACGGTGACATCGCGGTCGGAGTAGGCGGCGACACGGGCCTCGTGGGTCACCAGGACCACGGCGACGTTGGCGGACCGGGCCGCGTCGGTGAGCAGTTGCATGACGCGCTCGCCGTTGAGGGAGTCCAGGGCGCCGGTCGGCTCGTCGGCGAAGATCACCCTCGGGGACGCGGCCAGGGCACGGGCCACGGCGACGCGCTGGCCCTGGCCGCCGGAGACCTCACCGGGGCGCTTGGCGCCGAGGTCGTCCACCTCCAGGCGCTCCATCCACTGCAGCGCGGTGCGTTCGGCGGCCTTGCGCCGGGTGCCGTTCAGCCGGAGCGGCAGGGCCACGTTCTCGACACAGGTCAGCTCGGGGACGAGCTGGCCGAACTGGAACACGAAACCGAACTCGCTGCGGCGCAGGGCGCTGCGCTCGGCGTCGGACATCGCGGACAGGTCCCGGCCGGCGTAGGTGATGGTGCCGGAGTCGGGGGTGATGATCCCGGCGAGGCAGTGCAGCAGGGTGGACTTGCCGGAGCCGGAGGGTCCCATCACGGCGACGACCTCGCCGGGGTGGACGGAGAAGGAGGCGCCGTCGAGCGCGGGCGTCGACCCGTAGGTCTTGCGCAGGTCCTCGGCGGCGAGCAGGGAGCCGGCGGGGTTCACGGGGCCACCACCTCGGCGAGCTTGCCGAGCCGTGCGGCGGTCAGTTCCAGCCAGCGCAGATCGGCTTCCAGGTGGAACAGGGCGTGGTCGCAGATGAGCTGGTCGGCGAGGTCGCCCTTGCGCTTGCGGTCGGTGAGGATCCGCATCAGCCGCAGGTGCTCGGAGCGCTGGGCGTCCAGCACGTCGGCGGCGCTGCGGCCGGTGAGCATGGCCAGGACGACCTTGGTGTACAGGGTCGACTGGAGGTAGGGCTCCGGCTTCTCGGGCTGTGCCAGCCAGGCGGTGACATCGGTGATGCCGGCGTCCGTGATGGCGTAACGCTTGCGCTCGGGGCCGCCGCCGGCCTCCACGCCGTCGACCTCGACCAGGCCGTTCTTGAGGAGGCGGGACATGGTCGAGTAGACCTGCCCGTAGTGCAGGGGGCGGTCGTGACCGAACTTCTCGTCGAACGTCCGCTTGAGGTCGTAGCCGTGGCGGGGGCCGGACTCAAGGAGTCCGAGCAGGGTGTGGCCGATAGACATGCGGAGCACTGTACACGGCGTGTATACCCCGTGTGTATACCTGTCTCTCCGTCAGCTCCGGACTCGTCGCGTCCCGGAGGCGGAGGCGGAGGCAGGGGTGGGGGTGGAGAGGCGGGGAGGTGGAGGTCCGGGGGTGGTGCGCCCCCGGCAGGGTCACTCCGGCTCGGGTGTCTTCGGGGGCCGCCCGCGGCGGCGGATCGGCGCCGCGCCGCCGGGCAGCCGGCCCGCCTCCGCGAGCGCCCGCCGCAGCAGGAACTCGATCTGCGCGTTCGCGCTGCGCAGTTCGTCCGACGCCCAGCGCGCCAGCGCGTCGTGTACGGCGGGGTCCAGCCGCAGCAGCATCTGCTTGCGCTGCTGCGGCTGTGCCGGCCTGCGCCGCGGCGTTTCCTCGGTCACTGGTAGAGCGTGCCCGTATTGAGTACCGGCTGCACCGCGCGGTCACCGCAGAGCACCACCATCAGATTGCTCACCATGGCCGCCTTCCGCTCCGGGTCGAGCTCGACGATGTCCTGCTCGGTGATCCGGGTCAGCGCCATCTCGACCATGCCGACGGCGCCTTCGACGATCTGCTGACGGGCGGCGACCACGGCGCCGGCCTGCTGGCGCTGGAGCATCGCGGATGCGATCTCGGGGGCGTACGCGAGGTGGCTGAAGCGCGACTCGATGATCCGGACACCCGCGGCCTGCACCCGTGCGGTCAGCTCGACGGCCAGCTTCTCGGTGATCTCCTCGGCGTTGCCCCGCAGCGAGAGGCCGCCCTCGTCGTGGGCGTCGTACGGGTACTCGATCGCGATGTGCCGGACGGCCGCCTCGGTCTGGGTGGCGACGAACTCCAGGAAGTCGTCGACCTCGAACAGGGCCTGCGCGGTGTCCTCGACCTTCCAGACGACGATCGCGGCCAGCTCGATCGGGTTGCCGTAGGCGTCGTTGACCTTCAGGACCGCGGTCTCGTGGTTGCGGACGCGGGTGGAGATCTTGCGGCTGGAGGTCAGCGGGTTGATCCAGCGCAGACCGTCCGCGCGGATCGTGCCCACGTACCGGCCGAAGAGCTGGATGACCCGGGCCTCGCCCGGTGCGACCATCTTCACACCGCCCATGCAGAAGAACGAGGCGATGGCGAGCAGCACTCCGAGGATGCAGACCGGGATGCCGACGCCGTTGTTCCCGTTCGACCCGACGACGCCACCGATGATGGCGAGACCGATGCCGAGGATCACCCCTATCACCGTCAGCAGGAGGCCGAGGCCGCCCGCGATGCTGTGCGCCGTCACCTCGCGGACCTGCGGTTCCGGCATCTGCGGCGCGTCCGGAGTGAGGTCGGTCGACGGCGTGGTGGGCGTGGTCGGAACGTGTGGTTCGGTCATGGAATCCCCCGTTTGAGCGGACTGGCTTGGAGCTAGCAATGTGATTACACATTAACCGATGTCGCAACCCTGAGCACCTCTCGTGAGTCGGTTCCCTTGAAAGCGGGTGCTGATTGTCACGTCCGGAAAAGGGTGGATCGTTGGCTTTCTGTCCTTGCCAACGGTGTTAGCTGGCAGGTCCGAGCTGATCCGGTCGAGCAGAGAAGCGGGAGCAACACAGCAATGGGTCGAGCGGATGCGCGACGAGCCCAGCGGCGCGGGTCGCGGCGGGCCGTGAAGAGCGGCGGCATACGCAGACTCTTCACGTGGCGGAAACTACTGGGCGCGGCCTTCGCGGTCTGCCTGCTGGGCATGGGCGCGTTCGCCGTGCTCTACATGGTCGTCCAGGTGCCGGAGGGCAACGCCCAGGCCAGGCTCCAGTCCAACGTCTACAAGTACTCCGACGGCACGCTGCTGGCCCGGACGGGCCAGGTCAACCGGGAGATCGTGAGCCTCGCCGAGGTGCCCAAGGCGGTCCAGCGGACCTTCGTGGCCGCCGAGAACAAGTCCTTCTACGACGACCACGGCGTCGACTTCAAGGGCACCGCGCGCGGCCTGGTCAACACCGTCTCGGGCAAGGGCAAGCAGGGTGGCTCGACCATCACCCAGCAGTACGTCAAGAACTACTACCTCGACGCGGACCAGACCGTCACCCGCAAGCTCAAAGAGCTCGTCATCTCGCTGAAGGTCGACCAGAAGAGAAGCAAGAGCGAGATCCTCGCCGGGTACATCAACACCAGCTACTACGGCCGTGGCGCCTACGGGATCCAGGCCGCGGCGCAGGCGTACTACGGCAAGGACGCCAAGGAGCTGAACGTCGCCGAGGGCGCCTACCTCGCCGCGCTGCTCCAGGCGCCGAGCCAGTACGACTGGGCCGTCGCCACCGACAACGGGAAGGCGCTCGTCAAGGAGCGCTGGAACTACGTGCTGAACAACATGGTCGACGAGCACTGGCTGGACTCCGGCGAGCGCCAGGGGATGAAGTTCGAGGTCCCGCAGGCCCCCAAGCCCTCGGAGGGGCTCTCCGGCCAGAAGGGCTACATCGTCAACGCGGCCCGCGCGGCGGTGCAGAAGCAGGAGAACATCACCGACGCGCAGTTCGACGCCGGCGGCTGGACGATCACCGTCAACATCGACCGGAAGAAGCAGCAGAAGCTGGAGAAGTCGGTCAAGGCCAAGCTGACCGACAAGCTCGACACCAAGGCGCGCAAGCTCGACAAGGACATCCAGGCCGGCGCGGTCTCGGTCGACCCGAAGACCGGCAAGGTGCTCGCCCTGTACGGCGGACGCGGTCTGACCGAGCACTACATCTCCAACGCCACCCGGCACGACTACCAGCCCGCCTCCACCTTCAAGCCGATCATCCTCGCGGCAGCGCTGGACCAGGAGGCGCAGACCCAGGACGACCAGCAGATCACCGCCAACACCCGTTACGACGGCACCAGCAAGCGTCCGGTCAAGGGCAGTGACGTCGCCTTCGCGCCGGAGAACGAGGACGACGCGGACTACGGGCAGGTCACCGTCCAGACCGCGATGAACAAGTCCATCAACTCCGTCTTCGCGCAGATGGGCGTGGACGTCGGCATGGACCGCGTGATGCAGACCGCGGGCGAACTCGGCATGGATGTGAAGGGCCTTCCGGCGGTGCCGGCCCAGACGCTCGGTTCCATGGGCGCGAGCCCGATGGAGATGGCCGGGATCTACGCCACCCTCGACAACCACGGCAAGAAGGTCACCCCGCAGATCCTGAAGTCGGCCCAGAAGCAGGGCGATTCGCCGATCGCACTGCCCGACGCGATCGGTGAGCAGGTGATCGACCGCCAGGCCGCGGACTCCGTGACCTCCGTGCTGACCGGTGTGGTCGACGACGGTACGGCCCACGAGGCGGTGCGCAACGCCGAGGGACTGGCCGATCAGCAGATCGCGGGCAAGACGGGTACCTCGGACGACAACAAGTCGGCCTGGTTCACCGGCTACACCCCGAACCTGGTCACCTCGGTGGGCCTCTTCGGAGAGGCCGCCTATGCCCGCACGGACGACGACGGCAAGAAGCTGCAGGCGGGCGCCCAGGTCCCCCTGAAGGGTGCCGGTGGCGGAGGCCGGGTCAACGGCGGCGGTTTCCCCGCCGAGATCTGGTCGGACTTCACCGCACAGGCGATGGGCGACCCGGGCGAGTTCGACCTGGACACGGACATGGGTGCGGCGGTCACCCCGCCGCCCCAGAGCAACTCCCCGAGCGCGACGATCTCGCCCTCCGTCACACCGACGCCCTCGGACACGGCGACCACCCCGTCCCCGTCGTCCGATCCGCCGACCGACAGCGGGTCACCGGAACCGCCGTCCTCCGGCTCCCCGACGGGCGACCCGACGTCCGGCCCGCCCACCGATCCGTCGACCGAGCCCGGCCCGACGGACAGCAACCTCCCGGTCAACCCGGGCGACAACCGGCTGGACAGGGACGACAGCCCGACGCGCTGACCCACCGCAGAGTCCGCAGCGTCCGCTCACGAAGACGGGCGGTGTACGAGGAACCTCCTCGTACACCGCCCGTCGTGCTGTCGCGCGCCCCGGTCACTGCCCCCGGGTCGGCATCTCGAACCAGACGACCTTGCCCGTCGACAGGCGCGTCGCGCCCCACCGCCGGGCCAGCCGGTTCACCAGGAACAGACCGCGACCGCCCTCGTCCATATCGCGGGCGCGGCGCTGCCGCGGCAGCTGTGGGGAGTCGTCGCCCACCTCGCAGCGCAGGATGTCGGTCCGCAGCAGGCGCAGCGTCACCGGCCGCTCCGCGTACCGGACGGCGTTGGTCACCACCTCGCTGACCAGCAGTTCCACCGAGTCCGACAGATCCTCGAGACCCCATCGGCTGAGGGCTCGGCGGGCCAGCCTGCGGGCCCGGCCCGGGGCGGAGTCCTCCGGCTCCAGGAACCAGTAGGCGACATCGCTGGGCGCGATCCCGTCGAAGCGGGCGGCGAGCAGTGCGATGTCGTCGTCCCGGTCGCCGGGGCCGAGCATGTCCAGCACGTCGTCGCAGAGGGCCTCCAGCGGCGGCGAGTGGTCCGGGCCGGTCAGCCGGGCGGTGGTGGCGAGCCGCTCGCGCAGCTGCTCGATGCCGGTCCAGACGTCCCGGAGCCGGGACTCCACCAGACCGTCGGTGTACAGGAGGAGGGTGGCGCCCGCGGGCGCGTCGAGCTCGACGGCCTCGAAGTCGACCCCGCCGACGCCGATCGGGGCGCCGGGCGGCACCCTCAGCACCTCGGCACGGCCGCCGAGGTGCAGCAGCACGGGCGGCGGGTGGCCGGCGTTGGCGATGGTGATGCGGTGCGCGACCGGGTCGTACACGGCGTACAGGCAGGTCGCCATGCGGTCGCTGCCGAGCCTCTGCGCCTGCTCGTCGAGGTGGTGCAGCACCTCCTGCGGCGGCAGGTCGAGCCCGGCCAGGGTCTGCGCGGTGGTGCGCAGCTGGCCCATGATCGCGGCGGAGGTCATGGAGTGGCCCATGACGTCACCGACGACCAGGGCGACCCGGCTGCCGGGCAGTGGGATCGCGTCGTACCAGTCGCCGCCGACCCGGGCCGTCTCGGCGGCCGGGAGGTAGCGGGAGGCGAGCCGGACGCCGGTGGGCTGCGGGAGCGAGTCGGGCAGCATGGTGCGCTGGAGCTCGTCGGCGATGTAGGCCTCGCGCCCGTAGAGCACGGCCTTGTCGATGCCGAGCGCGGTGTGCGTCGCCAGCTGGGCCGCGACGAGCAGGTCGTTGGCCTCGAACGGCGGGCGTTCCGTGCCGCGCAGGAAGACAGCCGCGCCGATCACCCGGCGCCGGCCGCGCAGCGGGGCCAGGATCGCCCGGTGTCCGGAGGGCACGGTACGGCCCGCGCCGAGCAGCTCGGGCAGTGCGGCACGGGCCGCGGCGGAGTCGCCGAAGACCGGTCGCACGCCGCGCAGCACCTCGGCCAGCGCGCCGCCGGGGCGGACCTCGCACAGCTCGGCGGCGGGCGTCAGATCGGTCTGCGGGTCGATGAGGGCCGGCCGGAGCCGCTCGATCTCCGTCGAACCCTCGGCGAGCTCGTCGCTCAGCCGCAGCCGGTCGGAGCGGCGCAGCCGCAGCACGAACGGGTTGACCGGACGTTCGTCGCCGACCGGCAGCGGGTCGCGGAGGTAGACCAGTATGGCGTCGGAGTACGTCGGCACGCTGGCCCGGCACAGCCCCAGGACGATCTCGTCCAGGTCTATGCCGCGGGCGATGCGGCGGGTCGCGGCGCCCACGAAGCGCAGCCGGTCGCCCTCGCGGCGGGCAGCCGCCTGCGGGTCGGGCCCTGCCGCGTCGCCGGGTCCGGCCGGGGCCGGGATCGCTGCGGCGGGCGCCGGGGCGGCGTCCCGCTGCCGCGGCCGGGTGCGTTCCTGCGACCGGGCGGCGAGAGGCTGCCGGCCTTCGTGGGAGGTGGGGTGCTCCGTCACGCTTGGGGTTCCGTCCGTCCGGGCCGGTTGTATGAGGCAATCACCTTGTGGGGCGCTACTGTGCCCCGGCAGGAGCGGCAATAACAACGGCTGACACCGCCTGCCCAGGAACACCGGGCCGAAACCGGCCGTCCGTGAACGGGATCGGTGTCAACGTTTCCGGCGGTGGAACGGCGGACAGCGAGCACGTCTCCACCCCCTCGTAGTGGCTCATGCGATACGGGCAATTCGTGCGACTCATACGACTGATGCGGGTCATGAAGCGTGCAACTCGCGCGATGACTTGATGATTTACGGTCAGTTCGTGTGTGGTGCCCGTGGATTGGGGCGCATCGGCCCTCCCCGGAGCGATCCTACGTTTGCCCCCCTGGGGTGCATCAAGGGTCTCATGACGGCATGGCGGAGGGGGTACGGTCCCAGTCATCCGGAAGCCGGTCCCATCCGTCCGGAAGTGCGGGAACCCGCCAGTGCGGATCCGGCCGCCAGTCCTCCCAGCCGTCCCGGAACGGCGTCCCCCAGTCACGGATGACACCCACCGCGGCGCGCCCCGCCGCCCGCACCTTCCGGGCGGTCGAGGGGCTCATCAGACCGACCCGCTGGGCCTGGGCGAACTCGTCCTCGTCGCGCCAGAGCCAGCTGCGGTCCGGGTAGACGGAGATGTCCAGGAAGTGGTCCTCGGAGTCGATGCCGCCCGCCCAGCGGGTACGCGGTTCCTCCAGGTTCACGTACCAGCTGCGGAACTGCCAGCCCTGCTCCCAGAACAGCCAGACCGACCACGGCTCGCCGGGCCGGGCCAGCTTCAGCACCCCGTTGCCCAGCCAGGGCGAGCGGGCGGTGGTGCGCGGAGCGGTGTACCGGGTGGCGAGCGGCTCGGCGTGCACGTCGGTGCCGTCCGCCAGCACCGGTTTCACGCACTCGGTGCCGGGCGCCACCCAGACGGCGAGCAGCTCCTCGGTGTCCTGGACGACGGTGACGGGACGGCAGATGTGCACCGGGTTCGGCGTCCGGCCGGGCGCGGGGCCCTGCCGAAGCGGCCCGTTGCCGCGGTAGCGCCACAGGATCTGATCACCCGGCGCCCAGCGCTCGATCTCTCCGGTACCTGTCATGGAGAGATCTTAGTGAGCGAGCCGTCACCGCCGCAGCGACACACGTCACGGGCGGGTCATGCGCAGCACGTCCAGCGCCTCGTCGAGCTGTTCCTCGGTGAGGTCGCCACGCTCGACGTATCCCGAGGCCAGCACCACCTCGCGGATCGTCTTCCGTTCGGCGAGGGACTTCTTGACGACCTTCGCCGCCTCCTCGTAGCCGATGTACTTGTTCAGCGGGGTGACGACGGACGGGGAGGACTCGGCGTACTCCCTGGCCCGCTCCGCGTTGGCGGTGATGCCGTCGACCGTGCGGTCCGCGAGCAGCCGGGAGACGTTGGCGAGCAGCCGTACGGACTCCAGCAGGTTCTTCGCGATGACCGGGAGCATCACGTTCAGCTCGAAGTTGCCCGCGGCGCCCGCGGCGGCGACCGTGGCGTCGTTCCCCGTCACCTGGGCGGCGACCATCAGCACCGCCTCGGGAATGACCGGATTCACCTTCCCCGGCATGATCGACGAGCCCGGCTGGAGGTCCGGGAGGTTGATCTCGGCAAGTCCGGTGCGCGGTCCCGATGCCATCCAGCGCAGATCGTTGGAGATCTTGGTGAGCGACACCGCGACGGTACGGAGCTGGCCCGAGGCCTCCACCAGACCGTCCCGCGCGCCCTGTGCCTCGAAGTGGTCGCGGGCCTCGGTGAGCGGCAGTCCGGTGACGCGGGCGACCTCGGCGATCACGGCGGCCGAGAAGCCGGGCGGGGTGTTGATGCCGGTGCCGACGGCCGTACCGCCCAGCGGCAGCTCCGCGAGACGGGGGAGCGAGGCGTGCAGCCGCTCGATGCCGTAGCGGATCTGTGCGGCGTACCCGCCGAACTCCTGGCCGAGTGTCACCGGGGTGGCGTCCATCAGGTGGGTGCGCCCCGACTTCACGACCGCCGCGAACTCGACGGACTTGCGCTCCAGGGCGGCCGCGAGATGGTCCAGGGCCGGGATCAGGTCACCGGTCACCGCGCCCGTCGCCGCGATGTGGATGGAGGAGGGGAAGACGTCGTTGGAGGACTGCGACGCGTTGACGTGGTCGTTGGGGTGGACCTCGCGGCCGAGGCGTTCGGTGGCGAGGGTGGCCACGACCTCGTTGGTGTTCATGTTGGACGAGGTGCCGGAGCCCGTCTGGAAGACGTCGATCGGGAAGTGCGCGTCCCAGCGGCCGTCCGCGACCTCCGCCGCGGCGTCCTGGACGGCCCGCGCGATGTCCGGGTCGAGCACCTCCAGCTCGGCGTTCACCTTGGCGGCGGCGGCCTTGATCCTGGCCAGGGCCTCGATGTGGGCCCGTTCGAGACGCTGCCCCGAGATCGGGAAGTTCTCCACGGCCCGCTGGGTCTGGGCCCGCCACTTCGCCTCCGCGGGGACCTTCACCTCACCCATCGAATCGTGCTCGATGCGGTAGCCGCCGTCGGCCGCTGCGGTCTTTCCGTCGTCCGTCATCGTTCAACCTCCATTGTCCAACCCCCCGAAAAAGATGAGCACTTGTCTTGTTCTATGTATTCCCAAGTCGCCTACCGACCAGTAAATACCGGGGGTAACCACAACTCGGGAGGCGCAATGAGGCGCACAAGGTACGGACTCCGGTGTACGGTCGCGGCCTTCGCGGCCGCGGCGGCGGCCCTGGGCGGGACGACCGCCGCCGCGGGAACGGCGGGCGCCGCCCAGCCCGGTACCACCACTACCTCATCCACCGCCCTGTCGCCCGAACTGGAGGCCGTCCGCGCCGCCGAGGCCACCCGGCTGTACGGCGACCCGGCCGAGCGCCCGCTCGCCGAGCGCAGGACCGGGCTGATCTCGCTCGGCGACAGCGAGATCTCCGGCGAGGGCGTCGGTACGTACGAGGCGGGCACCAACGGCCCCGACAACTGGTGCCACCGCTCGCCCGACTCCGCCATCCACCGCACCGGCATCCCGGCCGACGTCACGTACAACGTCTCCTGCTCCGGCGCGTACACCGGCAACATCGTCATCGGCGGTTCCAAGCAGTACGCCGACGAACTGGTGCAGAGCGACAACCTCGCCATCAAGGCGCGCAACACCCGTATCAAGATGATCGTGCTGGTCGCGGGCGCCAACGACGACCTCCAGTTCGGCCCGGTGATGACGGACTGCGTCGAGCGCTGGATCCTCCTCCAGGGCGTGTGCCGGTCGAAGTACGAGGGCGGCTGGCAGGCCCGCGTCGACGCCCTCGTCCCCAAGGTCGAGAAGACGGTGGGCGACCTGCGGACGGTGATGACCGACGCCGGTTACGCCACCGACGACTACAAGCTCGTCGTCATGGGCTACCCGAGCCCCATCGGCCCGGACTTCTACGACAACCCGAACTTCCCCGGCAAGCTTCCCGGCGGCTGCGCCGGATACGACTCCGACGCAGCCTGGGGCCGTAACGCCGCCGTACCCGCCTTCGAGCGCGGCATGCGCAGGGCGGCCGCCGACACCGGAGCCGTCTACCTGGACAACTCCCGGCTCTTCCACGGCCACGAGGTGTGCAGCGAGTCCACCTGGGCCCGCGGCCTCTACATCGACCTCTCGCACTTCCCGCCGGACTCCAACTCCGTACGGCAGTCCTTCCACCCGAACGCGGCGGGCCACGGCGCCTTCGCCTCCTGCCTGACCCAGATCTACGACTCGGGCCTGCGCGAGGCGAGCTGCGCCGACCCGGCGAGCACCGGCACGCCCGTGCTGCAGCCCGCCGCCTGGGACGACGTCTTCGAGCCGCTGCGGGGCGAGGCCACCAGCAGCTGTCTGGACGTCCCCGACTCGGTCACCCGGAACAACACCGGCGTCACCGGCTGGGACTGCCACGGCGGCCGCAACCAGGACTGGTGGTACGACTCCGGCACGAAGACCCTCCGCACGGAACTGAGCCACGACCGCTGCCTGGACGTTCCGGGTGCGGACTACCGGGCCGGGGCCGCCCTCATCCTCTACAACTGCTCCGGCGCGGCCAACCAGCAGTTCGTCCGGCAGTCGGGCACCCTGCGCCCGGCGGCGTCCACGGGGCTGTGCGCGACACTGGCGGGCGCCCATGACCCGCTGAGGCTCCAGCCCTGCGACGGGAGCGCGAACCAGCGCTTCGCGTAGCCGTAGCCGTAGCCGTAGCCGTAGCCGTAGCCGTGGCCCGGTCCGGGACGCGGGGAGGGGCGCACCGCACCCCTCCCCGCCAACCGTCACCCGTCAGCCGGACGTCACGAACGCGCCCAGGATCGCGGCGAGGTGCCCCGGGTCGTCCGTGCCGCACAGCTCGCGCGCCGAGTGCATAGAGAGCCCCGGCACTCCCACGTCCACGGTCGGGACACCCAGCCGGGCCGCGGTGAGCGGGCCGATCGACGTACCGCACGGCATCGCGTTGTTGGAGACGAACGGCTGCCACGGGGCACCGGCCCGCTCGCAGGCCGACGCGAACACGGCGAAGCCGGTCGAGTCCGTGGCGTAGCGCTGATTGACGTTGACCTTGACCGTGGGACCGCCGTTGGGCAGCGGACGGTGGTCGGGGTCGTGCCGCTCCGCGTAGTTGGGGTGCACCGCGTGCGCCATGTCGGCCGATACGCAGAAGGCACCGGCCAGCGCCCGCGACCAGTCCTCCTGGCTTCCCCCGCGGGCGCTGACCGAACGGCTCAGGACCCGTTCGAGCAGCGGGCTCTGGGCGCCCGTGTCGGAGCCGCTGCCGACTTCCTCGTGGTCGAAGGCGGCCAGGACGGGGATGTACGCGGACTGCTCGTCCGCTGTCGCCGCGGCGGCCAGCGCCGTGACGCCGGCGTGCACCGAGACCAGGTTGTCCAGCCGGGAGGAGACCACGAACTCCCGGTCCGCGCCCAGGTATCCGGGCGGCTGGATGTCATGGAGCATCAGGTCCCAGCCCAGCACCTCGTCCGGGTCCGCCTCCGCCGCCGCCGCGACCCGGCGCAGCAGCGCCCCCTCATCGGCCTCGCCGAGCGACCAGACGGGGGCGATGTGGCGCTGCCGGTCCAGAGCCAGGCCGTCGTTGACGGTCCGGTCCAGGTGGATGGCCAGCTGGGGCACCCGCAGCAGCGGTTCGTCGATCTGGACGAGTCTGGTGTCGGTCGTGCCGCCAGGGCCGCGCAGGGCCAGCCGGCCGGAGATGCCCAGATCACGGTCGAGCCAGGTGTTGAGCGGGACACCGCCGTAGATCTCCACCGCGATCTGCCGCCAGCCGGCCGAGCCGGTGTCGGGGGTGGGCTTGATCCGCAGGTTCGGTGAGTCGGTGTGGGTGCCGACTATCCGGAAGGGCGTGTGGGCGGGCGCGCCATCGGGGGCGTACCAGGCGATCAGCGCGCCGCCGCGGACGACGAAACTGCCGCCCGTGGCACCCGTCCACTCGTCCGTGCCCCGCAGTTCACGGAAGCCGGCCTTCTCCAGCCGCTGGGCCGCGCTCGCGACGGCGTGGTACGGGGAGGGGCTGGCCCTGATGAAGGAGAGCAGATCGTCGACGTGGCTGCGGTGGTGGACCGGCGTCATGCGGTCTCCGCCTTTCCGGTGTGGGACGGTGAAGGTTGTTCGGCCGTGCGGGTACGGAGGGTTCGGGCTGTCGCGCGGCGAGGTGCCGGACGGGCTGCTGCGGGCAGGGACCGTCGGGTGCGGCCGGGGTCGCGCGGCGGCTTCCGGAGCGGGGCGGTCGGGCGGGGTGGGTCTCCCGCGAACGGACAACTCACCGCATCGGCCCGGCACCCCGCAAGCCCGGCCGGCGGCCCGCTGCGCGAATGCGGCGGTACGGCACCGGCACCCACGGCCGGTCCGGGCGCTCCTGCGGCGGCTCCGGACCGCCCGTACGGCGACCGGCGTGCGGCTCGCCGCCCCACCCGCGTCCCGGCCCGCCGGATGGAGCCCGGACGGCACCGCCGTACCGCCTCCGCGGGATTGGCTGGAATCCGTCGTACGCGGGCGGTCGTTCCGTCGGGTACGGGCCGTTGCCCCGCTGTGCGCGGGCCTCTGACACCGGGTGCGGTGACGGGGGCGAGGGGGCGGTCGCGGGGACGAGGGGTGCGGTGGCGGGGACGTCGGGTGCGGCGGCGGGGTCGACGGGTTCGGTCACGGCGACGAGGGGTTCGGTCACGGGGACGTCGGGTTCGGTCACGGGGACGTCGGGTCCGGTCACGGGGACGACGAGTGCGGTCACGGGGACGACGGGTCCGGTGACCGCCGGCGCAGTCCCGTCACCCGGATCAGGAACACCGCGGCGACCACGAGCGCGGCGCCGTGGGACCAGCCGACGACCGTCAGCGGGGTGTAGTGGTCGAGCGCGGCGGCGACGCCGATCATCCCGGCGCCGAAGCCGAGGTTCTCCACCGTCGCGGACAGCCCGAACGCGTGCGCGCGCAGTCCGGCCGGCAGGGTCTGCAGATGCGAGGTGTACGAGACCTCCGTGAGCCCGTCGGCGGCCCCCGCGGCCAGTGCGACCGCCGCCGTGGCCACCAGCGGGAACCCCGCGAAGGCCAGGATGAAGGCCCCGGACATGAGACAGGTGCCGTAGCCGAAGCCCAGCGCCCCCACCGACCGGCCGGTACGGCGCGCGTACCGCTGGATCACCTGCTGGACCACGATGTTGCCGAGCGCCCACAGGCACCAGAAGGCGCTGACGAACACGGCCGGGCGCGAGGCGTCGAGCTCGCTGGAGTAGACCGGAAGCGCCGCGTTGTGCGAGGACGAGCCCAGCGCGTCCACGCCCCGGAGCGCCACCATCAGACCCAGCCCCGGCGCGGCGGCAAGGGCGGCGAGCGCGACGGGCCTGCGTCGCCGGACCGGTGTGGCCGCCGCGGCCGGTTCCCCGTCGGGCGCCCCGTCCGGCTCTCCCCGGTCACCGGCCCGGCCCTTTCCGCCGCCCGGGACGCGCAGCAGAGCCACCGTCACCGCGCAGACCACGAAGGTGGCCGTGTCCACCAGGAAGGCGGCGGTGTACCCGACGAGCGAGACGACCACGCCCGCCGACGCGAAACCGGCCACCATGGCCAGGGAACGCCCGGTGATGGAGAGGGAGTTGGCCCAGGAGCGCCGGTCCTCGCCCACCATCTCGGGAATGGAGCTGCGCAGCGACACCATGAACAGCGTGCCGCAGGAGCCGACCACCACGGACACCGCGACCAGCGAGGTCGTCCGCAGCCCGTCCGGCGCCAGGACCAGCAGCAGCATCACGGCGGCCTGCGCGATATTCGTCCAGAGCATCACGCTCTTCGCCGTGAAACGGGCGAGCAGACCGCCTGCCGTCAGCCCGGCCGCGAATCCGGATGCCAGTCGCACCGCCATGAACAGCCCCATGGCGAGAGCCCGTCCGGTCGTCTCGTAGACGAACAGATTGAGCGCCACCATATTCAGGAAGGTGCCGTACGAAGAGACGGCATAGCCGGCCACGAGGAATCGATAACGGCGGTCTCCGCGCCGCGATTCGGCCGATTCGGCGTCCGGCCTGCTGAGGGTGTCATCGGTACCGGGCGTCACCCGTTCATAGTCGCCGAGGTGCCGAACTTCCCAACCGCCATCCCGTATGTACAAAGGTAATCTGCATACTTGTGAAGGACGACCAATTCCGCCCACCCGCCTGCGATTGCCGCGAATCGACGGCGGAAAGCCCCGGGCGGGCCGGCTCCGTTCCGGAGCAGCCGTGCGAGACGGCGCTCGCGGCCTACCGGCGCGCGCTGGCGGCGGGCGGCCTCCCGCGGAGTGAGGTGGCGGGCTGTCTGCGGGACCTTCACCTGATGGTGGAGGACCGCGACTCACCTGGATTCATGATCCCCGTACCGCCGGAGACGGCCTCGCACGCCGCTCTCGCCCCGCTCCAGGAGGCCATCCTCGACCGGCGCCGCACGCTGCACGCCACCCGCGCCAAGCTCTCCGTCTTCGAGGCCCTGTACGCCGATGCGCACCGGCTCGAACAGCCCGCGCTCACCCGGCTCTCCGGGGCCGCCGTCATAGGCAAGGCGCTGGACGCGGCGGTGGCCGGCTGCCGGGAGCAGGTCCGCACCGCGCACCCCGGGGGCGGCCGGCCCCCGCACGTGCTCCGGGACTCGCGGCTCCGGGACCTGGGCAACCTGCGGAGGGGGATCCGGCAGCGGACGATCTACCAGCACACCGTCCGCTCGGACCGCACGACCCTCGCCTACATCGAGGAGGTGACCGCCGCGGGCGCGGAGATCAGGACGCTCGCCGAGGTGGCCGACCGGGTGATCGTGTTCGACGAAGACCTGGCGTTCGTCCCGTTCTCCGGCGAACCGGGCGACGCCCTGCGCATCCAGCACCCGTCACTGGTGCGGTTCCTGGCCCGCGGCTTCGACGAGGCATGGGCCCGCTCGGTGCCGGTGCGCCTCGAGCGGGCCCCGCTGCGCACCCCCGTCATCACGTCCGATCTGCAGCGCGCCATCCTCCAGGCGGTCGTCGACGGCGAGACGGACGCCTCGATAGCCCGGCGGATCGGGATGAGCCGCCGCAGCGTCGCCGAGCACATGCGCAAGGTCTCCGAGCAGCTCGGCAGCAACAGCCGGGCGCAGCTCGGTTATCTGGTCGCCACCTCGGGGCTGCTCGACGGAACGGAGGCGTACCGGCCATCGGGGGCGTACCGGCCGCGGCCGGCACACCCCTGAGCCGTCAGCCGAGGCCGGGGCCGCGAACCGGAATGCTGGTGAACGTCGGGGCCGGGGCGGGCTCGGTGAAGAAGTCGTTGCCCTTGTCGTCGACGACGACGAACGCGGGGAAGTCCTCCACCTCGATCCGCCAGACCGCCTCCATGCCGAGCTCCTCGTACTCGACGACCTCGACCTTCTTGATGCAGTCCTGCGCCAGCCGCGCCGCCGGGCCGCCGATGGAACCGAGGTAGAAGCCGCCGTGCGCGTCGCACGCGTCGGTGACCTGCTTGGACCGGTTGCCCTTGGCGAGCATCACCTTGGAGCCGCCCGCCGCCTGGAACTGCTCGACGTAGCTGTCCATCCGGCCGGCCGTCGTCGGACCGAAGGAGCCGGACGCGTAGCCCTCGGGGGTCTTCGCCGGACCCGCGTAGTAGACCGGGTGATCCTTCAGGTACTGCGGCATCTCCTCGCCCGCGTCCAGCCGCTCCTTGATCTTGGCGTGCGCGATGTCGCGCGCCACGACCAGCGGACCGGTCAGCGAGAGCCTGGTCTTGACCGGGTACTTCGTCAGCTCGGCGAGGATGTCGTCCATGGGGCGGTTGAGGTCGATCCGGACGACGTCCCCCGCCTCGTCCAGGTGCTCGTCCGTGGTGTCGGGGAGGAAGCGCGCCGGGTCCGTCTCCAACTGCTCAAGGAACACGCCCTCGGCGGTGATCTTCGCGGTGGCCTGGCGGTCGGCCGAGCAGGACACGGCGATCGCGACGGGCAGCGAGGCGCCGTGGCGCGGCAGCCGGACCACACGTACGTCGTGGCAGAAGTACTTGCCGCCGAACTGCGCCCCGATGCCGATCTTCTGCGTCAGCTCGAAGACCTTCTCCTCCAGTTCCTTGTCACGGAAACCGTGACCGGTGGGGGAGCCCTCGGCGGGCAGCTCGTCCAGGTAGTGGGCGGAGGCGTACTTCGCGGTCTTCAGCGCGAACTCGGCCGACGTACCGCCGACGACGATCGCCAGGTGGTACGGCGGGCAGGCGGCGGTGCCCAGGGAGCGGATCTTCTGTTCCAGGAACTTCATCATGGAGGCCTCGTTGAGGACCGCCTTGGTCTCCTGGAAGAGGAACGACTTGTTGGCCGAGCCGCCGCCCTTCGCCATGAAGAGGAACTTGTACGCGCCGCCGTCGGTCGCGTACAGCTCGATCTGGGCCGGGAGGTTCGAGCCGGTGTTCTTCTCCTCCCACATGTTCAGCGGGGCCATCTGGGAGTAGCGCAGGTTGAGCTTGGTGTACGCGTCGAAGATGCCGTGCGACAGCGCCTCCTCGTCACCGCCCTCCGTGAGCACGTTCTGCCCGCGCTTGCCCATGACGATGGCGGTGCCGGTGTCCTGGCACATGGGCAGGACACCCGCGGCGGCGATGTTCGCGTTCTTCAGCAGGTCGAGCGCGACGAACTTGTCGTTGGACGAGGCCTCGGGGTCGTCCACGATCCGCCGCAGCTGCGCCAGGTGCGTGGGCCGCAGGTAGTGCGAGATGTCGTGCATGGCCTCGGCCGCCAGGGTGCGCAGCGCCTCCGGGTCGACCTTGAGGAACGTACGGCCGTCGGCCTCGAAGGTGGAGACACCCTCGGAGGTGACCAGACGATACGGCGTGGTGTCCTCTCCCAGGGGGAGCAGATCGGAGTACGCAAACTCTGGCATTACGGCCATTCCTCACTCGGTGACAGCGGCTGACCTCCCTTGGGCAGCGCACCCACCAGGGTAGGACCCCGCCGGACGGACGGGTCTGTGAGGTAAGGCTCACCGGCGGCCCGTCCGGGGGCCGAGCCCGCTCGCGGACCCTCCCGCGGCCGTTCTCGCCCCGCCGTCGGCGCCCAGGGCCTAGTCGCGATCTATCGCGTTTGGGTACGCTGGGTCGGTGGACCTCCAAAAGCACCACCAGCAGCCCACCGCACCGGCGGAACCCGATGGCATCCGTGCCTCCGACGCCGACCGCGACCGGATCGCGGACATCCTGCGGGAAGCCATGGCCGAGGGCCGGCTGACCGCCGACGAGCACGGCGAGCGGGTCGACGCGGTCTACCGCGCCAAGACCGTCGGTGAACTGGAGCCGCTGGTACGGGATCTGCCCGCGCCGGGCGGTACGACCAGGCCCACCGCCGCGCCGTACGCGCACGACCCCGAGGCTCCGGCGGGCCCGGCCGACAACCTGGTCGCGGTCTTCAGCAGCTCCACCCGCAAGGGGCGTTGGCGGGTCGGCGGCCGCACGAACGCGTTCTCGTTGTTCGGCAGCGTGGAGATCGATCTGACCGAGGCGCTTTTCGGACAGCGTCTCACCGTGATCAATGCGACCTCCATCTTCGGAAGTGTCGAGATCCGGGTTCCCGAGAACATCTCGCTGCGCGGCAGCGGAACGGGGATCTTCGGCAATTTCGAGGTCGTCACCCTGGAATCCGGGGATCCGGAGGCGCCCGTTGTCGTCGTGAACGGCTATTCGGTGTTCGGCAGCGTCGAGGCGAAGCCGAAGCGCGGCAAGTTCATCACGGACCTCCAAGACCGTCTTCGCAAACACCTCGGCCACTGACGGAAGACGGCCGCGGGAGGAATCGATTCAGGCCGAAACCGCCCTCGTTCGTAATTTCGCGGCCCGGACCTGAGTGCCACTCAGTGCATAGGCGCGCGCACAGCGGGTAGGGACGCTGCATCGTCTTCTCGCCCGCGAAGCCGTCGTCAGGAGTGGACCGTGCTGCAACTGCCGCATCAGCCCCTGCAGGTCGCCGCCGTGCCTTCCCAGCGGACCCCCGCTCGGGAGGACCAGGCCGGTCCCTGGCATTCGGAGGCGGTGTGCCGCCGGGACGAAGCCGGGCTGTTCTTCGCCCCGTCGAAGGAGCCGACCGCTGCCCGGCTCTCGCGTGAGGAGTCCGCGAAGCGGGTCTGCGCGCGCTGTCCGGTCATGGTCGAATGCCGCGAACACGCCTTGCTGCAGCCCGAGCCGTACGGGGTGTGGGGTGGCCTCACCGCCGCCGAACGCCGTGTTGCGCTCGCCCGCCGGCGGCGGCGCGAGGCCGAGCTGAAGGCATCCGGCGCGGCCGGTCACATAGCCGCGGCCGGCTGACGGCATCCGGCCTCGACTGCGCCGCATCCCTTCTTCGTATTCCTCGTACGGGGCCGCATCCCCTTTTCGTGTTCCTCGTACGCGGCCGCATCCCCTCTTTCGCACGGAGAGGCGCCCCCACCGCACATGGGGGCGCCCCTTCGTGTGACGTGCCTACGTCACTTCGCGCGGTCGAAGTCGATCGCGCTGTAGGCACGCAGCTTTGACAGCCGGTGGGTCGAGTCGATCTTCCGGATGGTGCCCGACTTGGACCGCATCACGATCGACTCCGTGCTCGCCGTCTCCGCGCGGTAGCGCACACCCCGCATCAGCTCGCCGTCCGTGATGCCGGTCGCCACGAAGAACACGTTGTCGCCACTGACCAGGTCGTCCGTGGACAGCACCCGGTCCAGGTCGTGCCCGGCGTCCAGCGCGCGCTGCCGCTCCGCCGCGTCCTTCGGCCAGAGCTTGCCCTGGATGACACCGCCGAGGCACTTTATGGCGCAGGCGGAGATGATGCCCTCCGGGGTGCCGCCGATCCCCATCAGCAGGTCGACGCCGGTGTCGTCGCGTGCGGCCATGATCGAGCCCGCGACATCACCGTCGGAGATGAACTTGATCCTGGCACCGGTCTCCCGGATCTCCTTGACGATGCCCTCGTGACGGGGGCGGTCCAGGATGACGACGGTGACGTCCTCGGGGGTGGAGTTCTTCGCCTTCGCGACCCGGCGGATGTTCACCGAGACGGGGGCGTTGATGTCGACGAAGTCGGCGGCCTCGGGGCCGGTGACCAGCTTGTCCATGTAGAAGACCGCGGACGGGTCGAACATGGCGCCCCGGTCCGCGGCGGCCAGCACGGCGATCGCGTTCGGCATCCCCTTGGCGTTCAGGGTCGTGCCGTCGATCGGGTCGACGGCGATGTCGACCTCGGGGCCGGTGCCGTCACCGACCCGCTCGCCGTTGAACAGCATGGGGGCCTCGTCCTTCTCGCCCTCACCGATGACGACGATGCCGTTCATCGACACGGTGGAGACGAGGGTCCGCATGGCCTTCACTGCGGCGCCGTCGGCGCCGATCTTGTCCCCGCGGCCGACCCAGCGCCCGGCGGCCATGGCGGCGGCCTCGGTGACCCGGACGAGCTCCAGGGCGAGGTTGCGGTCGGGGGCCTCCGGGGAGACCTCCAGCTGGGACGGCAGATGATGCTCGGACATCGGAGCGCACCTTTCTGTACGACGACGACCGGATGAGGGTGATGTGACTCTATCGTCAGGTCGATAAAATGAGCAGACCGGGGCACGGATGAGCGGGGCGCCCTGAATTCGGGCCCGTCGGGGCTAATGCGACGATGGACCCGTGGCAAGCAAGCGAGGCAAGCAGACAGTGCGGGACATGTTCCTGTCGTTGGCGGTGATCGCCGCGGTGGCGGGCGTCGTCTACATCTTCGTTCCGCACGACGAGAAGGCCGACCCGGTCAAGGCGGTCGACTACCGGGTCGAGCTCCTGACCGCGCGGCGCGCGGCCCCGTACCCGGTGGCCGCCCCCAGCGGCCTGGCGCAGAAGTGGAAGCCGACCTCGGTCAGTTACGAGCGCCAGGCCGGCGACAGCTGGCACCTGGGCTTCCTCGACCCGGACGGCAAGTACGTCGCGGTGGAGCAGTCCACGTCGCCGGTGAAGAAGTACGTCACCGAGGTCAGCCAGGACGCGAAGAACACCGGGCGCACCCAGCAGGTCGCCGGGGAGACGTGGCAGCACTGGGAGGGCCCGAAGTACGACGCTCTGGTGCGCCAGGACAAGGGCGCCACCACGGTGGTCACCGGGTCCGCCTCGCCGGAGCGGCTGGCGGAGATGGCGGCGGCGCTCAAGACGTCCTGACGTCCTGACAGTTCTGGTGTCCTGACCGTCCTGATGTCCTGACCGTTCTGGTGTCCGGGTCGGGTCTATGCGGGCATGCGAGGCGGGTCGACGGGTCGGCGGGTGGATGTGGGCATGCGAAAGGCCCTGGAGCGCGTGCTCCGGGGCCTTTCGCATC
>NZ_JBHXUW010000075.1:0-34965 GCF_042672475.1 Streptomyces sp. NPDC127177
TTGTTTTTTTTTGTTTGGGCGGCCCCGGTCTCGGTACGGTTCGGCCCCGGCGCGCCGATGCACGTAAACCAGCCGGATCCGCATTTCTGCACACCGGCGGGGGTGTCGAATCAGTGGATGATGCCCGTCCGCAGGGCGACGGCGACCATTCCTGCGCGGTCTCCGGTGCCGAGCTTGCGGGCGATTCGGGCGAGGTGGCTCTTGACGGTCAGGGCGGAGAGCCCCATGGAGACGCCGATGGCCTTGTTGGACTGCCCTTCGGCGACGAGCCGCAGGACCTCCACCTCGCGGCCGGACAGTTCGCGGTAGCCGCCCGGGTGGCTCGGGGTGCCGGGGGGCCGGCGGTGCATACGGGCGGCGTTGGCGCCGATGGGGGCGACGCCGGGACGGGTGGGGTGGCCGATGTTGGTACGGGTGCCGGTGACGACATAGCCCTTGACGCCGCCCGCGAGGGCGTTGCGCACGGCGCCGATGTCATCGGCGGCGGAGAGGGCGAGGCCGTTCGGCCAGCCGGCGGCTCGGGTTTCGGACAGCAGGGTCAGCCCGGAACCGTCGGGCAGGTGGACGTCGGCTACGCAGATGTCGCGCGGGTTGCCGACGCGGGGGCGGGCCTCCGCGATGGACGACGCCTCGATGACGTCACGTACTCCGAGTGCCCACAGATGGCGGGTGACGGTGGAACGGACGCGCGGGTCGGCCACGACGACCATGGCCGTCGGCTTGTTCGGGCGGTAGGCGACCAGGCTTGCGGGCTGCTCGAGGAGAACGGACACCAGGCCTCCTGGGGAGTGGCGGGACGGGCCGGCTCGGGGATGAAGCCGGGGCGAACCGTGCTTGAAGGGTCATTGACCTCTTCGGCAGCAGACGCCTGCTCCTTTAGGGGAAGATCACGATTTGGTGAGTAACAATTCGGGCAAATAGGACGCGCGATCGATTGTACGAAAAGAGAGCCGATGTCTGTACGAGGTTTATGACGCGGTGTCACGAAACGTCGGCACAGGCGTCCGCCCGGCCACCACCCCTACGAGACCTGCGGTCCGCGGCGCTGCGGCAGCGTCACAACCGCCGCGTCGGCCGGCCCCGAGGGCGGCAGACCGGCGATCTGGCACAGCAGATCGCCCCACGCAACCAGATGCGCCGCCGTGTCCGGCACCCCGCCGCGCCCCTCGCGCGGTGTCCAGGACGCCCGGATCTCGATCTGGGTCGCCGGCCGTCGGGCTCCCAGCGCACCGAAGTAGTGCGACCCCGCCCGGGTGACCGTGCCCCCCGCCTCCCCGTAACTGAGTCCGCGCGCCTCCAGCGCCCCGGTCAGCCACGACCAGCACACCTCCGGCAGCAGCGGATCGGAGGCCATCTCCGGCTCCAGCTCCGCGCGCACCAGCGTCACGAGCCGGAAATTGCCCTGCCAGGCCTCGTGGCCGGCCGGGTCGTGGAGCAGGACGAGCCGCCCGTCCGCGAGATCGTCCTCCCCGTCGACGACCGCCGCCTCCAGCGCGTACGCGTAAGGGGCCAGCCGTTTGGGAGGCCTTGTCGGCTCCACCTCCAGTTCGGGGCGGAGCCGCGCCGAGCGCAGTGCGTCCACCGCCGAACGGAACGCGGGCGGGACGGAACCACCCTCCGCACGGTCCGTGCTGTCAGTGCCATCGGATTGATCGGAGAAGTGTCCCTGAGCCGGAGCCATGCGGGGAAGAGTAGGCGGAACGGGAGCCTCGCGCAGGGAGGGACACCCGTGCGGGGCCGGGCTCCTTCCGTGTGCGTGCGAAGATTCTGTGTGTGAGTGCCAACGACCGCCCTTCGGGCCAGCAGACGAAGACCTCCGCCGTCCACGAGTCGGCGTTCCTCAAGGCGTGCCGGCGCGAGCCCGTACCGCACACGCCGGTCTGGTTCATGCGCCAGGCGGGGCGTTCCCTGCCCGAGTACCTGAAGGTGCGCGAAGGCATCCCGATGCTCGAATCCTGCACGATGCCGGAGCTGGTCGCCGAGATCACGATGCAGCCCGTGCGCCGTCACAAGGTCGACGCCGCGGTCTACTACAGCGACATCGTCGTCCCGCTCAAGGCGATCGGCATCGACCTCGACATCAAGCCCGGCGTCGGACCGGTGATCGCCGAGCCGATCCGTACGCGGGCCGACCTGGCCCGGCTGCGCGATCTCACCCCCGAGGACGTCCAGTACGTCACCGAGGCCATCGGCATGCTCACCGCCGAGCTGGGGTCCACCCCGCTGATCGGCTTCGCGGGCGCCCCGTTCACCCTCGCCAGCTACCTCGTGGAGGGCGGCCCGTCCCGCAACCACGAGCACACCAAGGCCCTGATGTACGGGGACCCGCAGCTCTGGGCCGACCTGCTCGACCGCCTCGCCGAGATCACCGGCGCCTTCCTCAAGGTCCAGATCGAGGCCGGCGCCTCCGCCGTGCAGCTCTTCGACTCCTGGGTGGGCGCGCTGGCCCCCGCCGACTACCGCCGCTCGGTGCTGCCCGCCTCCGCCAAGGTCCTCGACGCCGTCGCGTCGTACGGCGTGCCGCGTATCCACTTCGGCGTCGGCACCGGCGAACTGCTCGGCCTCATGGGCGAGGCCGGAGCGGACGTCGTCGGCGTCGACTGGCGGGTCCCGCTGGACGAGGCCGCTCGCCGCGTCGGCCCCGGCAAGGCGCTCCAGGGCAACCTCGACCCCGCCGTGCTGTTCGCGCCGACCACGGCGGTGGAGGCCAAGACCCAGGAGGTGCTGGACGCGGCCGCCGGTCTTGAGGGCCACATCTTCAACCTGGGCCACGGCGTGACGCCGAACATGGACCCGGACGCGCTGTCGCGGCTCGTCGAGTACGTCCACACCAGCACCGCCCGCTGACACCGGCCCGGAGGGCGGGCACCGCTCAGGCGGTGCCCGCCTTCCGCAGCGCCGTCACCGTCTTGCGGGCCGCCACCAGCACCGGGTCCCAGACGGGGGAGAACGGCGGCGCGTAACCCAGGTCCAGGGCGGTCATCTGCTCCACCGTCATTCCGGCGGTGAGCGCCACCGCCGCGACGTCCACCCGCTTCGCCGCCCCGTCGCGGCCCACGATCTGCACGCCCAGCAGCCGACCCGTGCGGTACTCCGCGAGCATCTTGACCGTCATGGGCCGCGCCCCCGGGTAGTAGCCCGCCCGGCCCGTCGACTCGATCGTCGCCGTGACGAACCGAAGGCCCACCGCGCGGGCGTCCTTCTCGCGCAGCCCGGTGCGGGCGATCTCCAGATCGCAGACCTTGCTCACCGCCGTGCCCACCACCCCGGGGAAGGTGCCGTAGCCGCCGGCGGCGTTGGACCCGATGATCTGGCCGTGCTTGTTGGCGTGCGTGCCCAGCGCGATGTGCCGGGTGCGGCCCGCCACCAGGTCGAGCACCTCGACACAGTCACCGCCCGCCCAGATGTTGTCGTGGCCGACCACCCGCATCGACAGGTCGGTGAGCAGCCCGCCGTGCGGACCGACCGGCAGCCCCACCGCCCGCGCCAGGGTCGTCTCGGGCTCCACGCCGATGCCGAGCACCACCACGTCCGCCGGGTACGACGTGTCCGCCGTCTCCACCGCGTTCACCCGGCCGTCCGGGCCGGTGCGGATCGCGGTGACGGCCGCCCGGTTCACCGTCGTGATGCCGAGCCCGTCCATCGCGTCGTGGACGAGACGCCCCATGTCGGGGTCGAGCGTCGCCATCGGCTGTTCGCCGCGGTTGAGGACGGTCACCTCGAAACCACGCTTCAGCATCGCCTCCGCCATCTCGACCCCGATGTAGCCCGCGCCGACGACGACCGCCCGCCGGACCTCGGCGCCTTCCGTCCGGTCCAGGGAGTCCAGCAGCGACTGACCGTCGTCCAGGGTCTGCACCCCGTGCACCCCGGCCGCGTCCATGCCGGGCAGTGCCGGACGCACCGGTCTGGCACCCGTCGCGATCACCAGCTTGTCGAACCCCGTCCAGGACGTCTCGCCGGAGTCCCGGTCCAGGGTGTGCACCCGCTGCCCCGCGACGTCGATCTCCGTCACCTCGGTACGCATCCGCAGATCGATCGCACGGGCCCGGTGCTCCTCGGGGGTCCGGGCGATCAGATCGTCCCGCTCCGCCACGTCGCCGCCGACCCAGTACGGGATGCCGCACGCCGAGTACGAGGTGAAGTTGCCCCGCTCGAAGGCGGTGATGCCCAGCTCGTCCGGGCCCTTGAGCCGGCGCGCCTGGGACGCGGCGGACATGCCCGCCGCGTCCCCGCCGATGACCACCAGTCGTTCCGCCGTCATGCGTGCCCCTTCGGTAACCGGTCCGAGGGCCCACGCTACGGCGCCACGGCGCCGGGAGGCGCCACCGCGCCCCTCGGAGCGCTCAGTCGTCCGTCGGACCCGCCTTCCGGCCCCGGCGCCGCAGGAACCGCCACAGCGCCAGCAGAGCGGCCACCACGGCCAGGAACGGGGCCGCCGCGCCCACCGCCATCGCGATCCACCGGACCGTCGTCACGAAGGCGTGCCAGCCGCCCCCGAGGGCGTCCAGGAACCCCGGACCGTCGTCGTCCCCGCCGGCCCCCTCCTCGCCGGGCTCCGAGAGGTCGAGCGTGATCGTGGCGAGCGCGGTGCGGTCCTTCAGCGAGGCCTGCTGGGCGAGCAGCGACTCCAGCTCCGCCTGACGGCTGCTCAGCTCGCCCTCCAGCGCCACCACATCGGTGATCAGCTCGGCCCGGTCCATCAGCTTGCGCACCCGCGCCACACTCGTGCGCTGGGTGGCGATCCGGCTGTCCACGTCGACGACCTGGTCGGTGACGTCCTTGGCGGCCGACGTGCGGGAGAGCAGCCGGCCCGCTCCCGACAGCTCCCGCAGCACCCGGTCGTAATCGTCCTGCGGCACGCGCAGCACGAGGTGCGAGGAGACGTGTGTGTCGTCGACCTGTTCGGTCTTCTCGTCGGCGACCAGACCGCCGGCGCCCTCCACGGCCGTGCGCGCGGAGGCGGCGGCCGCGGACGCGCTCCGCACCTCCACGGAGAGCGAGGCGGTACGGATGACATGGGTGGCGGTCGGCGGATCCGGCTTCTTCGCCGCCGCCGAACCGCTCGCTCCCTCCTTGCCGTTCCCGGCCGCTTCCCCGGCGGAGCCCGCCTTGTCGTGCTGCGCGGGGGCTGCTGCCCGCCGGTCGGACGACGCCCCGGAGTCGTCCCCGCCCGCCGCGCCGCAGCCGCTCAACGCCAGGACGGCGGCGAGCAGTCCGGCGGCCGGAGCGGTGCGCGCGCGGCGGGCGGCCGGACGGTCCGGACTTCTGTCGTGCCGTGTGGATGGTGACGTCTGCATAACTGTCCCCCCAGGACGGGTGATTGGTCGTGCCGGTTCGACGTACGGGGTGGGCGACCGGGTTGCGTGCGAGCGGTTTCGAAGCGGTCACGGTCAGGACCCGGGTGAGGTTTGAGAGAGTGGGGGTATGCAGCGTTCAACAGACAGCGCGGACAGGGCCGCCGGGCACGTCGTCGTCATCGGCGGCGGCATCGCGGGACTCGCGGCCGCCCACCGGCTCCTCGGCAGCGGGCTGCGGGTCACCCTCCTGGAGGCGACCGACCGGCTCGGCGGCAAACTCATGACCGGCCGGGTCGCGGGCGTCCAGGTCGACCTGGGCGCCGAATCGATGCTGGCCCGCCGCCCGGAGGCGGTCGGCCTGGCCAGGGCCGTCGGCCTCGGCGACCGCCTCCAGCCGCCCGCCACGGCCACCGCATCGGTATGGACCCGCGACGCACTGCGCCCCATGCCCAAGGGCCATGTGATGGGCGTTCCGGGCGACCCGGCGGTGCTCGGTGATGTGCTCTCCGCCGAGGGACTCGCCCGGATCGCACAGGAGCGCGACCTCACGCCCACCGCCGTCGGCGACGACGTCGCGGTCGGCGCGTACGTGGCCGACCGGCTGGGCCGCGAGGTCGTCGACCGGCTCGTGGAGCCGCTCCTGGGCGGGGTGTACGCGGGCGACGCCTACCGGATCTCCATGCGCGCCGCCGTACCCCAGCTCTTCGAGGTCGCCCGGCAGGGCGGCTCACTGCTCGACGGCGTCACCCGCATCCAGGAGCGGGCCGCCGCCCGGCAGCAGGACGGACCGGTCTTCCAGGGCATCGCCGGCGGCATCGGCACCCTCCCCGGCGCGGTGGCCGACGCGGTGCGCGCGGGCGGTGGCGAGATCCTCACCGAGACCCCGGTGCTCGGACTGACCCGCACCGCCTTCGGCTGGGACGTCCGCACCGACTCCCGGGTGATCGCCGCCGACGGCATCGTCCTCGCCGCCCCCGCCTGGTCCGCCTCCACCCTGCTCGCCGCCGAGTCCCCGGCGGCCTCCGCCGAACTCGCGGGCGTCGAGTACGCGTCGATGGCCCTGGTCACCATGGCCTTCCGGCGCTCCGACGTGACCGCCGCCGGAACACTCGACGGACGCTCGGGTTTCCTGGTGCCCCCGGTCGACGGCCGCACCATCAAGGCCGCCACCTTCTCCAGCCACAAGTGGCAGTGGGTCGCCGACGCGGACCCCGACCTGTTCCTCCTGCGGACCTCCGTGGGCCGGTACGGCGAAGAGGACCATCTGCACCGCGAGGACGCCGAACTGGTCGACGTGTCGCTGAGCGATCTCGCCGCGGCGACCGGGCTGGCCGCCCGGCCCGTGGCCACCGAGGTCAGCCGGTGGATCGGCGGGCTGCCCCAGTACCCCGTCGGCCACCTCGGCCGGGTCGCCCGCATCCGCGAGGAGGTCGCCAAACTGTCCGCGCTGCGCGTCTGCGGCGCGGTCTACGACGGCGTCGGCATCCCCGCCTGCATCGCGAGCGCCCACCGGGCCGCGGACGAGATCGTCCGCGACCTCACGGGGGAGAACGGCGCGAACACCGGGGAGATCATCGCCACGCCCACCCTGGTTCAGGGCACAGGGAGCGAGGCGGGACAATAGCCGTATGAGTGCTCCTGAGACTGTGACATCAAGCAAGGCCCCCAACGCCGGCAAGAAGGCGAAGGACCTCAACGACGTCGTCCGCTACACGCTGTGGTCCGTCTTCAAGCTCCGTGACGTACTGCCCGCCGAGACGGACCGCGCCGCGTACTCCGGTGAGGTGCAGGAGCTGTTCGACCAGCTCGCCGCCAAGGACATCACCGTGCGCGGCACCTACGACGTCTCCGGTCTGCGCGCCGACGCCGACGTCATGATCTGGTGGCACGCCGAGACGGCGGAAGCCCTGCAGGAGGCGTACAACCTCTTCCGCCGCACCCGACTGGGCAGGAGCCTCGCCCCGGTCTGGTCGAACATGGCACTGCACCGCCCCGCCGAGTTCAACAAGTCGCACGTCCCGGCGTTCCTCGCCGACGAGACGCCGCGCGACTACATCAGCGTGTACCCCTTCGTGCGCTCCTACGACTGGTACCTGCTGCCCGACGAGGACCGCCGGCGGATGCTCGCCGACCACGGCAAGATGGCCCGCGGCTTCCCCGACGTGCGCGCCAACACCGTCGCCTCCTTCTCCCTCGGCGACTACGAGTGGGTGCTTGCCTTCGAGGCCGACGAACTGCACCGCATCGTCGACCTCATGCGTCACCTGCGGGCCTCCGAGGCGCGGATGCACGTCCGCGAGGAGGTCCCCTTCTACACCGGCCGGCGCAAGTCGGTCGCGGACCTGGTGGCCGGGCTCGCGTAGCGAGCGGGTCCCGACCACCCCGACCCGGAAGATCAGACGGCGGACACCGCGGCACTCGTGCCGCCCGCTGTTCCAGCGACACCGGGTCCGGCTCCTGGTGCGGCGCGCATCCTGCGCGCCGCACCGGCGTCGTCTCAAGGGCCGTGCGTCGTCCCGATTCCCGTGCGGGCCGCACCGTGCCCCGCGAGCGCGGCCCGCAGCGCCGGGTCGTCCACCGCGCGCACGCCCCGCACCGCGACGGCCGCCAGCACATCGCCCCCGGCCCCGCCTCCCGGCACCGCACGCGTGTCCAGCAGCCGTTGCCCGGCCGGGGAGGCCCAGGAGCTGTAGGGATGCACCTCCATGCGGGCGATGGCCAGACAGCCCAGGGTCAGAACGAGCGGCAGCCCGAACCAGACGAGCCGGGTAACCACAAAGTCCCCGGCACCCTGTTCCTGACCGGGCGTGAGCCAAGCGGCCGCACCCGCCACGACCACCAGCAGCGCCGCACCGCGCACCGCCCGCACCGCCGACGCGATGTCCGTCCCGGCCCCGCCGGGCAGCGCCAGGCCCGCCGCGACGAGCCGCTCCGCGAGGGCGCGCACGGTGTCCGCGGCGGCGGCGGCCTCCCGCACCGGCGGGATCGGCGCCTGGCCCTGCGGTCCGATGGCACGGATCACCGTGCGCTCCACCTCGTCCCGGCCGTGCGGGTCGATGACCGTCGCCCAGCCGGTGTGGGCGAGCAGCAGCCGCCGGCGCAGATGCATGGAGACGAGCGCCAGCTCGGCGACCCGGTGCGGGCCGCCGGCCAGGAACGCGGTCTCGTACAGGGTGAGTTCCCGCCCGTCAGGGGAGGACCGCGCCCCGTCCTGCGAGGTGTCCGGCAGCCGCTGTGCCAGTCGGGCGGACGCGAGACAGAGCCGAATACAGGAAACGGCCGCCACACCCCATGCGACCAGCAGGAACAGAACCCAGAGCATGGCGGATTTCTATGCGAGACGGTCGTGGAGCGCCAGAGGCTGTTCAGCATGCGGACGGTGACGGCCCGATCACCCCCCGGTGACCGGGCGGCCCCGCGCGGGATCAGCTGCTGCTGCCGCAGCTCGACCCGCCGCCGCAGCTGGACCCCGAGCCGCCGCCGCAGCTCGACCCGGAACCGCAGCTCGATCCGGAACCGCAGCTGGACCCCGAGCCGCAGCCGGACCCGGATCCGCAGCTCAACCCGGATCCGCACCCGCCGCCCCCGCCGCTGTGGCCCGAGGAGCTGCCGCATCCGCCGCCCCCCGGGACCGTACCGGCACACCACACCGTCGGCGCGAGCAGCAGACCGGAGGAGCCCGAGGAGTGGTGCGAGGGTGTGGACGGTCCGGTCCGCCGAAGCCGTGCCGCCGTGAGCAGTTGGGCCCGCAGTCCGGGATCGGGCACCGCCCGCGGCCCGGCGGTCGCCACCAGATGGGCCGGATCGGTCCGGTGGGCGCCCTCCCTGCCGTACCCCTGGGCGGCCCTGCGTCCCGCCTTGGTGATCCGGGACCGGGCGTTGCCCGCGCAGACGAAACCGATGACGGCGCCGACGAGCAGTGCGGGGAAGACCTTCGGGAAGAAGGGGAAGCCCGATACGGCGTCCGTCGAGATGAACTCGTGGATGGTCAGAGCGACGGCGACCGGAATGCCGAGCAGACAGAGCACTCCCTGCGTCACGCCCCAGCGCCTTCGCGCCCGCCCCGTCCCGGGCGCGGCCAGCAGACCCCGCGCCGCCAGCCCGTCGCCGATCTCCTGCACCGCGGCATGGCGCATCACCGCGTCCCGAAGGCTGTGCAGCGCGCCGCTCGGGGCGGTCGCCAGTTCCTGCAGGACGGCCCGTTCCACCGGATCGTGGGCGACCGGCCGTTGGACCGCGACGATGCCGGGCCCGCCGACGACCAGCCGGCCGTCCCCCTGCATCGCGGTGAGGGCGGTGTCCACCACCCGGCCCGGCCCGCCGTTCAGGAAGGCCACCTCCGAGAGGTCGTGCACGGGGCCGCCGGGCCCGCGCCGGGCACGGGCGAGCCCGCTGATCAGGAGAGCCGAGGAGAGGGCGACGAGGACGGTAAGGACGACGGCCGCGGTGTTCATCCCGGTCACCTCCCCACGAGCACGGAACGGGCCGCCCGGGCCAGCCGGGTGGTGCGGCGGGGTGGGCGGGGAGCCGCCCGGTCCTGCCACCAGTACGTCAGCCGGCGGCGGGCCGCGTCGTCACCGGGGCGGCCGGCGATGAGCAGTTGCTCGGCGAAGTCCAGCGCGTCGCGCCGGTATCCGGCGGACATCGGGCGGGTCCTGGCGTACGCGAGGAACGCGTTCCGGTACTCCGGCCCGAGGATCTCCGGGAGTTCGGGCGCCACCTTGGCGACGACGTCGGCGCGCTTGGCGGCCAGCGCCCGGCTCTGGACGCCGAGCCGGTGGTGGTCGAAGCCCTCCGGGGCCGGGGTGCCGGCGACCAGCGCGGAGAGCAACGAGGCCTGTGCGACCGCGACCCGGTCACGCGCGGCGTCGGTGTCCGCTGCGGAGGGGGCGGGCCGTTCGCGTACGGCTTCGGTGTCGGCCGCGGAATGTTCGCGTACGGCGTCGGCCCGCACACCGGCGCGCCCGCCCTCGTTCCGGCCCGCGTCGAGCGTGGCGCGGATCGTGTCCAGCTCGCCCGCCAGTTCGGCGGCCGGGGGGAAGTCGTCGTCGCGCTCCAGCAGGACGCCGGGCGGGCTGACCCGGGAGCGCAGCTCGGCCAGGACGTCGAGGACCGGAGCGGTGACCGGGTGGGCGTGCGTGTCGTGCCAGACGCCGTCCTTCTCGATCCCGCCCGCGACGTGCACGTAGGCGATGGCCTCCACCGGCAGTTCGTCCAGCGCACGGGCCGGGTCCTCGCCCCGGTTCACGTGGTTGGTGTGCAGATTGGCGACGTCGATGAGCAACCGCACCCCGGTGCGCCCGACCAGCTCGGCCAGGAACTGCCCCTCGGTCAGCTCCTCGTCCGGCCAGGAGATCAGCGCCGCGATGTTCTCCAGAGCCAGCGGCACCGGAAGCGAGTCCTGTGCGATCCGCACGTTCTCGCACAGCACGTCCAGCGCGGCCCAGGTGCGGGGTACGGGCAGCAGATGGCCCGCCTCCAGCGCCGGTGACGCGGTACGTGACCCTCCCGCCCGTACGAACGCGATGTGCTCGGTCACCAGGGGCGCGTCCAGCAGGGCGGCGCGCGCCGCGAGGCCGGCGAGCCTGCCGGGGTCGGGGCGGTCGGCGTCGCCGAGACCGAGCGAGACCCCGTGCGGGACCACGGTGACCCCGCGCTCCCTCAGCCGGGTCAGGGAGGCGGGCAGGTGGTCGGCGCAGAGGTTCTCCGCGACCGCTTCCACCCAGTCGACCCCTGGCAGTGCCTCCACCGTGTCGGCGATCTCCGGCCGCCACCCGATACCGGTACCCAGCTTCATGGTGTCCCCCTCCTCCACTCCGTGCAGTGGTCATGGCCCCGGCGCACGCCGGCGAACCCGGGGAAGGGGACGTTCAGAGCTTGATTTGAGGTTCCCGGCAGCCGCCGCGCGGCCGTCCGGCCCCTCCCGCCCGACATGGGCGCCGTGGCGGGCAGTGAGGTGAAGGACATGTCTCCGGCCGGTGTGGCAGGCGCCGGCAGCGGCGGACCGATCCGCCGGGCGCCGCGGGCGGCCCGGCCGGGGACGCCGTCGCCGCCCCGGCCTCCTCGCGGGCGGTCGCGTCGAAGCCGGCGTCCAACGCCACGACCGGACGGTGCGGCTACGGCTGCCGCAGCGGCTGGAGCGAGCCGACCCGGTGGGCGCCCTCGGCCACGACGGTCATCCCGGGAGCGATCTCGGTGAAGCCGGCGTCCCGTACCACCGGCGCTCCGCTCACCGTGAGTTCCCGCCAGCGGTCCGGCCCCGCGGTGGCGACCGAGAGGGGGAAGCCCGCCTCACGCCACGCGGTGCGCTCCGTCTCCGACAGCTCCCACCAGGCGAGCTGGGCACCGTGCCCGACCTGCGCCATCTCCTTGCCCGCCGACATGTCGAGCTCCGGATTCAGCCAGAGGACCGGAGCGGTGTGATCGGGCGCGGCCGGCGGCTCGGGGTCGTCCAGCTCCGTTCCCGAGACCTGGAGCTTGGCGAGCTCCTTGGGCCAGCCGTCCAGCGGGACCGGCGGGAAGACCCGCACCTCGGCGTTCTCGCCCGTGACCGTGATCCCCGGCAGCGCGCAGGCCTTGCGCCACTCCGCGCCGCGCGCCCGCCGCACCACCTTGCGGATCCGGGCGTCCTGCCAGTCCCGCATCGCCTGCGCCCATTCGCCCTCGCCGACCGACCGCTCGTCGCAGAGCATCACCAGCACCGCGCGGGCGGCCGTGCGCAGCGCGTCCGTGCGGGCCGGGGGAGCCGTCTTCTCGATGTGGACCACCAGCGGGAGTACGTACTGCCGGCCTTCGTCCCGGTCGGTCCGCCCGGAACGGAAGGGGCTGTCCGCGGGCACGCCTGCGGCCTCGGACGGGGATGCGCCGGACAGGGATACGGGGGTGTCGTCGCTGCTCACCCGCCCAGTCTGCCAGCCGCCCCGAGCCGGCTTCTTGGCGGAACGGACCGCTCCGGGTGAGGATGCACCGCATGAAGAGCGATCTTTTCTCCAGCGAGCACATGGCGCAGCAGGCGACCGTCCCCGGAATGACCCTGCAGAACGCGAAATCGATCAAGTACGCGCTCAACGGCGAGATGCACGCACGCCAGGGATCGATGATCGCCTTCCGCGGCGATCTGCAGTTCGAGCGCAAGGGCCAGGGCATCGGCGGCATGCTCAAGCGCGCGGTCACCGGCGAGGGCCTGCCGCTGATGGCGGTGCGCGGTCAGGGCGAGGCGTGGTTCGCGCACGAGGCGGCCAACTGTTTCATCGTGGAGATGGAGCAGGGTGACGTGCTCACCATCAACGGCCGCAACGTCCTCTGTTTCGACTCCACGCTCGCCTACGAGATCAAGACGGTGAAGGGCGCGGGTATGACCGGCGGCGGGCTCTTCAACAGCGTCTTCACCGGCTACGGCAAGCTCGGCCTGATGTGCGAGGGCCACCCCATAGTGATCCCCGTCACCCCGCAGCAGCCGGTGTGCGTCGACACCGACGCGGTCGTGGGCTGGAGCGCCCACCTCGACACCTCGCTGCACCGCTCGCAGAGCGTCGGCTCGATGCTCCGCGGTGGCTCGGGGGAGGCGGTCCAGCTGCGCCTGGACGGTGAGGGGTTCGTGATCGTACGGCCCAGCGAGGTCAAGCCCGAGAAGGCGTCCGCCAACTGAGTACGGACGTCCTGCGGCTGCGGGGAGTGGGCCGGCGATACGGCCTCGCCGGACCATGGGTGCTGCGCGGGGTCGACCTCGCTCTGCCCGCGCGGGCCCTCGTCCGCGTCGAAGGGGCCAACGGCACCGGGAAATCCACCCTGTTGCGGCTGCTCGCCGGCATCGACGCCCCGACGGAGGGCCGGATCACCGGTGGCGGGCCGCGCACGGCGTACGTCCCGGAGCGGTTCCCGGCGGCCCTGCCCTTCACCGCCACGGGCTATCTCGTCCATCTCGGCCGGATCCACGGGCTGCGCACGGCCGAGGCGGCCGGGCGCGCGGAGGCGTGGCTGACCCGCTTCGGGGCATCGGACCACGCCCGGACGCCGCTGGCTGAGCTCTCCAAGGGCACCAGCCAGAAGGTCGCCGTCGCACAGGCGCTGCTCGCCGAGCCGGAGCTGCTGGTCCTGGACGAGGCCTGGACCGGCCTGGACACCTCGGCACGCGGCGAGCTGGACCGGGCCGTCGCCGAACGCGTCGCGTCGGGGTCCAGCGTCGTCTTCGTCGACCACGACCCGCGCCGGCTCGCGGGCACGGTCGACGCCGCGTTCCGCGTCGAGGGGCTCGGGCTGGTCCCCGCGGACCCGGCACCGGCCGGGGAGCGCACCGGGCCCCGGGTACGGATCGACGTGGCCGGCCCGCCCGGCGCCCCGCTTCCCGCCGGTCTGCCGGGCGACCCCGGACAGAAGGCAGGCGAGGACGGAACGCTGCGGCTGACCGTCGGGGCCGCGCACTCCGACGCCCTGCTGGGCGCCCTGCTGACGGCCCGCCCGCCCTGGCACATCCGCCGGCTGTCATCCGAACCGGCGGCGGACGGCGCCCTTGCCCACCGCGCCGCGGAACCCACTCCACGTGACGAGGCGCCATGACGGATACGGCCCTGGTCCGTTACCAGGCCGCCATGCTGGTCCGCTCGCAGAGCTGGCTCGCGCCGGTCCTCCTGTACGTCGCCTTCTTCGGCGTCGGGATCCGCCCCGGGCAGCCCGTACTGGACTCGCTCGGCTACGCCGCGGCCGGGCTGCTGCCCGTCACCGCGTGGCTCGTGCGGATCTGCGTCAACCAGGAGCCGCCCGCCGCCCGGAACGTCGTCGCGGCAGCGGTGGGCGGACAGCCGCGGGCCCATCTGGCGTCGCTGCTCGCGCCGCTGGGATGTGCCGGGCTGCTGGCCACCGCCGCCACCGCGTTCGTGCTGCTGATCAGCGAACCGTCCGACACCCGGCACAGGGTCAGGATCCCGCTGCCGGCCGCCGGGCTCGCCGGGCTGCTCGCGGCCCTGTGCTGCGTCCTGCTGGGGGTGGCCGTCGGCGCGCTGTGCACCCGCCCGCTGCTGAACCGGCGCGGCTGGTCGGTGGCCGCGACCCTGACGGCCGCGCTGCTGGCCCTGGTGACCGGCGGATCGCCCGCGAAGTACGCGGTGACGGGCCTGGTCACCGGTTCGCTCACCGGGACGGTCCATGTGCCGGTAATCCCGCTCGCCGGCGCTGCGGCCGTCGCGGTGGCAGCGTCGGCGCTCGCCTGCAAGCTCACTTCCGTACGCGGTTGAGTAGGCTCCGGCGCATGGACGATGGTGTGAACGAGCGTGCGGACCAGGCGTACCGAGCGACGCCTGCCGTCTCCCCGCAGGTGGCCGGTGGGCCGCCGTTCGCGGAGTGCGTGCTGTGCCGGAAGCCCACCGAGCACCCGGAGTCGGTCAAGGGCATCACGCTCTGCCCGGTCTGCGAATGGCAGGAGGCACAGCGCTCGGCCTGTTCCGGCTGACGCGCCGGCCGGCGCCGTGCTCAGCCGCGCATCAGGTCGGACACCTTCACGAAGCGGTACCCGCGCCTGCGCAGCTCCGGCACCACCCGGTCCACCGCCCGGTCGGTGACCGGCGCCGCGCTGCGGGTGCAGTGCATGACGACCAGCGAGCCGGGCTTCACGCCGTCGAGCACCTGCTCCGCCACCGCGTCCGCGTCCGTCGCGAAGGCGTCACCACTGACGACGTCCCACTGCACCGCCGTCACCTTCTGTGCCGCGAGCGCGCGCAGCGCGTCGTCGTCGTAGCAGCCGCCGGGGAAGCGGAAGTACGGCACCACATTGCGGGCGCCGGTCCTCCGGATAGCGCCGAAGGCCCGCTCCACCTCGCCGCGGATCTCGTCCGTCCCCATCGTCGGCAGCCCGTAGCAGGGCGAGGTGAAGGCGTAGTGGCTGTAGGAGTGGTTGGCGATCTCGAAGAGCGGGTCCGTGCCGATGGAACGCGCCTGCGAGGGGTACTCCTCGGCCCACCGGCCGGTCATGAAGAGCGTCGCGGGCACCTTCAGCCGACGCAGCAGGGCGATCAGCTCCGGGTTGTCGAAGTGCTCGCCGGAGGCCGCTCGCGGTCCCTCGTCGGCCGTCATGTCGGCGTCGAAGGTGAGGGCGACGACCTTGTCGGCGTTCTGCGGCCCCCGTTCCAGGACGGGGGCGAGTCCGGCGGGGCCGGGGGCCATGGTGGGCGGCCCGCTCGCGGCGGGGGAAGCGCTCGTCGGAGCTCCCGCAGGGGTGGTTCCGGAGGGGGCGGCCGAGACGGCCGCGGTTCTGTCGCCGGTGGTACCGGGTGTGCCTCCGGAGCCACCGCAGGCGACGAGAGCACCTCCGCAGACCACTCCCAGAACGGTCATAGCTGTAAATTTCCGCACAGAAGTTGTCATTGGCGGAAAATAACTGATTAACGGTCATTGCCCTGCCTGCGGCGCCCCTGCGCCGCGCCGCGGCCCCCGGACGGCGGGTGGACGTGCCCGCCCGCCGTCCGGAGCAGCGGCTCAGCGGGTCAGTGCCACGGACCCGTCACGGCGAACGTCGTGCCGGGTGTGTAGCAGTTCATGAACATCGTCGCGTAGTCCGGGGCGAACGTGACCCCGGCGAACTCGCCCCACTCCGGCTCCTGGGGCGTTCCGATGTTCTGCCGGCCGCGTGCCATCGCGTACACCTCACCGCGCCTGGTCAGTCCGAACACGTGCTGGGCGCCGCCGCCGTCCTCGCACACCATGAGACCGCCGTGGGGGGCCAGGGTGATGTTGTCCGGGGACTCTCCGGGCAGCTGGATGTCCGTACCGGGGCCGAAGACGATGACCAGGGTCAGCCGGCGCCGCTGCGGCTCGTAACGCCACACCTGGCCGAAGTGGTCCGCCGCCGATCCCTCGGAGCTGTGCGCGAAGCTGGAGACGAAGTAGACGCACGTCCCGCCCCAGTAGCAGCCCTCCAGCTTCTGGCCGTGGCTGATGCCCCTCGGCCCGAAGTCCTGGAACCGGATGGGCGTCTCGGCCGCCAGCGGGTCCGGCACGGGGACCCACTCGATCCCCTCGAAGCTCGTGCCGGTCTCCTGGACCGCGGAGAGGTCGGGGACGCCCGGCACCCGCATGGCCTCCAGCTGTCCGCCGGCCCGGAGCGAGCCCGTGCCGCCGAGCGGCTTCTCCGGCAGGAAGCGGTAGAACAGCCCGAAGGGCTTCTCGAACGCGTCCTCGGTCTCGTAGACGACACCGTTGCGCGGATCGATCGCGATCGCCTCGTGCTGGAATCGGCCCATCGCGGTGAGCGGCACGGCTCCGGTGCGGCGCGGATCGGCGCCGTCCACCTCGAAGATGTAGCCGTGGTCCTTGGTGTAGCCGTTGGTGCCGGCCTTGTCCTCGGTCTCCTCGCAGGTCAGCCAGGTGTCCCAGGGGGTGCGCCCGCCGGCGCAGTTGACCGCCGTACCGGCGATGGCGACGCGCTCGGTCAGGACGCGGTTGTCGCTGTCCAGCTCCAGGGCCGTGCAGCCGCCCTTGCCCATCGGGTCGTAGGTCAGCCCTTCGACGGTCGGCACGGCGATCGCCGCGTCGACGCGGTTCTCGTGGTTGCGCACCAGCCGGACGTGCCCGCGCCGGCCGGCGAACGCGGCCATGCCGTCGCAGTGGCTGGGGACCGGGCCCTCGCCGGAGCGGAGCGGTTCGCCCTCCCTGGAGAGCACCCGGTACCGGAAGCCCTTCGGCAGATCGAGCAGTCCGTCGGGGTCGGGCACCAGCGGGCCGTACCCGCCGTGTCCTCGGGCGGCGGCGGTACCGGCGAAGAGTTCGGTGAACGCCCCGGCGAAGGCGACCGTGGCCACGGCCGCGCCCGTACCGGCCAGGACCTGACGTCGTGTCGCGGGCTGTTGTGCAGCTGCGGATGACATGAGGCAACTCCCTGTGAGGGAAAGGAGAGTGACCCGCATGTGTGTACCACGCGCGCCATCGCGCGGGAACCATGCGGGTCACCGGCCTCATCCGTGTCCCGTGCGTGCCCCGGGCCTCACCAGGCCCGGCGCGGGACTCAGGCGAGCGAGGCGCTCAGCGTGATCGTCGTGCCCGTCAGCGCCTGGCTGACCGGGCAGTTCGCCTTCGCGTCCTCGGCCGCCTTGACGAAGCCGGCCTCGTCGAGACCCGGCACCTCGCCCTCGACGGTGAGGTGGATCCCGGTGATGCCGGTACCCGGCTGGAAGGTGACCTCCGCCTGGGTGTTCAGACGGGTGGGCGGGGTGCCCGCCGTGGCCAGACCGTTGGACAGCGCCATCGAGAAGCAGCTGGAGTGCGCCGCGGCGATGAGCTCCTCCGGGCTGGTCTTGCCGTTCGCCTTCTCCGCGCGGGACGGCCAGGAGACCGGGTACTCCCCGATCCCCGAGGAATCGAGGGTGACGACGCCCTTGCCCTCGATCAGGTTGCCTTCCCAGACCGTGTGAGCCTGACGCGTGGTAGCCATGCTGGATCCCTTCGAACGGAATGCGCGGTTGTACGGGAGTGGCGGGGCACTCCGTCGTGCCCGGCCGGTGTTACGCCCCCGAACCTACTGCGCCACCAGTCCCTTTGCGTCACGCGCCAGCGCGGTCAGCCGGGAGATTGCCCTGAAGTACTTCTTCCGGTACCCCCCGTTCAGCATCTCCTCGCTGAAAAGCTGATCGAACGGCAGCCCGGAGGCGAGCACCGGAACCTCGCGGTCGTACAGCCGGTCCGCTAGCACCACCAGTCGCAGCGCCGTCGACTGGTCGGGCACCGGCCGCACCTCGGTGAGGCACACCGCCCGGACGCCGTCCGTCAGCGCGCCGTACCGGCTCGGATGGACGCGGGCCAGATGGTCGAGCAGCGCCGGGAAGTCGTCCAGGCTGGCGCCATCGGTCGCGTACGCGGCCCGGGTGACCTGCTCGTCCGAGTACGGCGGCGGGGCTTCCGGCAGACCTCGGTGGCGGTAGTCCTCGCCGTCGATGCGCAGCGGGCGGAAGTGCGAGGAGAGGCCCTGGATCTCCCGCAGGAAGTCGGCCGAAGCGAACCGCCCCTCACCGAGCTTGCCCGGCAGCGTGTTTGAGGTCGCCGCGAGCGCCACGCCCGCCTCGACCAGCCGGCTCAACAGCGAGGAGACCAGCACGGTGTCGCCCGGGTCGTCGAGCTCGAACTCGTCGATGCACAGCAGCCGGTGGCCGCTCAGCGTCTGCACGGTCTGCTGGAAGCCGAGCGCGCCCACCAGGTTCGTCAGCTCGACGAAGGTCCCGAACGCCTTCAGGGACGGGGCGGCGGGCGTGGCGTGCCAGAGCGAGGCGAGCAGATGGGTCTTGCCGACGCCGTAGCCGCCGTCGAGGTAGACACCGCGCGGGCCGCTGGGCGCCTGGGCCTTCTTCCCGAACCACCCGCCCGGCGCCCGCCACCACCCGTCGACGGATGCGCCTCGCGCTCTTCCGGATCTGCCCGAGCCCGTCGCGTGCGCCCCGCCGAGCCCGGCCGCGAAGTCGCCGAGGACCTTGACCGCCTCGATCTGGCTCGGCTGGTTCGGGTCGGGGACGTACGTATCGAAGCGCACCGAGTCGAAACGCGGCGGCGGCACCATCTCGGCGACCAGCCGGTCGGCGGGGACGCGTGGTTCGAGGGCGCACAGGGACAGCGGGGCCGTTTCGGCTATGGGGCTGGGCCCCGGCACGGCGTGGGAGGACGACACAACCACCCAGCTTAGGCCGTGCCAGACTGCCTGACATGCGACGCCTGTTCCCTGTGACCGACCTGACAGCCGCCGACGACCCAGGTGAGTGGGGCCTCGACGCCCTCGCCGACGCCTACGCCTATCCCGATACGGACGGCTCCTGGCTGCGCGCCAACATGGTGTCGACGCTCGACGGCGCGGCCCAGCACGACGGCCGCTCGCAGCCGATCTCCTGCGAGAGCGACATGCGGATCTTCGGCACCCTGCGGGGGCTCGCCGACGTGGTGATCGCGGGCGCGGAGACCGTACGGCTGGAGGGGTACCGGCCGGCCCGCGCCCGGGATGCCTTCGCGGCCCGGCGGGCGGCGGCCGGTCAGGGCCCCGCCCCCGCGGTCGCCGTGGTGAGCGGCAGCCTGGACCTGGACTTCTCGCTGCCGCTCTTCGTCTCGCCGCTGGTCCCCACGCTCCTGCTGACCGGCGCGGGCGCGCCGCCGGACCGGATCGCGGAGGCCCGCAAGGCGGGCGCCGACGTGGTGATCGCGGGGGAGGGGTCCCGGGTGGATCCCGCCAGGGCCGTACGGGAGCTGGCGGCCCGCGGCCACCGGCGGCTGCTGACCGAGGGCGGGCCCCGGATGCTCGGGCAGTTCGTGGCGGCGGGTGTGCTGGACGAGCTGTGTCTGACGCTGGCGCCGATGCTGACCGCCGGGGACGCCCAGCGGATCGCGGGCGGTCCGTCGGTGGCGGTGCCGGAACGATTCGCCCTGGCATCGGTGCTGGAGGAGGCCGGGTTTCTCTTCTCTCGGTACCGTCGGATCTGACAATCAGCGGAATATCCCGTTCCGGTTAGCTTTCGGTGGGCAGAATGGTTCGCAGAACCCGTGCGAGCACGGGGAAGGATGGTTTCAGCAGTGGCCGGAGACGGTCACTGAAGCAGAAGGGCGCCTGTGGTGTTCACCAGCGTTTTGATGATCGAGAAGCCCCTCACTTCCGAGGACGTCGAGTTCGTCACCACCCTGCACGGGGAGGAGCAGATCTCCTTCGTCGTGCTCATGCAGCCGCGTGGCGACCAGGCGGATGTCCTGTTGCGGGCCATCGACGACCTGGCGATGGGCGAACTGAAGGAAGCGGCCCGGGAGAGTGAGGAGCCGGAGGGCAAGAGCGCCAGACAGTCCGCGGAACTCGCGCTAGAGGTGTCCCTGGAGGCCCTGCGGCAGTCGGGCTCCGAAGCCGTCGGACAGGTGATCGAGGCCCACCCCCTGGACAAGCTCACGTCCGTGGTCGAGGAGTCGGAGGCCGACGAGGTCATCGTGCTGACAGCGCCGCACTACGTGGAGGAGTTCTTCCACCGTGACTGGGCGTCCCGCGCCCGGCACAAGGTCGGCGTACCGGTGCTCAAGCTCTTCGCGCACAGCGAATAGGCTGGCACCCGCGGTCCGGGCTGGCCCTCGGCCGCGAATCGAAACCCGAACCGCGAACGCAGGAGCACAGATGGCACCCGGCATCCCCGCCGCCATGGAACGGCCGCACTTCATCGGCATCGGCGGCGCCGGAATGTCGGGCATCGCGAAGATCCTCACCCAGCGCGGTGCGAAGGTCGCGGGAAGCGATTCCAAGGAGTCCGCCACGGCCGAGGCCCTGCGCGCGCTGGGGGCGACCGTCCACATCGGACACGGCGCCGGACATCTGGCGGACGACGCCACCTGCGTGGTCGTCTCCAGCGCCATCCGCTCCGACAACCCGGAGCTGGTGCGCGCCGGGGAGCTCTCGATCCCCGTCGTGCACCGCTCCGACGCGCTCGCCTCGCTGATGGAGGGGCTGCGGGCCATCGCCGTCGCCGGCACCCACGGCAAGACGACCACCACCTCCATGCTGGCCGTCGCCCTCACAGAGCTGAACCTCGACCCCTCGTACGCGATCGGCGGCGACCTCGCCGGACCGGGCACCAACGCCACGCACGGCGAGGGCGCGGTCTTCGTGGCCGAGGCCGACGAGAGCGACCGGAGCTTCCAGAAGTACGACCCCGAGGTCGCGATCGTCCTCAACGTCGAGCTGGACCACCACGCGAACTACGCCTCGATGGACGAGATCTACGACTCCTTCGAGACCTTCACCGGCAAGATCGTGCCCGGCGGCACCCTGGTCGTCTCGGCCGACCAGTCCGGCGCCGTCGAGCTGACCCGCCGGGTGCGCGACCTGGCCGAGCTCAAGGTCGTCACCTACGGAGAGGCCGCGGACGCCGACGTACGCGTCCACAAGATCACCCAGCGCGGTCTGACCAGCGAGGTCACGGTCGTCCTCAACGGCAGGTTCCTCACCTTCACCGTCTCCGTCCCCGGCCGCCACTACGCGCTCAACGCGGTGGCCGCCCTCGCCGCCGGCGTCGCCCTCGGCATCCCGGCGCACAACCTCGCCTCGGCCCTCGGCAAGTACACCGGGGTCAAGCGCCGCCTCCAGCTCAAGGGCGAGGCCGCCGGAGTACAGGTCATCGACAGCTACGCGCACCACCCCACGGAGATGACCGCCGACCTGGAGGCGATGCGCGGAGCCGCCGCCGACGCCCGCCTCCTGGTCGTCTTCCAGCCCCACCTCTTCTCCCGCACCCAGGAGCTCGGCACCGAGATGGGCCAGGCCCTCGCGCTGGCCGACGCCTCCGTCGTGCTGGACATCTACCCGGCCCGCGAGGACCCGATCCCCGGCATCACCAGCAGCCTGATCATCGATGCGGCGCGGGCGGCCGGCGCCGACGTCACCGCCGTCCACGACAAGGCGAACGTCCCCGAGGCCGTCGCGGGAATGGCGAAGCCCGGCGATCTCGTTCTCACCATGGGAGCGGGCGATGTCACGGACCTCGGCCCGCAGATCCTGGACCACCTGTCGAGCTGAGGGAGCCACCGTGCCGTACGACATCGACAAGCCGGACGAGGAGTGGCGGGCGGAGCTGTCCCCCGCCGAGTACGCGGTGCTGCGCCAGGCCGGCACCGAGCCCGCCTTCGTCGGCGAATACACCGACACGAAGACGACGGGTGTCTACTCCTGCCGCGCCTGTGACGCGGAGCTGTTCCGCTCCGACACCAAATTCGAGTCGCACTGCGGCTGGCCGTCCTTCTACGACCCGAAGGACACCGACGCGGTCGAGCTGATCCAGGACCGCAGCCACGGCATGGTCCGCATCGAGGTGCGCTGCGCCCGCTGCGGCTCGCACCTGGGCCACGTCTTCGAGGGCGAGGGCTACCCGACCCCCACGGACCAGCGGTACTGCATCAACTCCATCTCCCTGCGGCTGACACCCGACGCCTGATCCGGGGCCCGGATCAGCCCTGCACCCGCGCCTCGGCAACTGCCCCGGCGCGGGGCAGCAGCAGGTTGATCAGGAGCGCGACGACCGCCCAGGCACCCGCGCCGGCCGCAATCGAGAGGGGTACGGAAAGACCACCCCGGGCGGCCAGCAGCCCGGCCAGGGCGACGCCGTTGAGCAGACCGGCCGCCGTGGCGGCGGCGGTCTGCCACGGCGCCCTGCGGACCACCGCCGTGACGGCCCTGCGCAACCCCATGCCGGTGAGGACCAGCACGGGACCGCCGAACACACCGAACAGCAGCGCCGTCCACCACGGCGACGGGGGCCAGAAGAGCAGGAACACGGCGCTGAGCACCGTGCAGAGCAACGCCATGGCGACCAGACCCGTGTCCGCGTCGGTCTTGTCGTCCGGCGAAACGGTGGGCGCCCCCATGTAAGCCGCCGCCATGGCGACGAGGAAGACCGGGACGCACAGCGCCAGGGTCCAGACCGGGGACCAGCCGGTCAGCAGGGCGAACTGGGCCCAGAGCGAGCCGGTGGCGAGCAGCGCGCTCCAGGCCGATACGCGCCCGGCTCCCGGCACCGTCTGTACGACGGGCCGGGGGCCGGGCTCGGTGGGCGAAGGGACTGCCCGCGGGGGCTCCGCTGCCGGTTCACGGGTGCCGTCGACCGTAGGGGCCTCGGCCTGTGCCCGGACCTGGGGGGACACCGCCGCGACGCCGTCCAGCACCCCGCGCAGGCTCTCGGACACCTCTTCGGCAGTGGCGGGCCGGTGTTCCGGGTCCTTCCGCAGCAGCCGGAGGACCAGATGGTCGAGAGCGGCCGGAACACCGGGACGCAGATTCCTCACCGGTTCCGGCGGCTGACCGATGTGCTGGGCCAGCACCGGCCAGCCCGTCCCCTCGAAGGGCGGGCGCCCGGCCAGGAGTTCGTACAGCAGGCAGCCCAGTGAGTAGAGGTCGCTGCGCCCGTCGATGGTTCTGTCACCGCGTGCCTGTTCCGGCGACATGTAGGCGGGCGTGCCGATCGCGGCACCGGTGCCCGTGAGCCCGGCCCCGGTCTCCTCGATCAGCCTCGCGATGCCGAAGTCGCAGATCTTCAGGTCGAGTTCGCCGTCCCCGTAGACCATGACGTTCGCCGGCTTGATGTCCCGGTGGACGACACCTGCACGGTGGGCGGCCGCGAGACCGGCGCAGATCTGGAGCCCCCAGGCCACGACGGTCTCGACGTCCCGCCGTTCCGTCGCGGCGAAGTCGGCCATGGAGCGGCCGGGAACCAACTCCATGACCAGGAAGAGCATGTGGTCGCCACCGAGAGCGGCCTCGCCGTGGTCATGAATGGTCACGATGCGCGGGTGGGTCAGACGCGCGGTGGCCCGTGCCTCCTGACGGAACCGGGCGGCCGACTGGCTGGTCGTGAGGGGGCTCTGGGTAATGACCTTGACGGCGACATCACGGTCGAGCCGTGAGTCGACAGCCCGCCACACCTGGCCCATCCCGCCGGCCCCGAGCAGCTCCACCAGCCGGTAGCGGCCTTCGAGCACCTCTCCACGCACCGAGCGGCCCCCTTCGATCGTCGTGTACGGGGTGTCCCGACGCTGCGGCACGCCCGTCGGCTCCCGGGCAGAAGCCTACGCAGCGACCGGCCCGGAAACCTCCCCGACCGAAGATCCGTTGACGACGCCCCCGGAAGAGGCGGGCGGCACGCCGGTCAGGCCTCGTCGGTCTCCGGCTTCAGCAGCGGGTGGACCACACCGGGGAAGACCCGGGCCCGCACGACCTCCTCGGCCGAACCGCCCTGGATCACCGTCTCCGCCACGCCCCAGGGCCGGCCGGGCAGCTGGACGATGAGCGTGTACGAGGCCGGACAGCCGGTGCACTCGTAGCGGTCGACCCACGTCTCCACGTCCGTGGCGCTGCCCGGGTAGCGCGCCACGTGCCGGTGCCGGGCGTGGCACCGCTCGCAGCTCTCGCCGGGCTCGCACGTACCGCCGCACGGGCAGGGCACGTCGAGGGACTCGGCCGGGCGCCAGCGCTGGGTCAGGACGGCCTCACGCGTGGCGCCCATGTCCTTCATCGCCTTGAGATTGCGGGCGGCCACGTTGTACGACTCACCGGTGGCGGCCATCCGGTCCCGGATCACGTCCTTGCGGCCGCGGTTCGTCGTCATTCTGTTCCTCCTGGGGTTTCACGCAGCCCGCCAGGAGGCCCACGAGATCGGTACACACCAAGGTACCCGGCGGGGCGCACGACCTGCGACACACGCGGGTGCGGCCCAGGTGGGGCCGGGGGCCGGGGTCAGCCTCGGCGGACGCGGCCCGCGAGCCGCCTGCCCAGCCGGCCCAGGGTGCCCTGGCCCCGGCGGTTCCAGTCGCGGAAGGCCTCCGCCCGGCCGCTGCTGCCCGAGCGCCCGACGGCCTCCTCCACGGCTGCCACCCCCTCCGCGGACAGGGTGCGCACCGCGGGGCGCAGCACCTGCTCCAGCAGGGCGGTGGCCGTTCCGCTCCACTCCGCCCCCGCGTGCGGGTGGGCCGTCCACACGGCGAAGCAGTCGGCCGCGTAGCCGGGCTCGGCCACCAGCCGGGCCCGGACGTCGGCACCGCGCGCGGCCCGGTCGTAGGCGGCGATGAGATCCGCGTCGCCGCTGTGCACGAGGGCGTACAGCTCCGCCTCCGGCCCGTCCGGGGCGAGCAGCCGCGCGGCCAGGGCGCCGAACGCGTGGCCGAGCACCCCGGGCTCCACCGGCTCGGCGTCCGGCCGCAGCCCGCGCACCCGCTCCGCCCAGTCGGGCGCCGCCGTGTCCGACCGGAGCTCACGGGCGAAGTCCAGGAGCAGCAGCGCGCCGCGCTCCCGGCCCCCGATCTCCTGCGGGAACCCGCGCAGCAGGTCATGGGCGAGCTCCGGCGCCCCTTCGTCCTCCGCGGGCGCCTGCAGGGCAGCGGCCACGAGGTGCGACCAGGTGCCCGCCGTCCGGTGCGCGTCCGACGTCGCCGCCTCCAGGAGCAGCCGCGCCTCGCCCACCGTCGGAGCACCCTCCTCCCAGACCAGGCCCACGGCCGTCCGCAGCACGAGCGGCTCCGCGAACGGGGACATCCCGGCGGCCCGCAGCACCCGGTGCACCGCACCCACCCGGTCGGCGCCGCAGGCCGCCTTGGCCTCGGGCGCCTCCGCGCACATCCGCAGGTGCGGCAGCAACTGGGTGCCGGTGAACGGCAGCGGCACCCGGCCCAGCAGCCGCTCCGCCCCCGCGGGGTCCCGCGGCGCTATCCGGTCCAGCGCCCCGAGCAGCGCCGTACGGACGTCGAACTGCTCGTCCATCAGCTCCAGCAGTGCGGGCGCCCAGCCGGGCACCTGCGCCGTGTCCGCGAGCAACGCGGGAGCCAGCCGCCGCACGACGCCGGGCAGCAGCTCCGCGCAGTCCACGCCGAGCAGCCGGGCCACCCGCAGCAACTGCACCGTCCTGGCCACGTCCAGCCCGGCTCCGGCGCCGCCCAGCTCGGTCATGATCTCCGGGCCCAGCCGGGCGGCGACGGCCACGCCCTCCGGGCCGCTGAAGGCCGTGCGGCCGGGCAGCTCCACGGAGCCGTTCCCACCGCGTACCGCCTCCGTCACCAGCATCGCGGCCAGCGGGACCGTGGTGGTCGCGGGGGAGCGGCCGTCGAGCGCGGCGAACAGCCGCCCCGCGGCATCGAATTCGGGTCCGGTGCGGTCATCGACGCCCGGTGCGGTCAGGGCGTCGACCAGCTGCCGGGTCCGCTTCGCGTCCAGCGCGTAGGGCCGCTCGGCGGCCCAGCCCGCGGCGGCGGCACGCCCGCCGGGCCCCAGTGAGATCCCCGCGCACAGCGCCGTCACGGCCACCGGACCGGCGGCGAACGGCTCCCCGGGCAGCTCGGCCGCCTCCCGGAACAGCTCGGGTGCCCGGCTGCGCCAGATCCGGGCCGCGGTCTCGGCCCAGGCGTCGTCCACCGTCCCCTCCGGGCGCGGGCCGGTGCAGGTGTGCACCCGGAACCCGGGGCCGGACAGCTCGTGCGCGTCCTGCGGCAGCACTCCGACGATGGACTGCGGGGCCTTTCGCGGGTGGCGGGAGTAGGTGGTGAAGGTCAGCCGCTCGGCACTCTCCGCGGGCAGTACGGCCGAGGCCAGGGCGATCCAGCGGGCCACATCCGCGCTCTGCCGCTCGACGAGCACGACCCTGGCCGACTCGTCGGTCTCGCTGACCAGGCGCAGATCGGCCAGAACGCCCGCGAGCCAGGGCCCGCGGGAGACGGCGAAGTCGTTGAGCCCCTCGCGTTCGCCGGTCCGGCTCGCGCCGGCGGACAGCGCGGTGATGGGGTCGGCGGGGGTCCGGTCCGGTGTGGTGGCCGCCCAGCGCGCCGACCGGCAGGCGGTGATGGGGAGCATGCCGCCGGGCAGCCGGGTTCCGGTGGGGAGATGGACCGCGTGCGCGTGGAAGCCCACGGCGGACGCCTGCGCGGGCCGGACCGGCACGGTCCGGGACAGCAGATGGCTGCCGTCGGACAGCACGCTGAAGCTGAACACCTCGGGCAGTGCGCGCAGCGCGCTGTCCGAGACCTGCCGCGGGGTGCCGGCCGGCGGCTCGTACGCCAGGAGCGGACCGGCCTCGGTGAGCACGGCCGCGGGTATCGCCGCGTCAACTGTGCTGAAGCGGCCCCGTATCGGCTCCTCCTCACCGGCTGCGGACCCGTCCGCGTCCGTTGCGGAGGTGTAATGCAACTGCGCGAGGCTCATGCGTCGGCTCTCTTCGTCCCTGCCGTGACCGTCCCCGTGCCACGCACCCGCCGTCCCGTGGTGGCAGCGCCGTCCCGGCAGAGCGACGACCCCGGCGGGGAGTGTTCCGCAGTCGCGGGGGCGACGCTATCAAGGACCGCCGGGTCCCCGTGAGACGAACGGCCCCGGGCGGCGGGCCGGGCGGCCGGACATCGCCGACTCATTACGGCCTTGCGGCAGTTGACCGGCCCGGCAAGGGTGAGGGGATGATCCTTCCCTTCTCGCACGACGGTGGGACCGGCGATGTGACCGTGGCCCTGGAACAGGTCGACGATCCGCTGACGATCGGCAAGCACCCCGCCACACAAGGCTTTCCGTGCTGCACGGCCACCGTGAACTACCCCGGCAGGGGATACCGGGCCATGTTCGGCTGGGTCCAGCTGGTGCGGTCGACGGACAACGAGTCCGGTGGCGCCGAGTTCGAGATGGACCCGTTCATCCTCTTCGAGGACGCGCCGTCCCCGTACGCCTTCTTCGGTATCAGCCCCACCCTGTTCGACGCCCCGTCACGCGCGGAGCGGCGGCCACTGACCTGGCTGGCGCACAGCTTCCTGGCGCGGACGCCCTGGGACCGAGAGGAGCGGAGCGTGCTGCCGATGGCCGGCTTCTCCTGGGGCTTCGGCATCGATGCCGCGGGGGACATCACGCTCCGGTCCGTCGAGGCACTGGAGACCGCCGACTGGGACGGCCACCTGCCGTACCTGAGCGCCCGTCATCCGGCGTGGGGGTTCGACACGTGGCAGCGGGACCCGGCCCCGGCGCGGTGACCGCAGGGTTCCCGGCGCGTGCCGCCGGGAACACCGAGTCACTCGAAGCGTGAGGTGTCGCCCGCGCCCCGGCGCACGATCTCCAGCTCGCCGCTGGAGAAGTCGATCACCGTGGTCGGTTCGGTGCCGCAGTCGCCGGAGTCGACCACGATGTCCACCTCGTGGTCGAGGCGCTCCTTGATCTCCCAGCCCTGGGTCAGCGGCTCCTCCTCGTCGGGCAGGAGCAGGGTGCTGGAGAGCAGCGGCTCACCGAGCTCCTCCAGGAGGGCCTGGACGACGGCGTGGTCGGGGATGCGGACGCCGACGGTCTTCTTCTTCGGGTGCAGCAGCTGACGCGGCACCTCCTTCGTCGCCGGCAGGATGAAGGTGTACTTGCCGGGAGTCGCCGCCTTGACCGCGCGGAACACGTCGTTGTCGATGTGCACGAACTGCCCGAGCTGGGCGAAGTTCTGGCACATCAGTGTGAAGTGATGGCGGTCGTCGAGGTTGCGGATCGAACGGATGCGGGAGATGCCGTCACGGCTGCCGAGCTGACACCCCAGCGCGTAACAGGAGTCCGTGGGGTACGCGACGAGCGCGCCGGAGCGGATGCTGTCGGCCACGTTGTTGATGGTGCGCCGCTGAGGGTTTTCGGGGTGAACATCGAAATACTTCGCCATCCGGCGAGTCTACGGCCGTGAAGGCGGGTCGGTCCGGGCCCGCGCGCCACGCATGTGATGTGTAGCATGCATAAGAAGTGTGTCGTGCACACGCAATGCATCATGCATACAATCCGTGGTATATCTGTACAGAGGCGGCCTTCCGGCGGGAGGACGGCCCCGCACTCGCAGTCGAAAGAAGCCTCGCGTGGACATGCCTGTGGACCGGATCGAATTCGAGACCATGCTGCTCGGCCGTCATATGAACCTGCTCGCCTCCAGGGGAGGCGGCAGACTGGACCGGAGCGCGTACATCCTCCTCAGTCGTATCCAGGTCGAGGGCCCGATGTCCATCGGTGACCTCCGGGACGCCTTCGGTCTGGACGCCTCGACGCTGAACCGGCAGACCGCCGCCATGCTGCGGGCCGGTGTCGTCGAGCGCATCCCCGATCCGGACGGCGGCATCGCCCGCAAGTTCGTCATCACGGAGGAGGGCGCGCAGCGCCTGGACCGGGACCGGGCGGAGAACCTGGAGGGCCTCGGTGCCCTGCTGGCCGACTGGACGCCCGAGGAGGCGGCCCAGCTCGCCGACAACCTGGCCCGGCTCAACCGCGACATCGAGCGCCTCGACGGGCGGCCCTGGCCGCGGGAGTGACCGGAGCGGGCCCGTCACTCAGTGCAGACGGCCACCGCGGGTCCGGGGCAGCGGCCGGAAGAGCAGCAGATACACGGTGGCGACCATCGCGACCGCCTGCGCCACGACGGTGATCCGCTTGTCGAGGTACCAGGACGGTTCGTACATGCCGGGGAACGGGCCCCAGGCGCCGATGTCCGCGTACCGGTAGATCAGCAGCAGCGCGACTCCGCCCGTCGCGACCGCCCAGGCGAAGAGATCGGCCGGCCACCGGCGCCAGACCAGGACCAGGAGCGCGGCCAGCGCCGCCATACCCGCCTCGATCCGGAACAGCGTCCCCTGGCTGATGTCGGCCATGACGCCGTCGTACCGCCCCGCCAGGTGCGCGTGCAGATATGCCGTCACGGCGAGACCGGCCGCGGCGAGCACCCGGGCCACGCCACGTACGAAGCGGCCGGCGTCGTGCGCGTGGGCGGCGGGCGTTGCGGAGGACTGCGAGGACATGGCGGGCTCCATTCGCGCGGCCGCCCGCGCGGGGGCCGCCGGCCCCAGTGGACAACAGGTGCCGGGCACCGGCCACCCGGGCGGGGCCGTCCAGGTGCGCCGGCCGGCCACGGCTCCGGACCGCAACGTCCCTATGGTGCAACAGTTTCCTCGACGATCTCCGGCCGCGGGCTCGCGATCCTAGGATCGGGTGCGGTCTTCGGGGAGACGGGGTGGCTGATCGTGACGTGCGGCGGGCCGATACACAGATACGGAATGCTGGTGCTGGCTCCACTGGTGCTGGTGGCGTGCTCCAGCAGTGGCGGGGACCCGGGCGGGGAGGGGAAGAGCGCCCGTTCGACCGGCCGCGCCAGTGCGTCCGCGTCCCAGGGCCACCGGGACGACGGCGTGCCCGACGCGGACCCGGCCAGGCTGCCCTCCTCGCGCGAGGAGGCGCTCGACCTCATCGGCCGGGTCATCGCGGACCCGGCCACCTTCGGGCCCGGCGTGGTCAAGCGCAGCCCGTACGAGAGCGATCCGGCCACCTGGCCCGACCTGGGCACCGACTGCGTCTGGCAGCAGAAGAAGCCGGGCGCCGACGTGCTCGCCACCCTCAGCCGCTCCTTCGAGGTGCCCGCGGCGAGCGGCAAGGGGCCGATGAGGCTCTCCGCCGTCGTCACCGTGCACCGCACCCGCGACGACGCCCGGTGGGAGATGGCCGAATCGGTGGAGGAGACGATGCGCTGCCCCACCCAGCAGCTGCGGCAGGGCGAACAGATCGGCTCGATGGTCGCGAGCGCGCTGGCGCAGGGGGAGGGCGTGCAGCGGACGGCCGAGGACAGCCTGCTCGAGACCGGGAAGTACCTGAACACCGAGCTCGGCGGCGGTCCGTACCCCTATGTCTGGTACCAGGGGCAGCTCCTCCAGTTCACCGTGGCCGTGACCGGCAAGGGGGCCAAGGGCCGGACGGACGAGGAGATCGACGAAGCCACGAACAGGGCCTATTCCACCATGCTGCTGCGGCTCGGGTCCGCCGTCGAGAAGCAGAGCTGAGAGAGCGGAGAGCGTGATGGAACAGCTGCGTCCCACGGACCCCGCACGGATCGGCGGCCACCGGCTGCTCGGGCGGCTCGGCGCGGGCGGGATGGGTGTCGTCTACCTCGGCCGCACGGACGCCGGAGCACTGGCCGCGATCAAGGTGATCCTGCCGGAGTACGCCGATGACGGGGACTTCCGGGCCCGGTTCCGCCGAGAGGTCGAGGCCGCCCGCCGGGTGGACAGCCCCTGGGCGGTCCCGGTCACCGGCGCCGCGACGGAGGGCGAACGCCCCTGGCTGGCAACGGCGTTCGTCCCCGGTCCCGCACTGTCCGAGACCGTCGCCCGGTGCGGGCCGCTGCCCGCGCGCAGCGTCCGGGTGCTCGGGCGGCTGCTCTCCCGCGCGCTGACCGCTGTGCACGCGGCCGGACTCGTGCACCGCGACGTCAAGCCCGGTAACGTCCTGCTCACGGCCGACGGACCCCGGCTGATCGACTTCGGTATCGCACGGGCCGCCGACGCCACGGCGCTCACCGCGACCGACCTCGTCGTGGGGACCCCGGGCTTCCTCTCGCCGGAACAGGCCTCGGGGGGCGGCACGGCGGCCGGGCCCGCGAGTGACGTCTTCTCCCTCGGCTGTCTCCTGGCGTACGCCGCCACCGGGCGGCCGCCGTTCGGCAGCGGCGCCGTCGAAGCGCTGCTCTACCGGACCGTCCACGACGAACCCGATCTCGAAGGGATCGACGACGAGGAACTCCGCGCGCTGCTCACCTCCTTGCTGGCCAAGCAGCCCGACGCACGCCCCACCGCCGCGGGGTTCGACGCGCGGATCGCCGAGGACGCCCCGAACGGCTCCATCGACTGGCTGCCCGAGAACGTCGTGTCGCTGATCGCCGACCGGTCCGCCGCCATGCTCGATCTGCCCGACATCGAACCGACGGCCGCCGGGGAAGCGGGCGCTCCGCCCGCCACCGGTCCCGGCCGGCGCAAGGTCCTGCTGTTCGCCGGCGCCGGAGTGGTGGCGGTGGCGGGCGCCGGATTCGCCGTCCGGGAATGGCTGACCGACGACACGGGCAACCCCGGCACGGCCAAATCCGGTGAGCGGGCCTGGACCATCGGCGTACAGGCCGATCTGTCGGGTCCGCGGAAGGCCGCGGGGCAGGCCCAGGAACGCGGGGTCCGCCTCGCCGTCGAGCGGTTCAACTCCCGCGAGGACAGACCCTTCACCCTGACCGTCAAGGCACTCGACGACCGGGGCGACACCGGCCGCGCGACGGAGGTGGCCGACCGGTTCACCCGCGACCGCGACGTGCTCGCCGTCATCGGCCCCACCAGTGACGCCGCCACGGAGGCCGTCCTCGGCGCGTACGACGAGGCGATGCTTCCGGTCGTCACCGTGTCCTCGCTCCAGATCACCTACACCGCCCGGTCCAGGAAGTCGTTCTTCCAGGCGGCGCCGTCCGACGCCGTACTGGCCCAGCCGGTCATCAGACGGCTGGTGCTGCGGCCCGACGTCGAACGGCTCGGAGTGCTGCTCGACCGGTCCGGCGGGCAGTCCGCCTACCTGATGGGCTACCTGACCAACCTGATGACCGGCCAGATCACCACCGCGACCACCTACCCGCGGGTGATCCCGGCCGGCACGCGCGATCTGGCTCCCGTTGTCAAGGACATGCTGGAGCACTCCAGCGACGCCTTCTTCTACGCCGGTGACACCACCGGGGCCGCCCGTACCGCACGGGCGCTCGCGGACACCTCCTTCAAGGGGCCCCGGATGGCCATGCACACGGCCATGGACGCGCGGTTCATCGAGGACGCCGGGCCGGCCGCCGAAGGCTGGGGGTTCATCGCCCCCTACATCGATCCGACGGCGCCCGCGGTCAAGGAGTTCGCCGCCGACCACCGCGCCGCCTACCACGCCGCGCCCGCGCACTGGGCCGCCGAGGCGTACGACGCCACCGGGATGGTGATCGCCGCCGTGACCGCCCTCACCAAGGGAACGGCGGGCAAGCCGAAGCGCACGACCCGGACCGCGCTCGTGACGAGGATCGCCGCGTCCTCGTACAAGGGGATCGCCCGGACGTACGCCTTCGGCGAGGACCACCGGATCAAGAACGCCGGCGACGCCTACGTCTACGGCGTACGGAACGGGAGTTACGCCTACCTCGGCACCGCGCCGAAGAGCGAGACCTGACAGCCGTGCGTCCGCTCACCTCGCAGGACCCGCGCGCCATCGGCGAGTACCGGCCGCTGGCCCGGCTCGGTGCGGGCGGGATGGGCGTGGTCTACCTCGCCCGTTCGGCGGGCGGGGCGCTCGCCGCCGTGAAGGTGATCCGCGCCGAGCACGCCGCCGACCCCGGCTTCCGGGCCCGGTTCCGGCGCGAAGCCGAGGCCGCGGCCCGGGTCTCCGGACCGTGGGCCGTCCCCGTGACCGGGGCCGACACCGAGGCCCCCGAGCCCTGGCTGGCCACCGCGTTCGTGCCCGGTCCCTCGCTGGGCGAGTCCGTCGAGGAGCAGGGGCCCCTGCCGGTGGCCACGGTCCGGGCCCTCGGCGCCCGCCTCGCCGGGGCGATCGCCGCGGTGCACGGGGCCGGCCTCCTGCACCGCGACGTCAAACCCGGCAATGTGCTCCTCGCGCTCGACGGCCCCCGGCTCATCGACTTCGGCGTCGCCCGCCACACGGGTGCCACGGCGCTCACCGCCACCGACATGGTGATCGGCACGCCCGGCTATCTGGCGCCGGAGCAGGCCTCGGCGGGGCCGGTCGGGCCGGCCTGCGACGTCTTCTCGCTGGGCTGCGTCCTCGTGTACGCGGCGACCGGACGCCGGCCGTTCGGCCAGGGCTCACCGGCCGGGCTGCTCTTCCGGACCGTGCACGAGGAGCCGGACCTGGACACACTTGCCCCCGGACTGCTGCCCCTGGTCACCGACTGCCTGGCCAAGGACCCGGCCGACCGGCCGACGGCGCAGGAGGTCGCGCGGCGGCTGGCGGCCGAGGGCACCGAATGGGAGGTGCCGGGGCTGGCCACGGCGGTCGCCGAGCGCTCCGCCGCCGCACTCGCCCTGCCCGACCCCGAACCGCCCACCGCCGTCCAGGACCCCGGTCCACCCCGCCGCCCCTCCCGCCGCCGCGTCCTCACCGCGGGCGCCGCCGGGGCCGTCCTGCTCACCGGCGGGGGCACCGCGGCCTGGGTGGCCGGCCGGCGACAGGGCACGGCCGGCAGCCCGCCCGCGCTCCCCACCTACCGGATCGGCCTGCACGCGGATCTGACGGGTCCCGGCAGGTCCGTCGGCCTCGCCCACGAACGAGGCGTCCGGCTCGCGGTCGACGACCACAACTCCCGCGAGGACAAGGCCTTCCGGCTCGCCCTGCGCACAGAGGACGACGGAGGCGACACGAGCCGTGCCCGCGGCGTCGCCGACCGGCTGATCGCCGATCCCCGGGTGCTCGCCGTCATCGGCCCCACCGGGGACGTCGTGACCGAAGCGATCGCCGGCCGGTACGAGAAGGCGCGCCTGGCCCAGGTCGTCGTAGCGGCCCGGTCCACCACAGTCCGGTCGGGTACCGAGTCGGAATCCCTGTGCGTACTGCGGCCCTTCGACAGCGCGCTGACCGGCGGGCTGGTCCACTACCTGTCCCATGTCGAGCGGTTCGCGCGGGTGTTCGTCATCGAGGACCGCGAGGACCCCCGGAGCAGCTGGGCGATCACGAACGTCATCCGGGACGTCGCGATCAAGGGCACCGAGATCACCGTGCACCCCGTCGAGGCGGCCACCGACAGCTTCGCACCGGTCGCCCGCGCCGCGGTCGCCGCCGGGGCCGGGGCGGTCGTCCACGCGGGATCGTCGGCCGTCCGGGGCGCCCGCTGCGCCACCGACCTTGTGGCCGCCGGATTCACCGGGACGGGCCTGTCCGTCGGCCCCGTCCTCGCGCCCGCCTTCCTCCGGGACGCGGGCGCGGCAGCCGAGGGCTGGGTGTTCTCGGAGGCGTACAGCGAACCGGCGGAGCTGCCGTCCGCGAAGGGCTTCACCGCCGCGTACCGCGAGAGGTTCGGCTCGGCGCCGGCGACCTGGGCCGCGGAGGCGTACGACGCGGTGGGGCTCATCGCCCGGGTGGGCCGGCCGGGCCGCGCGACGGGCTCCGCACGCGACGGCGTGGGGCAGCGGATCCTGCGCGGCGACTACCGGGGCATCACCCGGCGGCTGTCCTTCTACGACACCACCCACCAGGTGCGGTACGAGTCGGGAATCTACCTCTACCGGGTCGACAAGGGCCGGGCCCGCTTCCTGGGTCCCTACGAATCCGTCTGAGAGGGGGGGCCCCCCCCGCACCCCGGCAGGGGCGGGGGGGCGCCCCCCCAAGGAAAACGCCCCCGAAGGGCGCAGCGTTGCCGTGTACAAG
>NZ_JBHXUW010000076.1:0-34719 GCF_042672475.1 Streptomyces sp. NPDC127177
TTTATCCCAGCCCACTCCCCCTTCCGCTGTGTTGTTTGGTTGGGGGGGTTGGTTTTTTTTTATACCCCCCCGCGGCGGCGGCGGCCGGGTGCGCCGCACCACCCCCCCCCCCGCGCCCGGAGGCTCCGGCCCGACAGCGTGTGCCGGAGTGCGCCGGCCGGCAGCTTCCGGCACACCGGTGGGGCCATTCGGCGGTAGCAGCTGCGACGTGCGACGATGTGCGGCATGTCGCAGCAGCCCCCCGATCGGAGTACGGCTTCGCCGCCCGCGCGCCCCGACGCGTCCATGTCGCTGCTGACCAATGTGATGGACCACAGCCTGGACGACGGCTACGCCGAGGCGTCGGCCCGTCGCAAGGCCGACGGCCGAGCCGGTATGCCCCGCACCCTCAAGGCGAAGGTGGGCTTCGCCGCCTGCCTGGTGCTGGCGGCTCTCGTGGTCACGCTCGGTGCCGCGCAGGCACGGGTGTCGGCGCCGGTCCTCGCCAAGGAACGCGAGGAACTGATCGACCGCATCGACGCGGAGACCGCCGCGGCCGACACCCTCGAGACGCAGGTGGAGAAGGTCCGAGACGACGTCGGCAGGCGCCAGCGCAAGGCCCTGGAGAAACACGGCGGGGACCAGACGGAGCTGGTGGCACTGCTCTCCGGTGCGACGGCCGTGCACGGGCCCGGCGTGAAGCTAGTCGTCGACGATGCGAAGGACACCGACCAGGGCGGTGGCGGACCGCGTGAGACCAGCGGCTTCTCCGACACGGGCCGGGTCAGGGACCGGGACATGCAACGGGTCGTCAACGGCCTCTGGCAGTCCGGAGCCGAAGCGATCGCCATCAACGGACAGCGGCTCACCGCCCTGTCGGCGATCCGCGCGGCCGGCGACGCCATACTGGTCGACAACAAACCGCTGGTGCCGCCGTACTCGGTGCTCGCGGTGGGGGACGGGAAGAAGCTCGCAGCGGCCTTCCAGGACAGTGCCGACGGCCAGTACCTGCAAGCGCTGAAGGACACCTTCGACATCAGGACCAGCATCTCCGTACAGGAGAAGGTGAACCTCCCGGCCGCCCCGAGCCTGATCGTACGGACAGCAGAGCCTTATAAGGCCGCAGACACCGGCAGTGGTGCGGCAGACACAGGGAAGGGCACATCGTGATCGCCGTACTGGGCCTCGTCGTGGGAGTCGTGGTCGGACTGTTGGTCCGCCCCGAAGTGCCGGCGGTGGTCGAGCCCTACCTCCCGATCGCCGTCGTGGCCGCCCTCGACGCCGTCTTCGGAGGCCTGCGGGCCATGCTCGACGGAATCTTCGTCGACAAGGTCTTCGTGGTCTCGTTCCTCTCGAACGTGGTCGTGGCCGCCCTGATCGTCTTCCTGGGTGACAAACTGGGCGTCGGGGCCCAGCTCTCCACCGGTGTGGTGGTCGTCCTCGGTATCCGCATCTTCTCCAACGCCGCCGCGATCCGCCGGCACGTCTTCCGGGCCTGATGCCGATGAACCACGACGACGACATCACGGACGGCCCGGAACAGCCCGGCGCGCAGTCGACGCAAGCTCCGCAGGACCTCACCGGACGCCAGCGGCTGGTCGCGGGGATCTGGCCGCCGCGCGTCACCCGCGCCCAACTCATCGTCGCGGTGCTGCTGTTCGTCCTGGGACTGGGACTTGCCATTCAGGTACGGTCCAACAGTGACAACAGCGCACTGCGCGGCGCCCGCCAGGAGGACCTGGTCCGCATCCTCGACGAGGTGGACGACCGTTCCCAGCGCCTGGAGGACGAGAAGCAGCGCCTGGAGGACCAGCGCACGGAGCTGGAGAACAGCTCCGACCAGGCCGAGGAGGCCCGCAAGCAGACCGTCGAGAAGGAGCGCCAACTCGGCATCCTCGCGGGCACCGTGGCCGCGCACGGCCCCGGGATCACCCTCACGGTCAACGACCCGGGTGACGCGGTGGAAGCGGACAAACTGCTGGACGCCCTTCAGGAGCTCCGGGCGGCCGGAGCCGAGGCGATCGAGGTCAACGGCGTGCGGGTGGTGGCCAATACCTACTTCTCCGGCGACGGGGGCGCCATCAAGGTCGACGGGCGGAAGATCTCGGCCCCGTACGTCTTCAAGGTCATCGGCAAGCCGCAGGACCTGGAGCCGGCACTGAACATCCCCGGCGGTGTGGTGCAGACGCTGGAGAAGGAGCAGGCCACCGTGCACGTGTCGCAGGCCGACGACATTGTCGTTGACGCCTTGCGACCGGCGGAGCGGCCTGACTACGCTCGGTCGTCGGGCCAGTGAAACCGGGACGCGTGGGCGTCGGGGGACACAGTCGGAAGGTTGCGGGGGGTCGCCGCATCGTATTCGTGGCGCGTGGTGGAAACTGTCGAGTGGATACGGACGTTGTGAAGATGTCCGGGTCGGCAGGTGTGTTCATTCAGGGTTCGTCCTGCCCCACGGGCGGGTCTGTTTCGGTCAAGGGGAATCGCCCGTGAAGTTGTTTGGGAAGTTGTTCGGCAAGAGCGCACGCGATGAGGCTGCCCGTCATCGCGCACCGCGCCATGGTCAGGCCGATGAGCAGGGCTCCGATCGCCCGCTCTTCCGCGACCAGGTGGCAGGTTCGGGGGGTGACAATTCGGGCGCGTCGTCTGTTGACCCTGCCGGTCCCGGCCGCATAGGTTTCGGAGAACCGTCGACCTCAAGTACGGGTGGAGGGTTCGCCCCGGGGCAGGAGGGTTCGTCCATGCCGGTCTGTACGAGGTGCGGCCACAGCAATGCCGAGGCCAGCCGTTTCTGCTCCAACTGCGGCGCACCGCTGAGGGGCGGGGTCCCCGAGCGGGCCTCGGAGACGACGTCGACCATCTCCATCTCCGGTCTTGAGGCCTACGAGGCCGAGGCGACCGGTCAGACGTCCGTGCCGTCGCTCTCCCCCGAGGCGCAGGCCGCGGTGGACGCCCTGCCGCTCGGCTCGGCGCTCCTGGTGGTGCGGCGAGGTCCGAATTCGGGCAGCCGCTTCCTGCTGGACGGCGAGCTGACCACGGCCGGCCGCCACCCCCAGAGCGACATCTTCCTCGACGACGTGACGGTGTCGCGCCGTCACGTGGAGTTCCGCCGCAACGCCGACGGCAGCTTCACGGTCGGGGACGTCGGCAGCCTCAACGGCACGTACGTCAATCGTGAGCGCATCGACTCCGTCCCGCTGTCCAACGGCGACGAAGTGCAGATCGGCAAGTACAGGCTGGTCTTCTACGCAAGCCAGCGGGCCGTCTGACCCGCTCCCCGGCTCCGTCGGGGGGACCCCCAGGAAGGTCCATGCTGAGAACACCGACGGGCGGTGCCGGAAACGGCACCGCCACCGCCGACGACCGACCGATGAGCATCGGCACGGTGCTCCTGCAGCTGCGGGACGAGTTTCCCGAAGTCACCATCTCCAAGATCCGTTTCCTGGAGGCGGAGGGACTCGTCGAACCGCAGCGGACGCCCTCCGGCTACCGAAAGTTCCGCCCCGACGACGTCGAGCGGCTCGCTCAGGTGCTGCGGATGCAGCGGGATCACTATCTGCCGCTGAAGGTCATCCGCGAGCACCTGGACGCCCTCGCCCGCGGCGAGCAGGCATCGCTGCCGTCCCCGGACGGCGAGCGGGACCCCGTCGAAGGCGGCCTGCCCGGCGCGCCGGGCAGGGCCACGGCGGCCCGCATCGGCCGGGCCGAGCTCCTCGCCGCCGCAGAGGTCACCGAGGGTGACCTCGACGCGTGGGAGTCCTACGGTCTGGTCGTGCCCACGGCCGACGGCGGATACGACGCCGAGACGGTCGCCATCGCCAGGCTTGTGGCGGATCTGGGGCGGTTCGGTCTGGAACCGCGGCATCTGCGCGCCGTGCGAGCAGCCGCGGACCGAGAGGCCGGACTGATCGAACAGGTGGTCGCGCCCCTGCGCCGACACCGGAATCCGCAGACCAGAGCCCATGCCGAGGCCACTGCGAAGGAGCTCGCGGAACTCTCTGTACGGCTGCACTCGGCCCTCGTACAGACCGCGCTCCGGATCAGGCTCCACTGATCCCGGTGGAGCCCGACTACCCAAACCTGCCGAGCACGTCCTAGGGTTGCTGTGTGAACGAGCTCGACGTTGTGGGTGTCCGGGTGGAAATGCCCTCCAACCAACCGATCGTGCTCCTGCGTGAAGTGGGAGGCGACCGGTACCTCCCTATTTGGATCGGTCCTGGTGAGGCGACCGCGATCGCCTTCGCTCAGCAGGGCATGGCTCCGGCCAGGCCGCTGACCCATGACCTCTTCAAGGATGTGCTCGAGGCCGTCGGCCAGGAGCTCACCGAGGTCCGGATCACGGACCTTCGCGAAGGGGTCTTCTACGCGGAGCTGGTCTTCGCGAGCGGAGTCGAGGTGAGCGCGCGGCCGTCCGACGCCATAGCGCTCGCCCTGCGCACCGGAACGCCGATCTACGGCAGTGACGGGGTGCTCGACGACGCGGGGATCGCGATCCCCGACGAGCAGGAGGACGAGGTGGAGAAGTTCCGCGAATTCCTCGATCAGATCTCGCCGGAGGACTTCGGTACGAACAGTCAGTGACGTCCCAAGGGGGCGCGGTCAGCGCATCCGGCAAGCCTTTCCCCGTCGAGGGTCACGGGAAACCACCCTCAGGGTGATTATCACTCGGCGTGCCGAGTGTGGCGATCGTTGACGCACCCCGGGTGACTGCCTACCTTCGAGTGGGCAGGTCAAGGACGGAGGTCGGCGTGAGAAGCAGCGGCGACGGTGCGGCAGTGGGTGGGCCGTATCCGCACCAGGGGAGTACAGCCGACCACACCATCAGGCAGCCGGCTGCGCCGGCTGCGGTGGCGGGGGACGGCGTGGCATCGGCCAAGGACATCGGCTACCGCGGGCCGACGGCGTGCGCGGCGGCGGGTATCACCTATCGGCAGCTCGACTACTGGGCGCGCACGGGTCTGGTCGAACCGAGCGTCCGTCCGGCCTACGGATCGGGCACACAGCGGCTCTACAGCTTCCGGGACGTCGTCCTGCTGAAGATCGTGAAGCGGTTCCTCGACACCGGGGTGGCGCTCCAGAACATCCGCACCACGGTCCAGCACCTGCGGGCCCGCGGATTCCAGGACCTCGAACGCATGACGCTGATGAGTGACGGGGCGACCGTCTACGAGTGCTCCTCGCCCGCCGAGGTCGTGGATCTGCTCCAGGGGGGCCAGGGCGTCTTCGGAATCGCTGTGGGCGTGGTCTGGCGGGACGTGGACGCCGCGCTGTCACAACTGCACGGGGAGCGGGTCGACACCGGTGAGACGCTGATCGGGAACAACCCGGCGGACGAGCTCGCCCGTCGGCGCAACCGGGCCGGCTGACCGCCGGCTCCCGGGGAATCGCCGGGTCGCCGGGCGGCTGACGTCCGGCGATTGTCAGTGCCGTAGGGCAGCATCTGTTGGTGTGAGATCCGCCCCGACCATCCTGCATCTGGACATGGACGCCTTCTACGCCTCTGCGGAGCAGGCGGCGAAGCCGAGTCTGCGTGGCAAGCCGGTCGTGGTGGGCGGGCTCGGGCCCCGCGGTGTCGTCGCCACCGCCTCGTACGAGGCCCGGCGTTTCGGGGTCCACTCGGCCATGCCGATGGCGCAGGCCCGACGGCTGGCGCCGAACGCCGCCTATCTGGTGCCGCGCTTCGCCCTCTACCGGGCCGTGAGCGACCAGGTCATGGAGTTGCTGGGCCGGCTGTCGCCGCTCGTGGAGCCGCTGAGCCTGGACGAGGCCTTCGTCGACCTGGAGGCGGGCGGCACGGCGGACGACACGGCCTCGGCGGTCACCATCGGTGAGCAGCTGCGCGAGGCGATCGAGGCCGTCACCGGACTCAGCGGCTCCGTCGGCCTCGCGGGCTCCAAGATGCTGGCCAAGATCGCCTCCGAAGAGGCGAAGCCCAACGGACTCCTGCTGATAGAACCGGGCACCGAACGCGATCTGCTCGCACCCATGCCGGTCCGGACGCTGCCCGGCGTCGGGCCCGCCACCGCGGACCACCTGCGCCGCGCCGGGATGACCACCGTGAACGATCTGGCCGAGGCGGGCGAGGCCGAGCTCGTACGGCTGCTGGGCAGGGCGCACGGCGTCTCACTGCACCGGATGGCGTCCGGCCATGACGACCGCCCCGTCGTCGCCGAACGCGACGCGAAGTCGGTCTCGGTCGAGGACACCTTCGACACGGACCTGCACGACCGTGTCCGGGTCAGGGGCGAGGTGGAGCGGCTTGCCGACCGGTGCGTGCAGCGGCTGCGGGCCGCCGGACGCTCGGGCCGGACGGTGGTGCTGAAGGTGCGGCGTTACGACTTCTCGACCCTGACCCGGTCCGAGACGCTGCGCGGCCCCACCGACGATCCCACGGTGGTCAGGGAGGCCGCTGCGCGGCTCCTGGAGTCCGTGGACACCACCGGGGGAGTACGGCTGCTGGGCGTGGGCGTCACAGGCCTCGCGGACTTCACCCAGGAGGATCTGTTCGCGCAGGCGGCCGATGAGCGGATCGCGGCCGAGCTCGCCGCCGAACTCGCGGCCGGGGGCGCCGAGCCGGGAGCCGACGCCGGTGCGGCGGAGGAACGGCCCGAGCACGAGGAGCCGGAACAGGAGAGCGCCGAGCAGCTCGCCGCCCGGCGCTGGCCGGCCGGGCACGACGTACGGCACGGGACCTACGGCCACGGCTGGGTGCAGGGCAGTGGGGTCGGCCGGGTCACGGTGCGCTTCGAGGAGCCGGAATCGGCGCCCGGCCGGGTGCGGACGTTCCGTATCGATGATCCGGAACTCCAGCCGGCCGATCCGCTGCCGCTCGTGCGGGACCCGGCCGACTACTCGTCCTGGCCGGCCAGTCTGCCGAAGTCCCGGTCCGGGCCGATCTCCTCGGGCGGGGAGTCCAGACCGTAGTGCCGGTAGAGCTGGAGCTCCTGTTCCGGCGAGAGGTGCCGGCCTACCCCGAAGTCGGGCGCGTCCTTGATGAGTGAACGCTCGAAGGGGACGCGCAGCGCGTCCTCGACGAATTCGCTGGGTTCCAGCGGGACGAAGGCGTCCCGGCTGAACAACCCGGTGCGTACGGCGGCCCACTCCGGCACGCCGGTCGCGTCGTCGAGGTACACCTCGTCCACGGTTCCGATCTTGGTGCCCTCGCGGTCGAACACCTTGCGGCCGATCAGGCTGCGCGGATCGATGTCGGTCTGCACGGTCCCTCCCACGGGTCGCGACTACTCCACAGGAACCACAGAAGTGCAGATCCGTGGCGTTGGCCACTCGAGAATTGCGCCGGGCACCCCGCTGGTAGGCTGGGAGCGGCTGCTTACCCCGTGCGGGAGAGTCCTCCGGATCAGCTCCGGAGGCGCCGAAGGAGCAAATCCTCCCCGGAATCTCTCAGGCCCCCGTACCGCACGGACTAGGTCACTCTGGAAAGCAGGGTGGGTTCCGCACGGCCCTGTGCCGAGGCGGGTCCTTTCCTCACCGACGGTGAAAGCCGGTGCCCGCAGCGGGTGCCGGTGAAGCTCTCAGGTTGAGATGACAGAGGGGGAGGCCGTTCGGGCACCCCGCGCCGTGGTGCCCCTCGCAGGTCGTGACAGACCAGGAGGCCTCCACCATGACCCCCCGTCGCACTTCGCTCTCCCAGCTGGAGCAGGGAATCCCCTTCGAGCAGCGTCATATCGGTCCCGACGCCGCGGCGCAGGCGAAGATGCTCGCCCAGGTCGGTTACGGCTCGCTCGACGAGCTCACATCGGCCGCCGTGCCCGATGTCATCCGCAGCGCGGAGGCGCTCGAGCTGCCGACGGCCCGTACCGAGGCCGAGGTACTGGCCGAACTGCGCGCGCTGGCCGACCGCAACCAGGTGCTGGCCCCGATGATCGGCCTCGGCTACTACGGCACGTTCACCCCGCCGGTGATCCTGCGCAACGTCATGGAGAACCCCGCCTGGTACACGGCCTACACGCCGTACCAGCCGGAGATCTCCCAGGGCCGCCTCGAAGCCCTCCTGAACTTCCAGACGATGGTCGCCGACCTGACCGGGCTGCCCACCTCCGGTGCCTCACTGCTCGACGAGGGCACCGCCGCCGCCGAGGCCATGGCCCTGGCGCGGCGCGTCGGCAAGGTCAAGAACGGCGTCTTCCTGGTCGACGCGGACACCCTGCCGCAGACCGTCGCCGTCATAGAGACCCGCGCCGAACCGACCGGTGTCGAGGTCGTCGTCGCCGACCTGACCGACGGCATCCCGGCGGAGATCGCCGAGCGTGGCGTCTTCGGAGTCCTGCTGCAGTACCCCGGCGCCTCCGGTGCCGTACGCGACATCAAGCCCGTCATCGACCGGGCCCACGAGCTCGGCGCGATCGTCACCGTCGCCGCCGACCTCCTCGCGCTCACCCTGCTCACCTCGCCCGGTGAGCTCGGCGCGGACATCGCCGTCGGCACCACCCAGCGCTTCGGCGTGCCGATGGGCTTCGGCGGCCCGCACGCCGGTTTCATGGCGGTCCGGGAGAAGTTCGCGCGCAGCCTGCCCGGCCGCCTCGTGGGCGTCTCCGTGGACGCGGACGGCAACAAGGCCTACCGGCTGGCCCTCCAGACCCGCGAGCAGCACATCCGCCGTGAGAAGGCCACCAGCAACATCTGTACCGCGCAGGTGCTCCTCGCCGTGATGGCCGGCATGTACGCCGTCTACCACGGCCCGGAGGGGCTGCGGACGATCGCCCGGCGCACCCACCGCTACGCCGCGATCCTGGCCGAGGGCCTGCGCTCCAGCGGTGTGGACGTGGTGACCGGCTCCTACTTCGACACGCTCACCGTCCGGGTCCCCGGCAAGGCCGTCCAGGTCGTCGCGGACGCCCGCGAGCGCGGTGTGAACCTGCGGCTCGTCGACGGTGATCTGGTCTCGCTCGCCTGCGACGAGACCACCACCCGCACCGAGGTCGCGGCCGTCTGGGCCGCCTTCGGCGCCAACGGCGACATCGATGCGCTGGACACCACGGCCGCCGAGGCGCTGCCCGAGCAGCTGCTGCGCACCGACGCCGTGCTGACCCACCCGGTCTTCCACCAGCACCGCTCCGAGACCGCGATGCTGCGCTACCTGCGCAAGCTCGCCGACCGCGACTACGCGCTGGACCGCGGCATGATCCCGCTCGGCTCCTGCACCATGAAGCTGAACGCGACCGCCGAGATGGAGTCGATCACCTGGCCCGAGTTCGGCGCGCTGCACCCCTTCGCACCGGCCGAGCAGGCGCAGGGTTTCCTGACGCTCATCCGTGAGCTGGAGGAGCGCCTGGCCGAGGTCACCGGCTACGACGCGGTCTCCATCCAGCCGAACGCCGGCTCGCAGGGCGAGTTCGCGGGGCTGCTGGCCGTCCGGGCGTACCACCGTGCCAACGGTGACGAGGAGCGGACCGTCTGCCTGATCCCGTCCTCCGCGCACGGCACCAACGCGGCGAGTGCCGTGATGGCCGGCATGAAGGTCGTCGTGGTGAAGACCGCCGACGACGGCGAGGTCGACATCCAGGACCTCCGCGCCAAGATCGCGCAGCACCGCGACCAGCTCGCCGTGCTCATGATCACCTACCCGTCGACGCACGGTGTCTTCGAGGAGCACGTCGCCGACATCTGCGCCGAGGTGCACGACGCGGGCGGTCAGGTGTACGTGGACGGCGCCAACCTCAACGCGCTGGTCGGCCTCGCCAAGCCGGGTCACTTCGGTGGCGACGTCTCCCACCTGAACCTGCACAAGACCTTCTGCATCCCGCACGGCGGCGGTGGCCCCGGCGTCGGCCCGGTCGGCGTGCGCGCGCACCTGGCGCCGTACCTGCCGAACCACCCGCTGCAGCCCGCCGCCGGCCCGGAGACCGGGGTCGGCCCGATCTCGGCCGCTCCGTGGGGCTCGGCCGGCATCCTGCCGATCTCCTGGGCGTACGTACGCCTGATGGGCGGGGAAGGTCTGAAGCGCGCGACGCAGGTCGCCGTGCTCGCGGCGAACTACATCGCCAAGCGGCTGGAGCCGCACTACCCGATCCTGTACAACGGCCCGGCCGGACTCGTCGCGCACGAGTGCATCGTGGACCTTCGGCCCATCTCCAAGGCGACCGGCGTCAGCATCGACGACGTGGCGAAGCGGCTCATCGACTACGGCTTCCACTCGCCGACCATGTCGTTCCCGGTCGCGGGCACGCTCATGATCGAGCCGACCGAGAGCGAGGACCTGGCGGAGCTGGACCGTTTCTGCGACACGATGATCGCCATCCGGGCCGAGATCGAGAAGGTGGCCTCGGGCGAGTGGAGCGCGGACGACAACCCGCTGGGGAACGCCCCGCACACTGCGGCCGCGCTGGGCGGCGAGTGGGCGCACGCCTACAGCCGCGAGGTGGCGGTCTTCCCGGCCGGGGTCTCGGCCGCCGACAAGTACTGGCCGCCGGTGCGCCGGATCGACGGTGCGTTCGGTGACCGCAACCTCGTCTGCTCCTGCCCGCCGCTGGACGCGTACGACAACTGACGGCATCGGCGCCCGGCACGACACGGGCGTCGCGGTGTGACGCGGAACTGCGTCGGGGCCGGTGCGGAGATCTCTCCGGGCCGGCCCCTTTCCGTACTGCCGCGGTCAGGCGGCTTTCACCACCCGGCCCGTTCCCAGCGGCCGGTGCGGCGCGATGATCTGCCCGTCCGGGAGCAGCTCACCGGTGTCCTCGAAGAGCAGGACGCCGTTGCACAGCAGGCTCCAGCCCTGTTCCGGATGGTGCGCCACCAGACGGGCCGCCTCCCTGTCGGCTGAGTCGGCGGTCGGGCAGGGTGGCTGGTGCTGGCACATGGCTGGGTTCTTTCGCTGCGTTGAGTTGATTGTCCTGCGGCTTGGAAAGTTGTTCATGGCCGCCCCCCGTATCGATCGGTCCGGTCCCAGTGTTGCCCCACGGGCGTCAATCCGCAGGGATTTCGCGGCAGCGCTTCTTCTCCTCTCATGACGCATCACCCGGCCGGACGGTTCAACGCAACTGCCCTGTCACTTCGGGTGGTTCGGGGTGGCCGGATGGGGCTAGTCCGGATGGGTGCGCAGGCGCCCCCGCGTACTGTGCCCCGCCACCGGAACGGGTGGCGGGGCACAGTGAAGTGTGGGGGGCGGCCGGAGGTCAGGCCGGGGAGCCGAGCAGGGGGCCGGGGCCGGGTGTGATGCGGGTGGTGATCACAGGGAGCAGATCGGCTACCCGGTGCGGCCGGTGTGCCGCGATGCCCGGTGGGGCGGGGGCCAACGGAACCAGCAGGTCGGCCGGGGCCGGAGACCCGAAGGACGCGTCGGCCCCGGTGTCCTCGTGCAGCCACAGCGCCAGCATGTAGAGCTCGGGAATGGACAGCAGCCTCGGCTGGTAGTGCGTGCTCGCCGCCTCCGCCTGGCGCAGGGCCAGCTCGGTCGAGGCGATGTACGGGCCCTCGAAGAAGTGCGAGAAGGTCCAGCCGTCGGGGGTGAGCATGGTGTCCGCCGCCGCGATCGCACGCTCGGCGCTGCGGATCTGAAAGCGCCAGGCGGCGAGCCGGGTGGTGGATGTGAGCCCGTCCGGTCCGGTGCGGTCCAGTACATGAACGGGGAGCGGGTGTTCGGGGCTCAGAGGTCCCTGGACGGACCGCAGAGCGGGGGTACGGGCCTCGCGGACCGCGGTGGGTGAGCCGAGCGCCGCGAGAACGCTTCTCAGCGCGGGCGCGGGAGCCGGAGGAACATGCAGCGGCATAGTGGGTCGCCTCTCACTTCGGAGACACGGTGGAGCGTGGGCGGGTGCAGACGGCGTTGTCGGCGTGCGGGGCCAGAGGAGGCCGGTGACTGAGCCGGTGCGTCAACTCTCTGCCACGTCCGCGGAGTTTATACGACACGTGTTCACGCGGTGATTCCACTAGCTGCCGCCACTATTGCCGGCAAGACGGTATCCGGACTTAATTATGCGGAGATTATGCTGATTCGGTGCGAGCGGCGCAGCTGCCGCCTCGGGTTTTTCCCGTGACGCGGTAGGCTGAAACGCATCGGTGCTTTCCCGACACACCGACGGCGGAAACCGTGACTGCATCATGCCGAGTGAATGTGCCACCGGGCTGAGGCCCTCAGATTAGCGGGTGCTCACCGTCCGCGGGGCGTTACGGATCACTCCGTCTGGGCATTATCGATCGTGACGCGAGCGGCCTGGGCCGCGGGCTGCCCACTCGAGGAGGGACACTTCGATGGGGGAGAAGGTCGTTGGGGGCGCCTTTGACCTGTCTGACCGGCAGAGGTACCGCCGCAAGCTCCACCAGTGCCTGGAGGGACTGGGGAGGCTGCTGGCGGAGCGCCGGTTCGACCGGCCGCGCAACCTCATGGGCATGGAGATCGAGCTCAATCTGGCCGGCTCCGACGGTATGCCGAAGATGTTGAACGGACAGGTTCTCGAGCGCATCGCGAGCCGGGATTTCCAGACGGAACTGGGGATGTTCAATCTGGAAGTCAACATTGTTCCCCATCATCTCTCAGGCCGCGTTCTCGATCAGCTGGCCGAGGAGCTGCGAACCGGTCTCGGATATGCCGACCGGAAGGCCGGTGAGGTCGATGCCGGGATCATGATGATCGGAATACTGCCTACGGTCGGCAGTGGGGACATGGTCCGTGCGAACATCTCGGACGTGGACCGCTACGCCCTGCTGAACGACCAAATGGTGGCGGCGCGCGGCGAGGATTTCTCCCTTGATATCGAAGGCGTGGAGCGATTGGTCTGCACCTCCGGGTCGATCACGCCGGAAGCCGCCTGTACCTCCGTCCAGCTGCATCTTCAGGTGACCCCGGACCGCTTCGCCGACGTGTGGAACGCCGCTCAGGCCGTCGCAGCCGTCCAGGTGGCCCTGGGCGCCAATTCGCCGTTCCTGTTCGGCCGGGAACTGTGGCGGGAGTCGCGTCCGCCGCTCTTCCAGCAGGCCACCGACACCAGGCCGCCGGAACTGCAGAACCAGGGGGTGCGCCCGCGGACCTGGTTCGGGGAGCGGTGGATCGGTTCGGCGTACGAACTCTTCGAGGAGAACGTGCGCTACTTCCCGCCGCTGCTGCCCATCTGCGACGACGAGGACCCGCTGCGGATCCTCGACGAGGGCGGGGTGCCCGGGCTCGCGGAACTCAACCTCCACAACGGCACGGTCTACCGGTGGAACCGGCCGGTGTACGGGCTGTCGGCCGGAGTGCCCCACCTCCGGGTGGAGAACCGGGTGCTGCCCGCAGGGCCGACCGTCGCCGATGTCATCGCCAACACCGCGCTCTACTACGGGCTGGTGCGGGCGCTCGCCGAGGAGTCCCGCCCGGTGTGGACCAGGATGCCGTTCTCGGCCGCAGCCGAGAACTTCGACACCGCCTGCCGTCTGGGAATCGACGCCGAGCTGCTCTGGCCCCGGCCCGGCCGCTCCGGCGGACTGACCCGGGTACCGGCAGCCAAGCTGGTACGGGACGAACTGCTGCCCCTGGCGGCCTCGGGCCTCGACGGGTGGAACATCGCGCCCGCGGACCGCGACCACTACCTCGGAATCATCGAGGAGCGTTGCAAGCGGCGGACGAACGGTGCGTCCTGGCAGGTGGACACCTACCACCGGGCGCGGGAGGCCGGACTGGGCAGGGACGCCGCGCTCGCGGCGATGACCCGCCGGTACGGCGAGCTGATGCAGGACGGTGAGCCCGTGCACAGCTGGCCGGTGGGCATCCCGGAAGTGTGAGCCGCCGGACCGGACCCGGGGCCACGCCCACGCCGGAATCGGCCCGCGCCGCCCCTACTGCCCGGCGGCGCGGCCGTTCTGTCCTGCGGTCATGACGGCCTGCAGGATGACGGCCTGGATCTCGGCCGGGTCACTCACCTGGTAACCACCGCCACCGGTCACCTTTGCTATCGAGTTCACCTCTTCGCGGTCGGCCTCGGGGCCGACCGCGATGGCGAGCAGCGGAACCGGGCGCTCCGGGTCGGCGATCCGCTTGAGCTCCGCGATCAGGGCGCTGCGTGAGATGGACCGGTCGTCCTGGTTCGATCCGTCGGTGAGGATCACCACCGCGTTGAACTTGCCCTTCACATACGTGCGCTGCGCCTCCTTGTAGGCGGCCAGCGTGGTGTCGTAGAGGCCGGTGGCACCGTCCGGCACGGGCTGCAGGGCCGAGAACGCCGCCGCGAGCTTCTCGCGGTGGGTGCCGCCGCCCTTCGCCTCCGCACCGAGCCGGCTGGTCGCCACCAGCCGGCGGTAGTCCTTGTCGCCGTCGAGCCGGGTGGCGAACTCCCACAGCCCGATCTCGTCGTTCGGGGTGAACTGGTTGAGGGCCTGGATCAGCGATGCCTTGGTGACGTCCATCCGGGACTGGTTACGGCCCGGCACGATCGTTGCCATCGAACCGGAGGCGTCGACGACCGTGGTGAGACGTGCGCTCTGCACGGTGATCGTCCACATGCCGAGCGTCTCCTGGAGCGTCTCGTCGGAGGGTGCGACGGCCGGCGAAGTGGCGTACGGCTGGGGTGACCTGCCGCCCGCCGAGGCGACCAGCTTCGCTGCCGCGGTGCCGTCGGTGGTGCGGAATCCGTGCTCCCGCAACGTGCGCTGGGAGCCGTCCTCGGACAGCAGCGTCATGAAGCGCAGCGCCGCCCGGCTCTCGCCGGTGCTCAGACGGTCCTCGTTGACCAGTGCGAACGGGTAGTCCAGCAGGGGTGTGCCGTCCTTGGGGTAGAAGAGGTTCAGCTTCCCCGCTCCCGACGACTCGGCGTTATGCGCGAAGGCGGCCTGCTCGGAGAGCAGCACCGCCTGGTTGCGGGCGGGATTGCCCTCCTCGGCGCCGGAGCCGTCCCCGGCGAGCGTGCCCAGTACCTGTGTGTCGCCGTCGGACATCCGCTGGGCGAGGAGTTTGGCGGTGGCGGCGACTCTGGTGTCGCTGTCCCCGCCCTGCTTCTCGGAGGACGCGCCGATGCTGGTGAGTGCCAGCAGCCCGGTGGCGCTGCGCGCCGGGTCGGCGGAGCCCAGGCGGACCTTGTCGGATTCCATCGCAGCGGCCGTCAACTCCGCCCAGGAGTACTTCTTCTTCGGCCAGCCGAGGCTCTTGGCGGCGGAGGGCACCATGGCCAGGGCGACGGGTGAGGAGGCCACCGAATCGCCCGGTGTGATCGGAACGGCGTCGCCCGTCCCCTTCGCGCGGCTCAGCCAGAGATCGGAATCCGGCAGCCACATCTGGTAGTCCGGTGTGCTCGTACCGCCCGCGAGCGCGTCGGCGACCTTGTACGAGTCGCGGGCTGTCACCTTCACGTCGAAGCAGTGGCCGTCGGATCTCAAATCGTCCTCGCGTGCCTTGTCGGCGACGGCGCGAACGGAGGGGGCTATGTCGGGGGAGGCCACCATGGCCAGGTGCACGGCGGAGTCCTCGCAGGACTTCGAGAACGACAGCAAGCCGCCCTGGGCCGCTACCGCGGTTCCCGCCACCACGGCGAGAACGAGCGTCGTGGCGATGGCCACGGTTCGACGGCGGTTCGACGGACGGTCCCCGCTTACGTCCGTCGGGTAGTCGTCGGGCAAGCTGTGACGTCCCATGTCGGTGGTGCCCCTCCTTGAGGATGAACAAGGAAAAGGGGGACCACACCATCGGCAATGGTGCTCGTCCCCCGGCCTGTCGCGCATGATCTTCGTACCTGCATTCGAGACCCTAGCGGGGCGGGGAGCGGCATGGGACGTGAATGCACAACTCAAGGCAGGTGTACAGGTGGAGGCGGGGCGCGTGGCTGATTCTTATCCTCAGGAGGCCGTATCGCGACGGATCTTGCGGTCCGAAACGGTGTTGGTGCTGGCTCTCTCGCTGGGGGCCAGCGGGGTTTCCGCCCTGATCAGTTTTGTCGGATCACTGACGAAACCGGGGGGTTTGAAGGATCAGGCGGCGACACTCAACAGCTCGTACGCGCCGGGACGTCCCTGGCTGGATCTCGCCTGGCAGCTCTTCGGAATCGCGACCGCGCTGGTACCCGTGGCGCTGGTGGCCCATCTGCTGATCAGGGAGGGGGCCGGCCTGCGGGTGATCGGTTTCGACCGGACCCGGCCCGGGCGGGACCTGGGGCGCGGTGTACTGGTGGCGGCGGGCATCGGCAGTGCCGGGCTGGCCTTCTACCTGGTGGCGCGGGCCGCCGGATTCAACCTCACGGTCGTGCCCGAGTCGCTGCCCGGGGTGTGGTGGAAATTCCCCGTCCTGATCCTTTCGGCGATCCAGAACTCCGTACTGGAGGAAGTGATCGTCGTCGGGTACCTGCTGCGCCGGCTGGGGCAGCTGGGGTGGACGCCGATGGCGGCCCTGGTCGCCAGTTCGGTGCTGCGCGGCTCGTACCACCTGTACCAGGGGATCGGCGGGTTCATCGGCAACATGGTCATGGGGATCGTGTTCGTACTGCTGTACCGCCGCTGGCAGCGGGTGGGCCCGCTGGTCGCCGCGCACGCCCTGCTCGACATCGGGGCGTTCGTCGGATACGCGCTGCTGGCCGGGAAGGTGGGCTGGCTGCCGACCCCGTGAACGGGCGGGGCCGGGTCGCGGAAGGGGGTGTGCGGATGATCCGCACACCCCCTTCGTGCGTTCGGGCCCGGGTGCTCAGAGGGCGACGAGGAGTTCCCCGTCCAGGACCGTCACCGCGCTGCCGGTCAGCAGGGTGCGCTCCCCGAGCAGTGTGGTGCGTACGAGCCCGGAACGGGCGGAGGCCTGCAGACCGGTGAGCTGGTCCCGGCCGAGCCGCGCCGACCAGAAGGGTGCGAGAGCGGTGTGGGCGCTGCCCGTCACGGGGTCCTCGTCGATGCCCACGGCCGGGAAGAAGCCGCGCGAGACGAAGTCGTAGCCGCCGCCGGGGCCGTCGGCCGCGGCCGTGGCGATGACGCCGCGCCGCGAACGTGCCCGCAGGGCCGCGAAGTCCGGGGTGAGCCCTCGGACGCTCGCCTCGTCGGCCAGTTCCACGAGCAGGTCACCGATCTGTGGGCCCGTGTCGTGCACCGACACCGGCTCGGCGCCCAGCGCGGCCGCCAGGCCCTCCGGCGCGGCCTCCGGCGTCAGCCGGGCGGTGGGGAAGTCCAGCGTGAGCGAGCCGTCCGGATGCGCGGTCGACGTGAGGATCCCGCACCGCGCGGCGAAGCGGACGGTGCCGCTCGCGGTCCCGGTGGTGCGCAGGACGTGGGCGGTGGCGAGCGTGGCGTGGCCGCACATGTCGACCTCGGTGACCGGGGTGAACCAGCGCAGCGCCCAGTCAGCACTGCCGCCAGGGGGCAGCGGGTGCGCGAAAGCGGTCTCGGAGAGGTTCAGCTCCGTCGCGATCTGCTGGAGCCGGGTGTCGTCGGGGAAACCCTCGCGGTCGAGGAGCAGGACGCCTGCGGGGTTGCCGGTGAAGGGGCGGTCGGTGAACGCGTCGACGATTCGAATCCTCATGGACCGGACCGTAGGTGCGCCGCGGAGCCGCGGTCCAAGGCCAATTCCGCATCGGCGGACCGCGAAGCTGACCTGTCTCGACGAAGGTCCCGTGAATCGCAGCGAAGGTGAACGGGCGCCCGTTGGCCTCACCGAAGGTCGAGCACCTGCTCGGCCTTCTGAGCTGGGGGTGCGGCGGACGCGCTGTCACATGCGTACGGCGATGAGGCGTCAGCAGCGTCCGAGCCGGACTTTCACGGCGACGGAGAGCGACGCAGAATCCCGCTGGGCGCGAGTTGGCGGGTTCCGTTCGAGGCGGTCGAACCTGTCCGCCCCTTCCGTTTGCCTGCTTCGTGCGTCCTGGAGGCGCTCCCGGCGACAGCCGTGCAGCAGGCGCTCTGGTGGGACGGACGGCAGGGATCGGCGCTGGTGCGCACGCAAGTGCTACCGGCTGTCCCGAGGCCGGCCCGAGACACCATCCGCTTCGCGAGCAGCACTTCCTGAGTGAGATCGCTGGTCAGGCCGGGGGATCGTGGTTGTGCTGTCAGGGCAAGGCAGAGCCGTTCGCCTTGCTTCCGGGGGTGTTCGTTTCCGCGCGCCGCTCCTCTATCCTCAGGGAGGTCATCAACTACCGCATGAGATCTGCCCGGTGATGGAGTCGGCGTGGGGTGCGCGTCCCCGCTCCACGCCACCGACTGGACGGCTTCAGGCGCAGCCACGGGGCGGCACATCCGGACGCCGGCGACCCCGTCGGCGCGTCCCGCTGGGCGGCGAAAGGGATGCGCCGTGCCTTCGGCTTCGGCGAACTACCGCATGTTGCTGCGCACTTCGGGTGCCGCGGCCTTCTTCCTTCCCGCCGCTGTCGGGCGTCTGGGCATCGCCATGACGGGCATCGGCATCGTCTGGCTGGTACACGCGCGCACCGGCTCGTACGCCGCCGCTGGTCTCGTCACGGGCGGGTTCGCTGTTGCGGACGCTGTCGCCGGGCCCCAGATCGGGCGCCTCGTCGACCGGTTCGGGCAGGCACGGGTGCTTCCCTGCGCGCTGGTCGCACATGCCGGGGCCGTGGCGCTGCTGCTCGCCGGCGCCGTTCCGGACCTCGTCGCCGGAGTGCTCGTCGGTGCAACGCTGCCCCAACTCGGCGCCCTGTCCGCCGCTCGCTGGTCCGCCCTGCTGTCCGGCGAACGGGCGGCCGCGCTGCCCACCGCCTTCGCCCTGGAGGCCCTCGCCAACGGCGGGTCCTACATGGCCGGCCCGGCACTGGTGAGCGTCCTCGGCGCGGCGGGCCACCCGGGCGCCGGTGTGCTGCTCGCCGCCGCACTCGTCGTCGCCGGCGGGCTCGCCCTCGCCGCCCAGCGCCGCACCATGCCGCCCCTCACCGGCTCCGCCGAACGCCGGCACGCCGGGCGTGCCCTGCTCCGCTCCGCATTCCTGCGGCAGGTCGCGCTCGGTCTCACGCTCGGGGTGTTCTTCGGCGCGATGCAGGTGTCCGTCGCCGCATACGCCGTCGGACGCGGTACGCCGGACGCGGCAGCCCTGCTCTACTTCGCCTCCAACTGCACCAATCTGGTGGGTGGCTGGGCCTACGGAGCGTGGCGTCACGGCGGCTCACCCCGGCGGCACCAAGCCGCAGCCGCCGCCGGCCTCGCTGTCGCGTGCCTCCCGCTGACCTTCCTCGACGCGCCCATCGCGGTCGGCGCCACCCTCGCCCTGACCGGACTCGCTGTCCCGGTCTTCCTGATCCTCACTTCCGTCCTCACCGAGTCGTCGGTCCCGCGCGCCGTCCTCACCCAGGCCTTCACCTGGGGCAACTCCGCAAGCGCGGCAGGAATAGCGGGCGCTGCCGCGGTCGCGGGGCGGGTGGTGGACGCGGGCGGTGCGCACGGCGGTTTCGGCGTGGCGGCGGGGGCCGCGGTGGTGATGACGATTCTGGCGCTCGGCGGTCTACGGGACTCGTCACCGGGCGTGACCGAAGCTGTCGATCTCCGCTGAGACAGAACAGCGGTACGTCGAGCTTCGCCGGGACGAGACCGATCAGTGCAGCTTGCCCGAGATCGGCCCAACCTCCACTGAGACAGGTCAACCGTGACGTGAAGCCTCACGAAGGGGTTTGTCAAACGATCGGTTCCGATATATCGTTGACGCATCGCGACAGATCAACGATAAGGTCGCGAAAGATCAACTTGAGAAATCGAAGTGAGAAGGAGTGCGGTTATGCGACACGGACATGAGCATGGACACGGAAATGGACGCGGCCCGTTCGGACCCGGTGAGCGTGGCCGGGGTGACTTCGAGGGGCGCCGGGCGGCCTTCGGTCAGTTCGGTCCGCCGTTCGGCGGCGGTCCCTTCGGCGGAGGCCCCTTCGGTGGCGGACGCGGTCGGGGCGGCGGCCGGGGAAGGGCGCGCCGCGGTGACGTACGCGCCTCGATCCTGGCGCTGCTGAAGGACCGGCCGATGCACGGCTACGAGATGATCCAGGAGATCGGCGAGCGCAGTGGCGGGGCCTGGCGGCCCAGTCCCGGTTCGGTGTACCCGACCCTCCAGCTCCTGGAGGACGAGGGCCTGATCGTCAGTGCCAGTGAGGGCGGCAAGAAGCTGTTCACGCTGACGGACACCGGCCGTACCGAGGCGGAGTCGGGGCCCGACGCGCCTTGGGAGGAGGCCGGGCGAGGTGTCGACTGGGAGGGGATGAACGAGGTCCGGCAGGCCGGTTTCGGTCTGATGGAGGCGTTCGGGCAGGTCTGGAAGACCGGTTCGGCCGACCAGCGCGAGAAGGCGCTCTCGGTCATCAACGACGCCCGCAAGAAGCTCTACCTGATTCTCGCCGACGAGGACTGAGCCGGCCGGTGGGATGGTGGAGCGGTCGAACGTCGAGAGGCCCCGCGGCAGTCCCGCGGGGCCTTTTCGCTGCCCGGCGCGGGCGTCCGGACCGTCGCGTCAGGCGACGATCAGCCCGTCCAGTCTGCGCAGTGACTCGATGAGGGCCGCGGTGGCCGAATCCTTGAGCTTGCCGGCCATCAGTGAGACCGCCGCCCCCGTGAACTCGCCGTCGATCCGGACCGTGGTGGCGTCCCCGTCCGGTGTCAGCGCGTAGCGCATCTTCAGGTTGACACCCATCGGGCCCTTCCCGGTGGTCGTCAGCAGGCGGCCGTCCTCCAGCTCGGAGACCGTCCAGGTCACCTCGGCCGGGAACCCCATGAGTTTCATGTTCTCCTCGTAGGTGCCCGCGAGTTCCAGCGCGGCCGGACCGCCCTTGGGGAAGCTGGTGTGGGTGGCGTTCCACTCCCCGTACGTGCTGAAGTCGGTCAGCTGGGCCCAGACCTTCCCCGCCGGTGCCTCGATGCGCGCCTCTGCACTGACTTCGGCCATGCGACCACCCCTTCTCGACGGGTTCCGGTGTCGCGGAACGTAGCCGCAGTGGCCCGAACATTCAATACTGATGAAGTGTCAGGTCCGTGTTCTCTGTTCCGGCCCGCCAGATCCGCGCCGCGTCGAACCGGTCGCAGGCGCGCGGGTGCGGTCCGTCGTCGTGGCAGTGGAAGGCCGCCCAGAAGAGGTCGGCGAGCAGTGCGTCGCGTGGCGCGTGGACCCGGTAGACGTAATCGCGCCCGTCGAGCGCGGGCAGGGCGACCAGCCAGCTCACCTCCGGCACCCCTCCCGCCGCCCGTACAACACCGCTCCCTGCAGTGGGACGTATACGGAGAGGCTTCCGGTTGCTCCGGGAGCGCATGGCAAGGCGGCGCGCGCCGATTGCCGGGATCGGGTCCCGGAACGGCTCGATCTCATCCGTAAGGAGGAGGAGTCGCGCTTCTGTGCCCAACTCGGGTGGGATGCGTCAATGGGCCTCTCCGGGGACGTTCCGGCCCGTCCGGGCTGATGAGGTGGGATGGTGCAGAACCGGACGCCGCGGATTCCTCAGCAACCCGCACCGAACCACCGTGCCGAGACCGATGCCGGGCTCACCGCGGCGCTCGCCGCCGTGGTGACGGGTGCGCGCCGGCGGGCCCTGCGCGACGGCGACCAGCAGATCGACACGGCTCATCTGCTGCACTCCCTGATCGAATCGGATCCCGAGGTCCGTACCGCCTTCGACGGCGGACCGCAGCTGGCCAGGGTGCTCGGCTACCTCGTCCAGCGCAGTATCGGCTACGGGCTCCGCTGGCAGGGCGCGGTCGAGGACTCCGGGGCGATCGCGGTCGTGTCGGACGCGCCGGACGCGGGCGTGGAGGGCTGGTCGCCCTCCGCGGCCTCCGCGATGGAGGACGCGCACAGGCGCGCGGCACTCCGTGGCCAGGAGCGGGCCGGCGGCCTCGATCTGCTCGCCGCGCTGGCCGCGGACCGGCACTGCCGGGCCGTCGAAGTACTGGAGCGGGCAGGTGTCGACGCGGCGCTGCTCGCGGACCGGATCGTCGAGGACTCCGGCCGGGAGTGACCGCCGTGCTCGGTCCCGCGGCTGTGCCGGAGCGGCGGGGGCCGGCCGGAGCGGGGGCGCCGACGCGTTCCGCGGGGATGTCGCGCGGGGCGTCGAGCCCCGGCGCGGACGATCTGGCGGATCCCTACGCCGTGGACGCCGTGGACGCCGTGGACGCGGTGCACGAGTTCCCGTTCACCGCTCCTGGCTTCTCTCCGTCCCTCTCGGGCCGCGAGGGGGGCGCGCCCTACCGTGCGGCCTGGGGAGCCGGCCCCCTTCGCGTCTTCGCGATCAGAGACGTCTTCGTGCACGGGACCACCGATCCGGACGGCGTCGTCGCCGAGCACGTCGTCGTGGTGGAGCCGGCCGGGGGAGCGTGGGCCCCGATTCCGGGGCTGCTGATCATCGATGTAGGGGACGGCCTGATCGCGCGGGTGCGCGACCACACGGACGGGCTCGCGGTGGCGCGTGCGGGTGCGTCGGGCGCCGGAACGCACGGCGGGTAAGGGGTGCGCTGCCGGTCCCGCGACCGCACGCGGCCGGGGCGCGTGTGTCAGGGGCGGGAGTGACATCGGAGTGTTACCCGCGTCAGGCGTCACGGGGATGACGCTCCTGACGTCAGCTGTCATGATGTGCCGATGCACGCGTCACGGGGAAGAAGCGCCGGCCTGGGACTCGCCCTCGCCTCGGCCTTCGCGTTCGGCGGTTCCGGAGTGGCTGCCAAGCCGCTGATCGAGGCGGGTCTCGACCCGCTCCACGTGGTGTGGCTCCGGGTGACGGGCGCCGCGCTCGTCATGCTGCCGGTGGCCTGGCACCACCGCGCTCTGGTACGCAGCCGGCCCGTGCTGCTGCTCGGCTTCGGTCTGCTCGCCGTCGCAGGCGTCCAGGCCTGCTACTTCGCGGCGATCTCCCGTATTCCGGTCGGTGTCGCCCTGCTGGTCGAATATCTCGCGCCGGCCCTCGTCCTCGGCTGGGTGCGCTTCGTCCAGCGCCGACCGGTGACCCGTGCGGCGGCAGTCGGCGTGGTCCTCGCGGTGGGTGGACTCGCGTGCGTCGTCGAGGTGTGGGCCGGGCTGACCTTCGACGTCGTCGGGCTGCTGCTTGCGCTGGGCGCCGCCTGCTGTCAGGTCGGCTACTTCGTACTCTCCGACCCGGGCAGCGGCGAGTCCGCGGCGGGCGGCGAACCTCCGCACCCCGTCGGGGTCATCGCCTACGGCCTGCTGATCGGTGCCGCCGTCCTCACCGTGGTGGCCCGGCCGTGGGGCATGGACTGGTCCCTGCTCGGCGGAGGCACCACGATGAACGGCGCGGACGTGCCCGCCTGGCTGCTGCTCGTCTGGATCGTGCTGCTCGCCACCGTGATCGCGTACGTCACCGGCGTGATCTCGGTGCGCCTGCTGTCCCCGGCGGTCGCGGGCGTCGTCGCCTGCCTGGAAGCGGTCATCGCGACCGTCCTCGCCTGGGTACTGCTCGGCGAACATCTGGCGGCCCCGCAGCTCATCGGGGGATTCCTGGTGCTGTTCGGTGCCTTCATCGCGCAGTCGTCGACACCGAAGGCGCCCTCGGGGCCGGTCGCGTCGGGCCGGGGCGGTGAGCCCGCCGGATACGAGGGGGAGTTGTCCGCCGGCCGAGCTGCCACGTAGGGTCGCGATCATGCATTCGACGGTGCTTCCGCCTCCCGCCGCCTAGAGCGGGCGGCCACATCTGACGAAGACCGGGCTCGGGGCAGTCCCCGAGCGGTTCGTCGCTGCCCGCGTGCGGAGCCGAGCGACCACCTCCCGTCTTCCTTGGAGAAGTCACGTGTCGAATCCTGCTTCCGGCCTGTCCGTCGGGCGGAGCCTGTTTTACCTGATCATCGCCGGAGTGGCCTGGGGCACCGCCGGTGCCGCCGCCTCACTGATCTTCGAGGTCAGTGACCTGGGCCCACTCGCCCTGTCGTTCTGGCGCTGCGCCGGCGGCCTCGTACTCCTGCTCGCCGCGCTGGCACTGCGGCCCGCACGCGGAGCCGCGGCCGCCGAGCCCCGGCGGCGTCGGCTGCTGCGCATCGTGGGTACGGGCCTGGGGCTCACCGTTTTCCAGACCGCGTACTTCGCCGCGGTCCAGCTCACCGGCCTCGCGGTCGGGACCGTCGTCACACTCGGGGCAGGGCCCGTCCTCATCGCCGTCGGTGCCCGGCTGACCATGGGTGAGCGGCTGGGCGGCGGCGGGATCGCCGCCGTGGCGGGAGCCCTGGCCGGGCTTGCCGTACTGGTGCTCGGCGGCGACGCCGGTACGGTGCGGCCCGCCGGTATCGCGCTGGCCCTGCTCTCCGCCGCCGGGTATGCCGGAATCACCCTGCTGACCCGTTGGCTCGGCCGCGACGGCGGCGGTACGGACGCGCTCTCCACCAGCGCCTGGGCGTTCGCCATCGCGTCCGTGCTCCTGCTGCCGTGGGCGGCCGGTGAGGGGATCGTGCCGCACACCGCGCACGCCGCGCAGGTGGTGACCCTCCTCGTGTACGTGGCGGCGATCCCGACCGCGCTCGCCTACGCGCTCTACTTCGCGGGGGCGGCCGTGGTCCGGGCCGCGACGGTGTCGGTGATCATGCTGCTCGAACCGGTGAGCGCGGCGGTCATCGCCGTCGTCGTGCTCCGGGAACAGCTCACCGCGGCCACCGTCGCCGGGACGCTGCTGCTGCTCACGGCGGTGGCCGGGCTGGCCGTGGCCGAGACCCGCGGCGCCGCACACGCCCGCCGGGAGGCGGCCGTCCAGGTCTGACCGCCGGGTGGCGGGCCCGCACCGGTCCGGTGCGGGCCCGCTCACCACTCCGGGTCGGCTCAGAGCGCCTTCAGATAGCCGGGGACCGCGACGGCGGGATCGAGGTCGGCCGCGGGCACCGGGTCGGCGAAGCCGCTGGTGAGCGGAACGACACCCGCCCAGTGGGGCAGTGCGAGGTCCTCGGAATCGTCGTTCGGGCCGCCGGTGCGGACCTTCGCGGACACCTCCCGCAGATCCAGCCGGAGCACCGCGGTGGCCGCCAGTTCCTTCTCGTCGGCAGGCCGTGAGTCCGCCGAGCGCCCGGGGACGACCTGCTCGACGATCGCGTCGAGCGCGGCGCGCCGCTCCTCGGGGTCGGTCACCGCGTGCGCGACACCATGGACCACCACCGAGCGGTAGTTGAGCGAGTGGTGGAAGGCGGAACGGGCCAGCACCAGTCCGTCCACATGTGTCACCGTCAGGCACACGGCCAGGCCTGCGGGGCTCCCGCCCGCCGTCCGCAGAGGGCGGGAACCGGTGGAGCCGTGTACGTAGAGCCGCTCGCCCACCCGGCCGAACAGCGTCGGCAGGACGACGGGGGTGCCGTCGCGCACGAAGCCGAGGTGGCAGACGTAGGCCTCGTCGAGTATCGAGTGGATCTGTTCACGGTCGTAGGCGGCCCGTTCGCGGGAGCGGGTCGGTACGGTGCGTGCGGTCGGTTCGTAGGCGGCTGCGTCGTCCGGGCCCGTGGTCTGCGGCGGTTGGGTGTCCGGCATTGCGTACTCCATTGCACTAGTGCATACTCTTCTTTGTGCTAGGAGAGTATCGGATCGTCGGACGGCGTGCATCGGAAATTGCCGCCAGCGTGGAGCAGGGGGTCGGCTCGGGAGAGCTGGCTCCCGGCCAAGTGCTGCCACCCATGCGTGAGTTGGCAGCCCTGCTGGAGGTGAATCCCAATACGGTGGCGGCTGCCTACCGGATCCTGCGCGAGCGCGGGGTGATCGAGACCGCCGGGCGGCGGGGCAGCAGGGTGCGCCCCCGCCCCGCGAGCACCGCGCGTGGATCGCTGCGGGTCGAGGCGCCGCCCGGGGTGCGGGATCTGGGGAAGGGGAATCCGGACCCGGCGCTGCTGCCCGCGCTGGGCGAGGCCTTCGCCGCGGTCACGGAGGCGTACGCGCTGGCGCCCGGGATGTACGCGCAGGCGCCCGTGGACCCGGAGTTCGCCGCGCTCGCACGGAGCGCGTTCGACGCCGACGGCGTTCCGGCCGGGCCGGTGATCGCCACCTCGGGATCGCTCGACGCGATCGAAAGGGTGCTGGCCGCCCATCTCAGACCCGGCGACGCGGTCGCCGTCGAGGACCCGGGCTGGGGCAGCCTGCTGGATCTCGTACCGGCGCTCGGCATGCGTCCGGTCCCGGTGGCGCTCGACGACGACGGGCCGCTGCCGGACGCTCTGGACGCGGCCCTGAAGGCGGGCGCCCGTGCGGTCGTCGTCACCGGCCGGGCGCAGAATCCGACCGGAGCGGTGATCGGTGCCGGGCGCGCGGCCGAACTGCGTGCGGTGCTCGCGGGGTACCGGGGTGTGCTGCTGATCGAGGACGACCACGGTCACGCGATCGTCGACCTGCCGCTGCACACCCTGGCGGGTGCCACGGACCGCTGGGCGGTCGTGCGGTCGGTGGCCAAGGCGTACGGGCCGGATCTGCGGGTCGCCGTGCTGACGGGTGACGCGGTCACGGCCGACCGGGTGTCGGGGCGGCAGGGGCTGGGGCCCGGCTGGGTCAGCCGGCTGCTGCAACGGGCGATGGTGCACCTGTGGACCTCGGGCGCCGTGGATCCGCTCGAGGTGGCCCGGGCGTACGCCCATCGCCGGGACGCGCTCGTGCGGGCGTTGGAGGCCCGGGGTGTCGAGGCGCACGGCCGGAGCGGGATGAACGTGTGGGTCCCGGTGAGCGACGAGACCGGGGCCGTGGCGCGGCTGCTGCACGCGGGCTGGGCAGTGGCGCCCGGGGCCCGGTTCCGGATGTCCGCGCCCCAGGGGATCCGGATCACCGTGTCGCCGCTCGATGACACGGACATCGGACCGCTGGCGGACGCGGTGGCGGCGGCGGCCGGGCCCGCCCGGCCGTTGAGCTACGGCTGAGCCCCGACCGCGACACGCCCCGGGCTCCCGTCCAACGCGGGCCCGGCCCGCTGGGGCCCGGATCCGGACGAACTGCCCTACCCGCGGACGGAGGCGGCTGCCCGTGCGGCCGTCCGGGCCGCGCGGGGCCTGCTCTGGGTCAGTGCGGCCCCCGCAAGGACCACGAGTGCGCCGACCGGGGTGTTCCAGCTCAGCTGTTCGCCGAGCACGGTGACTCCGGCGGCCGTGGCGATCACCGGGATGAAATACGTGACCATCTGCGCGGTCGTCGGCCCGACCTCGGTGACCAGCCCGTACTGGAGGAGCACGGCGAGTCCTGTGCCGAGGGCCCCCAGAGCCACCACGGCCAAGGTCGGCAGCAGCGGGAAACCCGTCGGGGCCGAGGTGAACAGCGGTGTCACCAGGGCCAATTGCAACGTGCCCAGGAAGAGCTGGCTGCCCGTGAGCGTGAGGGCCGACGAGCCGCTGCCCGCCAGCGTCCGGCGGACGTAGATCCAGCCGACCGGATAGCTGAGCGAGGCCAGCAGAGCCATCGCCGTACCGGTGAAGTCGAGGCCCGAGAAGCCCTGCCAGGCACCCAGCACGGTCAGTACCCCGAGGAAGCCGAGCCCGAGACCGGCCACCCGGCGGCGGGTCGGCCGGTCCTCGGACAGCGCGACCAGTGACAGCGCCATGCCCCAGAGCGGTGAGGTCGCGTTGCAGATGCCGGCCAGCGTCGAGGGGATGGACAGTTCGGCGTACGCGAACAGCGAGAACGGCAGCGCGTTGAGGAAGAACGCGGCGACGGCCAGATGACCCCAGGTGCGGGCGGTGCGCGGCAGTCGCTCCCGCTTCACCGCCATGGCCACGGCCAGCACCGCGGTGCCCGAGAGCAGCCGGCCGAGAGTGACCTGGAACGGGGCGTACCCGTCGGTCCCGACCTTGATCAGGAGAAAGCTGAACCCCCAGATGAGCGAGAGCGCCGCGAAACGCAGCCGCCAGTCCAGGGCCGGTCGGCGGGCCGGGCCCGGGTCCGCGGGGGAGGGGGTCGAGGGGGTGGTCGGCACGGATGCGATCGGTGCGGGCGGTGCGCTCATGGGTTCCACGATGACGAATGCGATCTCTTAGCACAAGTGAGAGTTTGTGCGTCTCTTCGCGTAGCATCGCTTACATGTTGAACCTGGAGCGCCTGCGCACCCTGGATGCCCTCGCCCGGCTCGGTTCGGTGAGCGGCGCCGCCGAGGGGCTGCACGTCACGACGTCGGCAGTCTCGCAGCAGATGGCCAAGCTGGAGCGTGAGGTGGGTCAGCAGCTGCTCGCGAAGAACGGCCGCGGGATCCGGCTCACCGACGCGGGACAACTGCTCGCCGACCACGCCGCCCGGATCCTCTCCCAGGTCGAACTCGCGCAGTCCGACATCGAGGCGCAGCGGGGCGAGGTGGTGGGCGAGATCCGGTTGAGCGCTTTCCCCACGGCGGCGCGCGGGCTCTTCCCGTCGGCCCTGCTCGCCCTGCGCACGGACCACCCCGAGCTCCGGGTGCGTACCCAGGAGATGGAGGCCGAGGCCGGGATCCACGCCGTCTTCCGGGGTGACATCGACCTCGCCGTGGTGCTGGACTGGAGCAACAAGCGGCTGCCCGTGCCGGGCGGTCTGGCCATGGCGCAGCTCCTGGACGACGCCCCGGACGTCGCCATGCCGGCCGGGCACCCGCTCGCCGGCCGGGCCGAGGTGGATCTGGAGGACTTCGCCGACGACGACTGGGTGTCCTGGCCCGAGGGTGAATTCTGTTACGAGTGGCTGATGTTCACCCTGCGGGCCAAGGGCATCGAACCGCGTATCGCCCACCTCGCGCGTGAGCATCACACCCAACTCGCCCTGATCGCGGCGGGAATGGGGGTCTGTGTGGCACCCAGGCTGGGCCGGGGTCCGGTGCCGGAGGGGGTGGCGCTGGTGCCCGTACGGCAGAAGATGCGACGTCATGTTCACGCCGTGTGGCGGGTGGACGCGGACCGGCGGCCGTCCATCAGGGCGGCGGTCGCGGCGTTGAAGGAGGCGGGCCGGGAGCTGGACGAGCCGTTGGGGAACAGGCAGGGGCAGAGGTGAGCCGCCGCCGGCGGGAGGCGGGGGTGTCCCATGGGCCGCAGTACCCCCACCGGCCGCAGTGCCCGGACCTGCCGCATTAACCCGTCGGCCGCAGCGTCCAGACCTGCCGCAGTAGTACCCCCACCTGCCGCAGTACCTCCGTCGGTCCCCGTCCCCAGGCGGATCGTCAGATGCCCGGCAGCGCGGCGAGTTTGCCGAAGTCCCAGGAGGTGACGGACTGCGGGGTGAGCCGCAGCCACGCGTGCCGGCCGTCGTGCGGCATCACCTCCATGCCGAAGTACTTCGCCGCGAACAGCTGCTCGGGCACGGCGAGTTCGGGGCAGGGCTCACCGGTACGCGGTGCCTCGCCGACGAACACCGCGTCGCCGGACAGCTCGATGCCGCGCAGCTCCCCGTACTCCACTCCGTCGTCCACCACCACGGCGATCCTCGGGTCCTGGCGCAGCTGCGACCAGCGCAGGCTCCGGGTGATCGAGTAGAGCCACAGCGAGGTGCCGTCCCAGCAGAACCAGAGCGCCCCGACGTGCGGGCGGCCGTCCGCGCCGACGGTGGCCACCCGGCAGGTGCGCTGCTCGGCGAGGTAGGTGTCGCGTTCCTCGTCCGTCATCATGATCCGGCGGCCCCGTCGCTGAATGACGGCCATGGGAAGCCCCCTCCTGATAGCTGACTATGTGTCAGGAATCATGGGGCCTCTTCCCTCGTCGCGCAATGGAGGTTAGCCTCGCGCGCCCGTTCCGTCGCCGAGAGGGGCCCGCAGTGCCGTCCAGGGAACAGCTCGCCGAGCAGACAGATCCGGCCTCGACCGTCCTGCTGACGGTGGAGTGCCAGCAGGGTGTGGTGGGGCCCGGCAGCGCGCTGCCGGAACTGGCGAAGGAGGCCAGGTCCTCGGGGGCGCTGCACAATGTGGCCCGGCTGGTCGCCGCCGCCCACGAGTCCGGGATCCAGGTGCTGCACGCCGTGGCCGAGCGACGCCCCGACGGCCGCGGTGCCAACCGCAACGCCCGGCTCTTCCGCGCCGCCGGGCGGCTCCCCGTGCAGCAGCACTCCGGCACCACGGCGGTACGGATCGCCGAGCCGATCGAGGTGGCCGACGAGGACATCGTCGTCCGCAGACTGCACGGACTGTCGCCGATCGCGGGCACGGACGTGGACGCGCTGCTCCGTAATCTCGGCTGCCGCACGCTCGTCGTCACCGGGGTGTCGGCCAACGTGGCCATTCCCAACGCGGTGTTCGACGCGGTGAACCTCGGCTACACGGCGGTGGTGCCGTCCGATGCCATCGCGGGGGTGCCCGCCGACTACACCCCCGCGATGATCCGCAACACCCTCGCCCTGGTCGCCACCGTCGCCACCACGGACGATCTGCTCGGCTGCTGGCTGCGCGGACGTCCCAGGGGTGGCGACAGCAGTGCGACCACAGGAGGTGGGGCGTGTCCCGGGAGTTCCGCGGGGCCCGCCATCCGGGCGGACGGCGCCGCGTTCAAAACACCTAGGAGGCGAGGCTGATCGAGTCGCCGTCGACCTTGATCGGGGTGGCGGGCAGCGGCTCGGTGGCGGGTCCCGTCTTCACGTCACCCGTCGCCACGTCGAACTTGCTGCCGTGGCAAGGGCAGTTGATGGTCCCCTCCGCGACGCTCGAGACCGCACAGCCCATGTGCGTGCACTTCGACGAGAACGCCTTGAACTCACCGGCCGTCGGCTGCGTCACCACGACCCCCTGCTCCGTGAAGATCTTGCCGCCGCCCTCCGGGATATCGGCGGTCTTCGCCAGGACGGCGCCACCGCCGCCCGCCCCGCTGTCACCGGTCTGCTCGACGACACCGGAACCCGCAGCCTCCTCCTTCGAACCGCCGCACGCGGTGAGTACGGCGGCTACGGAGACCGCGCCGGCCGCTGTGACGACGGTCCGGCGTCCGAGGCGGACCTCGCGGTCCTGCGATGTGCTCATGCTGGCTTTCCCTTCCACGGTGTACTTGGCTCCGGCGCTTCGTCCAGGGGTACGCGCAGCCGGCACCCCGTGTTCAAAGCCCCAGGGACTTCCTCAGGAACTCCCGCTCCAGCAGCAACAGGTTGCTCGCCGTCTCCTCCTGGCTGACCAGATGGCCCGCGCCCGACAGCGGCAGCACCGTATGCGGCCGGCCGGCGGCCAGCAGCGCTGCGGAGAACCGCAGCGTGTGAGCCACGGCCACATTGTCATCGGCAAGACCGTGGACCAGCATGAGTGGCCTGGTCAGGGCGCCGGCCTCGGCCAGGAGGGAATTGCGGCTGTAGTTCTCCGGAAACACGTCCGGGTGGCCCAGGAACCGTTCCTCCCAATGGGTGTCGTAGAGCCGCCGGTCGACCGAAGCCGCACCCGCGATCGCGGCGTGGAAGACCTCCGGGTGGCGCAGTACGGCCGCCGCCGCCAAGTAGCCGCTGAACGACCAGCCCCGCATCGCCACCCGCGTCAGGTCCAGGTCGGGGTGGAGTACGGCCGCCGCGTGCAAGGCCTCGATCTGGTCCTCCAGAACGACCGTGAGACGGTCGCCGTGCACCGACTTCTCCCAGGCCTCGCCCCGTCCGGGCGTGCCCCGCCCGTCGGTCACCAGGACCGCGAAGCCCTGCTCGGCGAACCACTGGGCGACCGCGCCACCACGCCCGAGCCTCCAGCACGATCTGCATGCCGTGGCCCGCGTAGGGGCTGAGCAGCACCGGCAGCGGGCCGTCGCCCGGCCGGTGCCAGGAGGGCAGATGGAGCCTGGCGCGCAACTCCCGCCCGCCGAGCCTCAGGGCCGGCGGCCGAGAGACGATGAGCGGTTCCTCCGCCAGCACCGCGATCCGGCCCACCTGGGCACCGTCGCGCAGCACCGTCAGGGTATGGCCGTCCGGAGTGCGGCTGTCGAGCACCACCGCCGGACCGCCCACGGACGCCGTGTGCACACCGGGTGCGCCGCTGACCCGTACGAAACCCTCATCGGGTGCGTCGGGCTTGTAGGACCAGACATGGATCTCGGTCGGTTCCTCGCTCGCGGTGAAGTACACCCGCCCGTCCGCCGCGCCGATCACCTCCCGGACCTCCAGCCCCGGCGGCGTCGGGGTGCCGCCGATGTCCAGGCCCTGGGTGTCGCCCCCCGGGCGGGCCGCGACGACGAGCGCGCCGGACGCCAGACGCAGCGGTGTGCCCGGCCGTAGCGACACCCAGGCCGCGTCATGGGTCCGGTTCGACGTGCGGGTGGTACCCGACCGCTCGTCCACCTCCAGGACGTGGACGGACCGCTGGTCGCGCGTCTGCACGGAGACCAACGGCCCCCGGTCGTCCCAGCACGCCGACACGACGTACTCGAAGTCCCGGGCCGTCCACTTCCCTTCGGGGTGGTCCCCGCCGGCCTGTCCGGGCAGCCTGACATCGGTCCGTTCCCCGGACATCCGGACCAGATGCAGTGACACCTTCGCGTTCGGCGTGCCGGCGGCCGGATAGGGCACCACGCGGGGCGGCCGCTCCGGGTCCACCGGATCGCTGATGTAGCGGCGCCGGACCTCTGCCGTGTCCGACCGGGCCACCAGCAGCGCATCGCCGCGCGGCGACCACCAGTGGCCGCGCGAGCGCCCGATCGATTCCTGCGACACGTAGTCGGACAGCCCGTACGTCACCTGCTCGCCGTCCGGCCCCGCGAGGAGGCGGTCCGCCGTCCCGTCGGTCCGCACGGTGTGCAGCCCGCCGCCGGACACGTACGCGATCACGGAGCCGTCGGGAGAGGGGCGCGGGTCCACGACCGGCCCGGCCGTCGGGATCCGTCGCGGCGCACCGCCGTCGGTGCGCACCACCCAGAGCGCGCCCCCCAGCGCGAAGGCCACGAGCAGTGCCGCCGCGTCCGTGGCGTAGGAGACCACGCCCGACGACGCCTCCCTGGCCCGCTCGCGCCGCGCCAGCTCCTCCGGAGGAACCTCGCCCGGTGCCCCCTCCGCGAGGTCGGGCCCGAGCGGGTCGGCGAGCATCCGCTCCTCGCCGTTCTCGTACAGCCAGAGCCGGCTCACCTGGTCGGTGCCCGATGTGCCGCGCACGAACAGCACCCGCTCGCCGTCGGGCGAGACCGTCACCTGCCGGGGCACCCCGAGCGAGAAACGCCGGGTGCGGGCGAACTGGGCGGGGAAGCGTTCGGCGGCGCTCGCGAGGGAATCGGCCGGTGCGTCGAAGGGAGGAGTCATCCCGACACCATGACAGCTCTCGTTCGCAGCGGCCGACCGGAGTCCGGCCCGCCCGGCCGGTAGCCGTGGCGGCAGTTTCCGCACACGCTGCCGCCCGAAGATGCCGCCGCAACTGCCGATCGCGCAGCAGGGCCGACCCTACGGTCAACTCCTGTAAGTGACAGCTGACTTCATGGAGGACAGGGATGAACAACAGCATGCGTACCGCGGCCGCCGCCGCCGCACTCGTCGCCGGTCTCGTCACGGTGAGCGGTACCGCCAACGCGGCCGAGCGTCCGGAGCGGATCACCAGCCAGGAGCAGCTCGCCAAGAGCATCGCCCAGGCCGTGGCCGTCGAGCAGGAGAAGGGCGCCGTGACCGTGGGCGTCGTGGGCGGCAGGGTGGTCAGCAGTGCTCCTTCGACGCTTTCCTGCTGACGAATAGGAGGTGAGCACCGTGGACAGCAGCACCGCGAACCCTGCCGGGGACGGGCAGGAGACTCCCCTGAGATGGTGTCCGAGCGGCGATGCGAGCAGCCCGGAGTCAGTCGTCCTCGGCGTACGGTCCGGGGATCGGGACCAGGTCGTCTACCTGGCCGAGCCCGTACCGGCCGCCGACGTTCTCGGGGCCATCCCGGAAGGCATCGCACCCAACCGGGTGCTCCGGTTCGCCTCGCACTGTGTGTCGGACTGCGCGAACCGGGTCGGTGAGGCCTGCGGGCTGATCGAACGCATCACGACCGTCCCGGCCGGCTCCGTCCCGGCCGCCGTGCCACGGTGCCACCTCCGCCCGCACTGCAAGTGGTGGAACCAGGTCGGTGTCGAGGCCTGCCACCGCTGCCCCGCCCTGACGACCCTGGAACCCCGCGACGACGAACTCGCCGTTCTCGTCGCGGACCCGGCGACCACCCGTGATCAGCTGGAGAGCTGGATCGCCGCCGCTCAGTGAGCGAGGATCGTTCACTGAGCCGGTCGCCGACCGGACCGAGCACGAGAGAAGGGATGTTGTGAACAACTGGATACGGTGCTTCCGCCCGGCCCCCGACGCCGGAGCGCAGTTGTTGTGCTTCCCGCACGCAGGCGGTTCGGCCAGCAGCTACCATCCGCTCGCGGCCGAGGTCGCGGGGTCGGTGGAGGCACAGGTCGTGCAGTATCCCGGGAGACACGACCGCCTCGCCGAGCCGTTCGCCGAACGGCTCGGCGATGTCGTGGACGCCGTGCTGGCCTCGCTCCCCGCGAGCGGCGGCCGGCCCCTCATGCTGTTCGGCCACAGCATGGGCGCGCTCCTCGCGTTCGAGACGGCGCGCCGGCTCTCGGCCGAAGGGCGCCCGCCCGCCACGCTGTTCGTCTCCGGCAGTGAGGCCCCGTCGCTGCCGCGACCGGCCAGGCTGCCCGATCCGCCCAGCGACACGGACCTCATCGGGGAGATGCGGCTGCTGTCCGGCACGGACGAGGAACTGCTGACCCATCCCGAGATACTCCAGCTCGCGCTGCCACCGCTGCGCGCCGACTACGCCATGCTCTCCGCACGCACCTACGTCCCCGGGCCGCCGCTGCGCTGCCCGGTCGTCGCGCTGACCGGCGACAGCGACCCCCGGGTCTCCCTGGAGGGTGTGCAGGCCTGGGAGCGGGAGACCGATGGCCCCTTCGAGCGGCATGTGCTGCCCGGTGGCCACTTCTTCCTGAGCGACCACCTGCCCCGTGTCGCGGAGCTCGTCGCCGCCCACGTGCCCGGCCGGCCGGCCCGTACCACCGGCTGAATCCGCACACCGCACTGCGCAACGGGCTTGGGCCCCGACCCTTCCGGGT